>JAGWBY010000066.1:25397-25860 GCA_021295675.1 Candidatus Latescibacterota bacterium | reverse complement strand
CCGGACGTTTGCATCACCGCATCAAATAATTATCATTTGATGTAAACAACAGGACCTCTCACTTGACGCTCGATGTGCAAACGACGATGCCTTTTACTACCCCAAGCTCACAGAGGAAAACAATGTCAGAGCATCCCAAGCCAACCTGCAAAGTGATTCGCGGTCGAGGAACCTACGTAGGTAAACAGGCACTCACCTATGTCTCGGGGATCGCCGCTGAAACCACCGGCTCGCAGGGGATTTGCATGCACCTGCTGAACATACCTCCTAAAGAACGAGCCAAGGCACACCTGCACGAAAACCACGAGACAGCTATTTATGTCATCAGCGGCCAAGCTATAATGTGGTATGGCGAGCGTCTGGAGGAGCATGAATCCATCAACAGCGGCGACTTTATTTACATCCCCGCCGGCGTCCCTCACCTTCCCTACAATCCCAGCGAGACGGAAACCTGCACTGCTGT
>JAGWBY010000066.1:0-25287 GCA_021295675.1 Candidatus Latescibacterota bacterium | reverse complement strand
CTTCGCCATGCTCAAAGAAGGTCAACTCGTCAAAGCCATTCCCCTAGAAGGGGGACAGGTGCTGTGCCGCTATCCGCGCTGGCAGGACATACCCTCGTACGTCGAAATGTGCCAGATTCTGCACCGCGAGCGGGTGCGGGCCTATCACGCTGATACGGATTTTGCCCTGGGCTGCCAACGCCTGGCCCAGATCATGGTCGAAGTCGAGACAGGTCAGGCCTCTCACCTTTTGTTGGAAGTGGATGGACGCATTATCGGCGAGGGCCGCATGGCTCCCCGCAGCCGGGTCATGGGGGTTTTGGGAATCAAAATCATCGGCGAGTACCAGGGGCGGCGCTTGGGCACGGCGCTGATGGGAGTTTTGGAGGAAGAGGCGCGCAAAATGGAGCTGCAGCAGATTTACCTAACTGTATTTGCCAATAACACCCCTGCCCGCCGTTTGTACGAAAAGGTCGGTTACCGGCAAGTGGGGCGCATTGCCGAGTGGTTCAGTGAAGAGGAAGAAGACGGCCATATTGCACTGGTGGACAAAATAGATATGATGAAACGCATAGAGCCGGATACGCGAGAATGAAGACGCCTGCGATCATTTTCACCGACGACGGCTGGCAGAGGAGGAGGGGGTGTGATAGAGTGACTGGCCTTTTGTTCGGCTTGGAGACGTTCATCAACGGTAGGTTTCGATCCTCGAAATTCCTCCTCTTTCATTCTTGGCAGCTATTGAAATGCTGATTACGTATTTTCTCTTTGGCGTATCTCCAGACCTTTTCTTGTGGATTTTTATCGGGCGCGTATGGGGGTAAGCTAATCAAGTGGATCCCCTCCAGCGGTTTTCCTTGGCCTAACTGTTCTCGCAGGGCTTGTGATGGGTGCCACGTGGCGTTATCCCAAAGGATACAGATTCTTTTGTTCGGATACTTTTTTTTGATAAGGGTCAGCGCTTGGCAGATATGGTCGGTGTCTTGCCACGCTACAGGGATCAAATGATGGCGACCGGTCTTTAGATTGAGGGCTCCAAAATAGTGTTGTCCCTCTTGCTGCCGGGAGAGCTTGAGGATCGTCTTGGCTCCCTTGGGTAGCCACACCCGCGTGATTTCTTCTTCGTAGCGTACTTGGGTCTCGTCGGCACACAGCACCACCCAAGTATCCGAGGCCATCAACGGCTTTATCTGTTCGCGTATGGCCGCCATCGTATGCTCAACGGCTTGGTCGTCTCGACGCACATCGACCGGGGAAGGTAACTTGAAGGAGAAGCCCAGATGCTTGAGTAGATAATGGTAGCTTCGATCCGATTCATAGACGACCCCAAATTCGGCGCGGATATACTCGGTCAACCGCGGTAGCGTCCACAACTCGGCCGGCAACGCGTCCGGTGTGTGGAGGGTGCGGGCTATTTCTTCCTTCTGCGCGCGGGTTAGTTTGGCCGCGTTCTGGTTGGCGGCATCGTGGGGGAAAATACTGCTCACCCGACTACACTCAAAGGAGCGCAGCCAACTACGCACCGTGGTAACGTGATAATCCACCACCGCCGCAATGCCCGAACACGATTGGCCCTCTGCATGCATGAGAAGGGCCAAGGCTCGTGAGCGAATTAGATCGTTCGCACCCTGCTTAGAATGAGTGAGTGATGTTACGCAGGCTTTAGGGTTTGGTTTATCTTGTTTGTCATGGATAAAAAACTGTTAGACCTCTATAGCGATTATCTGTTGAGCTCTTTTGGCGCGACGACCGCCACCGGCCTTTCGTCTCTGTTGGATGGCCAAATCAGCCACGACCAAGTAACGCGCTTTCTGTCCCAAGCCGAGTACACGTCGAAAGAGCTCTGGCATCAAGTCAAAACCGTGGTACGCACCATCGAGCGGGAAGACGGGGTGCTCATTTTCGATGACACGATTCAGGAAAAGCCGCACACGGATGAAAATGAGTTGATCTGTTGGCACTTCGATCATAGTAAAAACTGCTCGGTCAAAGGCTTGAATCTGCTCAATTGCATCTATCAGGCCGGGGATGTCAGTGTGCCGGTGGCCTATGAGTTCGTGCGTAAACCGATTCGGTTTTGCGATCTACAAACGCGTCGGGTCAAGCGCAAAAGCGCGGTGACCAAAAACCAATTGCTGCGGCAGATGCTACGCACCTGCCAACAGAATCGGGCCGATAGTTGGTTTGCGGCCAAGGAAAACCTGTTGTGTATCCGCCAAGACCTCAAGAAACACTTTATCGTCGCCCTCCAATCCAACCGGACGGTCGCCTTGAGCCTACAAGACAAAGCCCACGGCCGCTTCGTGCGCATCGATACGCTGGACTGGTCAGACCCCACGCCGGTAACCGCCTCGATCAAAGGACGGCCTTTTCCCGTCCTGCTGCATCGGCGAGTCTTTACAAACAAAGACGATTCCACCGGCATGTTGTATCTGGCCTGTAGTAATCTCGACCAACATGAAGACGCCCTTGAGACGATCTATCAAAAACGGTGGAAAGTCGAAGTCTTTCACAAAACGCTCAAGTCCCATGCCGCGTTGGCCAAGTCGCCGACCAAACGGGTCCGTACCCAAAGCAACCATGTCTTTATGGCCATCTATGCGGCCTTCTCGCTAGAGTGGTTGCGCATCAAGCAGCGGATGAATCCGTTTGCCCTTCGATCAAAACTCTATCTCAAGGCCATTCGACACGCCTTTGACGAATTACAGAAGCTAAAGGCTGCGTAACATCACTTAGTGAAATGCTGTCGGAGGATGACGCAGATGAGAAGTAGCCACGTAGATCTGTACAATCACGACGAGGACGCGGCTACCTATGATCGGGATGTGCTTAGGTCTGAAGATCCTATTCGGGAGGGCTATACTGAGGTCCTCGACTGGGTCGCGCAGAATGCGGGTATCAACCAAGACTCGACCGTTGTAGAGCTTGGTTCTGGGACTGGAAATTTGACCGTTCGCTTACCGCTGTGCCGATCTCTTGTTTGCGTCGATGTCTCTACTGAAATGAGCAAGATCGCCAGACAAAAGCTCTGTGGCGCATCCCATGTCTCGTATGTCCAAGCAGATATACTGGAGTACTTCGACGCCGATCCTTCTCCGTTCGATGTCGCGGTTAGTACATACGTCGTTCATCATCTCACCCAACAGGAGAAAGAACTTCTGTTTGACCGGCTTGTGCGGCGGCTATTGCCTGGGGGGCGTGCGCTATTTGGGGATCTAATGTTGGAGAGCGCACAAGAGGAGAGAGTTTTGATTGATCACTATCGTTCCATTGGCGACGACGCTACGGCGGACGCTATTGAAGAAGAGTTTTTTTGGCACGTCGATGCGTCTGTCGGATACCTGCGTAGTCTGGGTCTCTCCGTAGAGACGATCAGATTCTCTACTCTGTCTTGGGGAATCAAGATTCAGGTGCCAAGGTGAACTGGCTATGAACGACATGCACGATTCCAACCGACGTCACTGGAACGAAGCCGCTAAGCAGTGGGAGGGGCTTCGCGACAAGGACGGATTGTGGCAACGTTGCCCCAACGAGCCTGATCTCGGCTTTGCCGGCGGCGCGCTTCAACTGATTCACGAGGTTACCGGCAACATATCGGGCAAGGATGTGTGCGTCATTGGCAGCGGCGATAACTACGCGGCGTTTGCTCTTGCTGGGATGGGAGCAAACGTCACGTCGATAGATATCTCTGAACAGCAGCTAGAAGTGGCCGCTAGACGAGCAGAGGAGCTAGGGTTATCTATCGCCTTTGTGCAAGCCGATGCTGCCGACCTAAAGTCTATAGGAGACGAGGGATTCGACTTAGTCTGTTCCTCTAACGGGTTCTTCGTTTGGATTGCAGATTTGCATGCGGTCTTCAATGAGATCTTTCGCATCCTGCGTCTAGGGGGACATTACGTCTTCTATGATATTCATCCGTTCCAGCGGCCTTGGAAAGATCAGATTAGACCGATTGAGGTTGAGAAGTCCTATTGGGAAACTGGGTCCATTGGGAGTGAGAAGGATGGCAGGTTTGAGTTCAACTGGACGCTGGCGGACATTCTCAACCCCGTGGCAACGTCGGGATTCATCTTGCGGCAAATTTTGGAGAGTCCTGCCGAGGATTCAAGATACTGGCAGGATTCTTCATATCTGTCGGGGACTGATGAGCGTCTGTTGGACTGGAACGAGAATCCTCGGGCCGCCCTACCAGTTTGGCTCACAGTAGCTTTGCAGAGGCCAGCGCAATAGTCGCTTGCCAATCATCCACCAATTCATCAGGTCCGGCGAGGTAGAAACTCCACTGGTTCTTTGGGAGTGGCAAGTACTGGGGATTTGTAGGACTGACTTGAGAATCCTTGCGCTCACGGCGTTTTAGAGGTTGTCAGTACATCTCGGAGAGTATCGTAAATTTGTCCAAATGACACCTTACGTGCGCCAAGTCGATCCAGAGATGCAAGCCCGATGGTTTTTTGCTCTTTCGCCTCGCGCTCCAACGCGGCGGTTGGGAGAATGTAGAAGTCCCATTGGGACACGTCGAGGAGGTCTAAGGTCTCCTTGTCGCGGTGCTTATGCAGACAGAAAACGTAGATGTCCGAGTCCCGAATTTTCTCATCTGAGTAAGTATCGGTGTCAGGGTTCCATGCGAAAGCCTGCCTAATGCTGAATCGCGGCGTTGATTCCTTTTTTTGTGCCCAATTCTGAATATACGCCGATGACTTTACTTCAACTTTGATGCCAGCGGGAGTTTTAACGTCGTAGGAAGTCCACCCCGAACCTCGCGTGTCGTCCGCCGCCCCGACGGCGAGCGCAACGATATATTCCGCGAGAGCGCCCCGCTGCGTATTGTCGATTAAATCCGATGCTGACCATTGCCAGAAATTCAGAACAGTCTCTTTGGGCCGAATGGGATTGCCGCCTGAATGCAGCGGCTCGTCGCCAGTGAGGCGGTTCGGGAGAATGCGTCGCAAAGATTCATTCACATCTGCTACCCCTTCACCGCTCCTAGCTGAATCCCGCTAAGGGGTAAAGACGCGGTAGCTGGATACTCGTTCCAAAGTACACGAATTGATTCCCTGTGGCAGTCGAAAAACTCTGCACGAGTGCAATGAGAGGCACGCAGAACCTCATAAAACCCCTCGTTTTTCCTACCGTACAGTAATCCTATATTCGCTTGAGAAGCTGGTCGTACTCGTGATGTGGACCGATCCAGAACCACACGATGTCGCCTTCGTCTAGGACGCCGAGGGCACGATAGTCAATGCTCACGCGTACCGAGTACACTGGGCTCCGCTGACTCACGCGCTTGAAATCCAAGCTTGGATGACGAGGATCTGATATGAAAAACCGATAGGATTCGCGTGCTTGCCGTTGTACGTGTTCTGGAAGGAGACGATAGGCATCCCAGAAGCTCGTCTGTGTAAACGAACGCACGCCTACAATTCTTCTATATTGAGAGGCTGAGTCTGTCCTGCCCGGTGCGCTGCTAGGGCCTCAGCGGCCAGCCGCTCCAGCAAATCCTCTGATTCGGAGCGGCTAAACAGCTTGGCCCATCGCCGCTCCGACTCAAGTTCGGCTAGGAGGAAACGCGCAAATTTGTCCTGTTCCTCTTGCGGGAGTTTGGCGGCTCTCTCGAAAGCCTTTTGCAGAAGTTGGGTCATCTGTTTTTACTCCTTGCTTTTAACTGTCCGATTTGCGCTCTAGAGCGAGCCATTAAATTTAATACGGGAAGTACTTACCCGGCGGCCCGTTGACTATCCAGCAAAAAGCCTTCGGCCTGCATATTGAATAGTTCGGCGTAGAGCCCGTCTTGGGCCATCAGCTCTCGGTGGCTGCCGCGCTCGGCAATGCGCCCCTCCTGAAACACGTAGATTGTATCCGCCATGCGGACGGTCGAAAAGCGGTGCGAGATGAGGATGGTGGTCTTGCCAGCGGTCAGTTCGAGGAAGCGTTGGAAAATGTCGTATTCGGCGCGGGCATCGAGGACGCTGGTCGGCTCGTCCAAAACGAGAATGTCGGATTGGCGGAAAAAGGCGCGCGCTAAGGCGATCTTCTGCCACTGTCCGCCCGATAGGTCGGTGCCGCGATCGAACCAGGAGCCGATGCGGGTCTGATATCCCTCGTCCAGCGCCTCGATGAATTCGCGCAAGCCAGCTTTCTCAGCCGCGGCCGCGATGCCGTCCAAATCTCCGAGCCGCTCGTATTGCGCGTAGCCGATGTTCTCGGCGACCGTCCCGTGATAGCGCATGTAGTCTTGAAAGATGACGCCAAAGCGCTGGCGATACGTTTCCACGTTGTATTCGCGCAGGTCGCGGCCGCCGAGATGAATTCGTCCTGCGGTCGGATCGTAGAGCCGGGTCAGCAGCTTGACAAAGGTCGTCTTGCCAGAGCCGTTCTCGCCTACCAGCGCAATGCGCTCGCCAGGCCGAATGGTCAGCGATACCCCTTCAATTGCGGGTTTGTCGCTCGTCGGATAGGTCAGGGAGACGTCTTCAAACACAATGCCCGAGCCAAGATCGGTCGGCACCGCGGGAAGATTCGGTTCAGGTCTGATTTGCGGCTGTATGTCGAGAAAGGCTTGGTAGCCTTGGATGCCTTCGAGCGAGCGTTCCCAAGCCCACGTCATCTTGGAAATGCCCGACACGGCCTGCTGAGCAATGAAGACGACGATAAGAGCCATGCAGGCCAGTCCTAGGGAAATCTCCTTGGCCGTTACTTGCTCAACAATCCAATAGCCAAAACCAAGGGCGATTGCTAGGAAAGGCAGGTAGAAAACCAAGTTTCTGGCTGCCATTCTGACGGTGAATAATCGCTTGCGGTAGTGCCGTTCAGCCAACTCCTCGGCCATGCCTTTGAAATAGGGGACGAGACCAAACAGACGGATCTCTTTGGCAGGATGCTCGTCTGAGAGCAGGTGCTCGAGGTAGTATAGAGGGTTCCATTCCTCATCCCGGGATTTCTTCTGCCGAGTCAGCCATTTGACGAGATGCACGACCAGCAGGGCCGCCCCGGCCGCAAAGATTGGCCAGCCGATTAGGGTACAGAGAATTACTAGCCCCACCGCCTGCACGCCGAGGAAAATGAAGTCATATATCGAATCCATCACCCCACAGACGGTATAATCGAGTGAATGCCGGTTCTCCAGCAGCTTTCGTTCGCCCGCGGCTTCGATTTCCGCCAAGTCGAGCTCCGAAGATTTGGTGATGAATTCGCGCTTTAGAAGCATTTCAAGGTGAAATGCCGCCCGTGAACCTAGCCAATAGGAAATCTGTCGCCCGACAGCCTCCACCGCCAGCAGGCTCCCAGCCAGCAGCGCCAGCCGAGTCAGCATCTGTTCGCTTTGCTGCGGAGCTTCCAGCGCCACCATGAGCCAGTCCACCCCCCACCAAATGGCAACGCAGCGCAAGATGACAAACAGTCCTTGGACTGCCGAGAAAACGGCGCGGGCCACAAATAGGGCAGGAGAGGCTTCCCGCGACTTTTTGGTCGTCCACCGCATCACGTACAGCCATTCGTCTATTTGGTCCCTGAACGACTGCGGAAGTTTTATTGTTGTCATGGGTCGGTCTCCTGTTGACAGCAGATCCGGGCAAAGGCCGAGTTGCGGCTCACGAGGGACAGCGAATTTTAGCGCGTGTCGCTGCTTCCCAAATCGTCGAGCATCTGTTGTATCGTCGCCTGTAGAGTAGGTAACTGCTCGTGCACGGCATTCCAGAGGATTTCGTGTTTAATCGCGTCATAGCCGTGGATGAGCCGATCCCGCATCCCGGCGATGGCCCGCCATTCCACTTGGGTATAGCGATTGCGCAAATCGTTGGGCAGGCGTTTCACTGCTTCGCCGAGAATTTCCAGCGCCCGTTCTAAGGCCAGAGTCGCTTGCCAATCGCCCACCAATTCATCCAGAGTTTTGCTCGCACAAATCTCCTGTGCCCGACCGGCATATTCCTCTATTTGCCGCAGCGTAACCCGATAGTCATGCTTGCTCATAGAGTGGCAGCATTTCCTGACGGACGAGAGGTTCTAACCACTGATTCAGCCCTGAAAACAGATCAACCTTGTGTCCCAGGATGGCCTCTAACTCTTCATGCCATATAAAAAATTCCCAGCCCGGGGTCCGGCTAGGTAGAAACTCTACTAGCACATCTACGTCGCTGTGAATTGGATCAAAATCATCCCGCAGGACCGAGCCAAATAGACTCAGTCGGCCTATCCCGTGCATACGACAGAAGGCGGCGATTTTTTTTCGATCAATTTTGATGGGTAAATGTTTAGCTGAGGCCATAATGGGAATTATAGAGGGTTCTTTGGGAGTGGCAAGTACTGGGATTGTTTACCCCTTCACCGCCCCTAGCTGAATCCCGCTGATAAACCACCGCTGGAAAAAGACGAAAACCGCGATCATCGGCACGAGCATCAACACCGATCCCGCGCAAATCAGTCCGTAGTCGTTGACATAGAGATCCGACAGCTTGGCCAATCCTACCGGCAGCACCATCATGGAATCCGAATCCGTCATAATCAGCGGCCAGAGAAAAGCCCGCCAACGCCCGAGGAAGGTAAAAATCGCCAAGGCCCCCAACGCCGGTTTGGCCAGCGGTACCACCACGTGCCAGAATACGCCCCACGCCGAGCAGCCGTCGATGAGCGCCGCCTCCTCGATTTCGCGCGAAATACCCAGCAAAAACTGTCGCAGCATGAATGTTCCGTACGCGCTGAAACACCCTGGCGCGATCAGGGCGAAGAAACTGTCCAGCCCTACTGGATGGCCGATGTAGTGACTCTTTAAGTAGAGGAAGCCGCTGAGCGTTCAGCCATTCGGGAATCTTCTTCATCAGCACGAATTGCGGGATCATCAGCACGTCGGCCGGAATCATCATCGTCGATAGATAGCCGAGGAAGAGCACGTCGCGGCCCCGGAACTGCAAGCGAGCAAAGGCGTACGCCGCGAGTGCGCTGGTGGCGACTTGGACCACAGTGACGGCGGTGGCGATGAACAGCGAGTTGGCGTAGTAGCGGAGGAAGGAGAAGGCGCGAAACACGCCGGTGTAATTGTCCGTGGTCCAGCGCGGCGGAATCCACCCGAGCGTCACATCGACGTTGTACTTGAAGGAGGTGAGCAGGGTCCACACCAGCGGCACCACCATGCCGCTGAGCACGAGGAGCAAGATCGCATAGATCAGGACCGTTGATTGGTACCGACGCCAGAGCACCATCAGACAGCCTCCAGCCGCTTGCCGCCGTAGCGCCAGTTGATCAAGGTCGCCGCGAAAATCAGCGCGAAGAGCACCATTGAAATCGCCGCGGCGTACCCTACTTCCAACTGCTCGTACGCCTGGGTGTAGATGTAGTAGCTCATGGTGGTCGTCGATCCCTCGGGGCCGCCTCCAGTCATTACATAAGCAGCTTCAAAGCCACCTTGCAGACCGCCGATTATACTGGTGACGAGAATGAAAAACGTCGTGGGCGCTAGCTGCGGCACGGTGATGTGGATGAGCTGCGACCACCAACCAGCCCCGTCCATTTCAGCGGCCTCGTAGAGCTCGAGCGGGATGTTTTGCAAGCCGGCTAAGTAGAGAACCATGTTGTAGCCGCCGACGCTGGCCCAGATAAACATGATGATCAATGCGGGCTTGGCCCAAGATGCGTCGATTAACCACCCCGGCAGGAGCGCGGCAGCCCGCTCGGGCGCGATGCCCAACACCCCAAAAATCTGCCACAAAAGTCCGTTGATGATGCCGACGTTTGGCTCGTAGGTCAGGAGCATTTTCCAGACCATATAGATGGCAATGCCTGTACACAGGTGGGGAATGAAGAACAGGGTGCGGAAGAAGATGCGGCCGGGCAGCTCTTTATTTAACAGCACGGCCAAGAGCAGGGAGCCGACCATGGCGAGCGGGATGTTGAGCATCAAAAAGAGCGTGTTGCCGAGGTACTTCCAAAAGTATGGATCGCGTGCCACCCACTCGCCATCGACCTTTTTGAAGAGTACCAGATCCGCAAAATTATCCAGCCCGATGAAGACAGGTGCGCCCGAGGCAAGTTGATAGCGGTAGAAGCCCATGCCCGCAGCCACTACGACCGGGCCAAGCGCAAAGATGAGAAAGCCGACGAAATTGGGCAGCAGAAAGAAGAACGCGGCTTTGTTTTGGCTCTTCATCGAGGAATTTCTTCGGCGTAGATGCGCTGCAAATAGGTGTTGGTCACTTGGTGGGCCTCGGCGAGGGCTTCGGCCACGCTCTCGCGGCCGGTGAGGGCTGCGTCGAGTTCGTCGAGCATCCGGCGGTAGAGGTCCTCCCACCACAGCTCTTGGGGAAAGAGCCGGACATTGTAGTCCATCGAGCGCACGAAGACCTCCTCCTCGTAGGGCGTTGATGCCCGTGGGTAGGTGTTGCGGGCCACCGAGCGTTGCGGCGGCAGGTCGCTGCCCAACTTGGCCATCTTGGTCGTCGCCTCGGCCGAGATCATGTGCTTGAGCACATCCCAAGCGACTTCTGGCTCGCGCGTGCCCTTCCAGATCGTAAAACCGACGCTGGCGTAGCGCGTCTGCCGGCCAGCCGGTCCTTGGGGAAAGAGCGCCGCGTCCCACTCGAAGCGGTCCAAAAGCTGAAAGGTCGGCAGCATCCACGGGCCCATGATACCGATGGCGATGCGCCCGGCCTCAAAGGTGAAGGTGCTCATGGGCCGAGGCGGGCTGACCTTGTGCTTAAAGTAGAGATCGACGTAGAACTGCACGGCTTGGGCCACCCGCGGGTCGTCGAGGTTGGAGACGTAGCGCCCGTTTTCCCAGCGCAGGAAGTCCCCACCCATGCTCCACACATAGCTGGCGATGTCGTACGGAGTGCAGCCGTAGACATCTGGCAGGCCGTCTTGATCCTCATCGACGGTCAGGGTTTGAGCTTTGGCGAGGAAATCGTCGAGTGTCCAGTCGTCAGTGGGATAGCTGACGTCGTAGCGGTCGAAGAGATCCTTGTTGTAAAAGCAGGTAATGGTGCTGCCTTTGACCGGAATGCCGTAGAGGGTGTCGTGGTAGGTGTACGCTTGCAGACCCACCGGATAGTAATCGCCGGTGTTGATCTGGTCGCGCCGCACCAAGTCGTCGAGCGGCAGGAGCTGTCCGGTGCTAGCTACTTGCGACATCTGCCGCCAGTGCAGAACGCAAATGTCCGGGGCGTGCCCAGCGTCCATGCCCGTCAGCAGCTTTTGCACGACGCTGCGGCCGGGCACTACCTCTAAGCGCAGGCGAACTTCCGGGTGCTGTTGGCGATACAGCTCGGCCTCTTGCGGCGAGCCATACACCCACATGGTCAGCACCTCTTCGGCTGGGTACCAGTGAACGGAGAGGATGCCCCAGAGTGTCCCGGCAGCTAGTGCCGCGACGATCCCCAAGCGAACAAACGACGGCAAGGCAGCGATCTAGCCGGCGGCGAATACTTTTTCTTGCAGCGGCTTTTGCAACTCGTAGATGCCGCCGCCGCCGCGTGCCCCGGCTGGCATGCGCGTGCGAGCCGTCATCGACACGAGGCGAAAATCGTAGGTGGGCGCGCCGCGCAGAATGTTGGCGTTAAAGGCATCCCAATTGCCCACTCCGCCGAGCGGCCAAGCATCGACTGCCGCGTACTGATACAGCAAGAGTCGCCGGGACATACCCGAGCGGTTGAGCGCCGAGCCGTGCAAAGTGCGGCTGTGGTGGATGGAAAGCGAACCGGCTTTCATCGCCAGGGGTACAGCCGAAGAGAGGTCGATCTCGTCGCGCTCTGGGCTGATGGCCCCGATGAAGTAGCCGTCTTGGTGGTGGTCGAGGATCGGTCCTCGGTGGGAGCCGGGCACCACCATCATGCAGCCGTTTTCTTCTGTGGCGTCGTCTAGGGCAATGCCCACGGCGCACAAGTCGTCGTTGGTGTGCGGATAGTGAGCAAAGTCTTGGTGCCACTCGACCGGGCTGCCGCCATCGGCCGGCTTCATGTTGAGCTTGTCGCCTTGGGCGCGAATGTCAGCGCCGATCAGGGGCGTTAGAAGCTCTAGGATGCGGCTGTCGCGCATCAAGCCGCCGAAGAAGGGGTGGTAACGCGCCGGTGCGCTCAGGCGGCGCACCTTGGGGTTTTCGGGGGTGTGATCCGGCTCTAGGTCGAAGTGCCCGCTCTGCTCGGAGACGTGCCGCGACTGTTCGACGAAGTCATCGACAATCGCGTGTGCCTCCTCCAACTCGTCTGGGCGCAATACATCCGCGACGACGAGATAGCCATTTTCGCGGTAGAAATCGACCTGTTCCTCGGTGAGCATATAGCCTCCTAAAAGTATTTGGGCAGGCCCCGCACCTAGGCGAGACCTGCCCAAATTGGACACTAGAAAAGAAAACCTTAGAACTGGGCCTTGATCCGGCCCCAACTGTTTCCCTCGACAGCCGTAGCTGCGCCCCAGTCGATGTTGGGATCGGCCGGAGTTAGCAGCAGGTCGTTGAGTGCGCGGCAGCACCCAATCGATTGGGTGCTCCACTGACCGATGCGGTTGTCGCCTTCGCCTTCACCGCCATCAACTTCGTTGATCGTCAACGTGAAGTGAATGACACTGCCCTCGGTCAAGTCGTGAATTTCGACTTGGTCCTCAGTGGCCTCCTCCGATTTCGGCATCCGCTCGATCGGCAGGATGCGGATCTCGTAGTCGTACGTGCTCTCGCCGAACTCGTCGCCCGTGAAGCTATGGGCGATCTCGATCCACTGCGAGCCGCTGGTTAGCCAAGGCAGGTTGCGATTGGGGCGATACCACTCGAAGGTCTCCTGATAGACCGGGAAGGCGAACTTATAGCTGAAGTTGGTAGCATCGTCGCCTTGGTTCTGGTCCTCGGAGGCCTGATGCTGGGCGTTGACCTCGTATTCGACGCTGTCATCCCAGAAGAATTTGCCGGGGTCCTGACGCTGAGTGACGTGTCTATCGTCGAAGATGCGGGTGGTGGCATAGATGTTATTGGTCCCATCATTCCAACCGACGATGTGGCGAACCTGCAGCGAACTGGCGTCAAGGGCACCGCGGGCGACGTTATCGCCGGCAAAACCTTCAAGCGAAAACAGGCTTTCGCTAAAAATCCCGTACTGATCCAAAGGCACGGGTGCCCACTCGCTGGGGTTGCCGTCGATGACGGGTACGTTGGCATCGGGAAAATTCACGGCGACCAACAACTCGCCCGGCGGCTCGTGGGCTTGGGCCGCAACCACAAGGCCCAACGAGGCAAGGGTGGTGGTGATGAACTTTTTCATGGTAAAGCTACCTCCAAGAGATAGGGGTTCAAAAAAGATGCGGCAACCCGGCGACTTTTCGATTCCGCAACGAAATAAAGGGTTCAATATACTCACCTGAAAAAGCGTATGTCAAGGCTTAAATCCCCGCGTACATGGCGATAAAGGATTAGGGCTCGGTAGCGGCTGGAGAGTCCTCGACTTGGGCACAACGCATCTTCGACGACAGAAATCGACCTGTTCCTAGGTGAGCATATAATTCGGGCAGGCCCCGCATCTAGGCGAGACCTGCCCTAAATAGTACTGCGATTGAGACGAAACAGCCTAGAACTGGGCTTTGATCTGGCCCCAACTGCTTCCCTCGACAGCCGTAGCTGCGCCCCAATCGATGTTGGGATCGGCCGGGGTTAGCAGCAAGTCTTGGCCAGCGTGGCAGCACGAAATGGGATTGGTGCTCCACATGCCGATGCGGTTGTCGCCATCGCCATCGCCGCCATCGACGTCGTTGACCGTGAGGGTGATGTGAATGACCGCGCCCTCGGTCAAGTCGTGGATCTCAACCTGGTCCTCGGTGGCCTCATCCGAGCGCGGCATCCGCTCGATCGGCAGGATGCGGAGTTCGTAGTCGTACGTGCTCTCGCCAAACTCTTCGCCCGTGAAGCTATGGGCGATATCGACCCACTGCGAGCCGCTGGTCATCCAGGCACTCAAAGGTCTCCTGATAGACCGGGAAAGCGAACTTGTAGCTAAAGCTGGTCGCATCGTCGCCGGGATTCAGGTCGTCGCGGGCTTGGTGTGCAGCGTTGAGCTCGTACTCGACGCTGTCATCCCAGAAGAACTTGCCCGGATCTTGGCGCTGAGTGATGTGAATGTTGTCGAAGACGCGGCTGGTGATGTACACGTTGTTGGTCGCGTCATTCCAGCCGACGATGTGGCGGATCTGCATCGAGCTGGCGTCCAGCCCGCCGCGGTCGACGTTCTCGCCGGCAAAGCCGTGGATCGAGAACAAGGACTCGCTGAAAATCCCGTACTGGTCGAGGGGCACGGGGGCCCACTCGCTGGGGTTGCCGTCGATGACAGGTACGTTGGCATCGGGAAAATTCACAGCGACCAACAGCTCGCCAGGCGGCTCGTGGGCTTGGGCGGCAACCACAAGGCCCAACGAGGCAAAGGCGGTGGTGAGGATCTTTTTCATGGTGAAACTACCTCCACGAGATAGGGTTTAAAAAAGAGAGAAGGTGCGGTAACTTAGCCGCCTTCTCGGTTTCGCAACGTGCGAATGTTCAATGTACAAGCTCGCAAAAGCGTATGTCAAGGTTTAAATCCCCGCGTAAACGGCGATGAAAGATTGGGTCTCGGTGCGCGATGGGGCGTCCTTGAAATTCTTGCGCTCTAGCACCAGCCCAATCACGGTCTGGAGCTTGTAGCCTTGGTAGGCCGATTCATTTTTGAACTGAACGCCCCAAGTCAGCGCCGTGAAGTCGTTGGCGTCCGCGTCGAAATCGTCGAAGATCAGGTACTCTAGGCCCGCTTGCAACTTGGTGATCTCTAGGACATCGGTACCCACCAACAGCGAGAAAAGTTCGGCTAGGATCGTCCGGCGCTCGTCCGTGAACAGGTCGCGGCTCTGCTTGATAAACTCGCTCTTCCAGCGCGGCTCTAGATAGAGGGGGCCAAACGCATGGCGGTAGTGGGCCTTGTTGATCATCCCGAAGAAGAAATCCGTCTCGGCCAGGCCCCAGCGTTGTCGCCGCTCGGCCTCCATGAGTTGGTGAAAGACCACCCAGTTGACCTTGCTCTGCAGGTTCAACGAAAAGGCGCGCACATTGTGGCCGAGGAAGAGCTGATTGACCCAAGTGTCGCGAGCCAGCAGCGGATCGTCGATCTCGGTCAGCGTGCCGAGGCGCAGGGTGTTGTCGGGTGCCCATTGCAAAAGCGGGTCGGCGATGTCGTCCTCCACGCGCTTGGTCATGCCGAAGAGGCGCACATCGCCGTAGCGCGCCCAACTCTGATCGAACCGCAGGAGTGCGTACGCGCTGTGATTTTTCTGGTTGGAAGAGATGCGGTCCTCGCGCAGGAGGCCAGCGACGATCTTTAGCTGCGGAGCTAAGTAGGTGCCAACGTACGCGTTGTAGCCTTGGTGGTCGCGCTTGTAGGGATAATCCGGCTCTTGGTCGTTTTCGTATTGGTCGGTCCAGAAGTTGTTGTTCATGTCAACGCCGAAGAGGAATTCGGGCCGATCTACTGCAAAGCGCAGGAAAGGCTCTTCGTAGTCCGGGATCGAGTTGGTGCGCACTCGGCTGTCGTTTTGGTTGATGTCGGGCACGAAGTCGTTGTTCTGGTCCCAGCCCGGAAAGACCTGGCGGTCGGGGAAGGCCCAGTCGGCGCGGAAGGTGTCTGGCACCCGGTCTTGGTCGTCGTTGTCTTCCACCAGATCCATGAGGCTGCGGTCGTTTTGGTAGTCGATGCTGCCGTCGTCGCGGGTGACGAACGTTTGGGTGTTGTAGCGCGGGTGCATCTGATAGGCTTCGCCGTAGATGAAGAAGCGGGACCATTGACGAGACAGATTGAGCATATAGGCTGGTGCGCTGCGCGCGCCGACAATGCCGGCCGAAGTCTGGTGTTCTTCGACGAGATTGTTGGGATATTTGCGGTAGTTCCAGTTGAGGTCGTACTCGCCGTACAGGTCGAAGCCCATCACGTCGGTAGCCGTCACCGTACCGCCGAGGATGTGGGTTGCCGTTGGCAGCCCAGCTTCAAAACTGATGACGCGCAAGTTAGACAAATCCTTGATGTTGCCCGGCGCTTGCGTCATCAGCAGGAGCACGGGCTCGCCGCCGCTGGTCTGCTGGTCGGAAGTTATCCATACCTGATAGTCGTTGGCCACCACCAGCCGGAATTCCACTTTGACGATCTCGGTTTTGTCGGCCGCGGCTCGGTTGATGAAGCTTGCGCTGTCGAAATCGTAGCGCAGGCGGATTTCGTCGTTGCCGTTGGCCTCGATATAGCCCGGCCTGGGTGCGCCGCCCTCCACTACGGGTTCAAAGCGGATCTCGCGGCCCGAATCCACGCGGCCATCCCGATAGGTGATGAAAATGTCCGAGCCGGCCGGAAAATACGCTGCGCCGCCCACGCCATCGTCGGGCGAGTCGTCGCGTAGTGCGATTTCGATGCGGGAGATGGTGCGGTTCTGGCCTTGGGTCAGCGACCCGGTTACCCAATTGCTCAACAGAGCCTCTTGCGAGAGCGAATTGGCTTGGTGGGCGTTGGCGCTGTGGACGCCGAGCTCGACGAAATCGCCGATTTGCACCTCAAAGCGCCCCCCGATCAGGGTGGTGGAATTGGTGCGGCGCAGCTCTTGGTTGGTGATGCCGCGCGGGGCACTGGCCTGCGCGTAGAGGAACGTGCCCCGGTACTTGTCCATGGCAAAGTCGAACTGTATGCCGTCGAGGCGCGGTTTGGACAGCACCATGGGCGTCAGAGTGGTGCGCAGGTCGCTGCTGATGGTCAGTGCGTACGCGTATTGCCCCTTTTGCTCGGAGGCCACGGCGACCTCGGAAAACCAGTTGCGGAAGCGCTGGGCCTCGAACAATACGGTGCCGAATTCCTCGGGGTTGGACTGGGATACGTTGTATATCAGCCAGCCCTGATTGAGGAAGTTGCCAAAGGCGTCGTAGAAGTAATCTCCTTCGATGCTGGGACTAACATACCGCTGATAAGGTTCGCGCGCGTAGTTGGTGGCGCTCCACTG
Source organism: Candidatus Latescibacterota bacterium (assembly GCA_021295675.1). Next base: position 8,349 of record JAGWBY010000066.1, on the reverse strand, counting down.
CCGCCAGTGATGTTCGGCGACCAACTCTTGGGGCACATACCAGCGGCGCATTGCCGGGTCGAGGGCCGCCGTGCTTGGAGAGGCTAGCGATTGCAGCCCGATTTGCGCCGCGGCCGAGCCGCCGCTAATGGCCCACAAAAATAGGGCGATCTTGCAGATGCGTTTCGCAGTTTCTGCCATTTGCTTGCTCAGTAGGCCACAGCTATGGTCCCTGCGGCTGCAGAGAGACCCTTGTCGGTGGTGAGATCGACTTGGTAGAGGTACACGCCCGGAGCGACTAAGTCTCCCTCGGTGCGACGGCCATCCCAAACCGCTGCAAAGCTGCCGCTGACGGCTGGCGTGGAAATCACCTCGCGCACCAGCCGGCCGGACAGGTCAAAAATCCGCAGGGCGATCTGGCGCGGCACGCCGATATTGCGCAGATCGTACGAAATCATGGTCTGGTCGTTGATCCCGTCGCCATTGGGCGTCAGCGTCGCGGGATGCGCGGTGACCTTCCGCACCAGTTCACCGCCGACGGGCGTGCGCACTGATAGGACGTCGCCAGCAAAGCGGAAGGTTGCGTTGCCGGGTCGAACTTGTTGCTTGAGCTCGGGCGCGGTGCTGTCGTACACCCAACCGGTAAATTCTGCGCCAAAGCGCAGCACCTTGGCGTCGAAGACAACCTCGATGCGGCGCTCGTTGTCGCGCGGCGCGATAAACGGCTCAAAGCTAATGACGATTCTATCTTCCTCTAATTGGGGTGGAAAGTCGTCGATGATTTCCCGGCCATCGATTGCGACCGAATGGACGGCTATGGCCGGGACTTGGGTGAAGATCTCCAGCCGGTCGAAGCCTCGGTCGCCCTCTGCGAGCATGGGCCGCACCACATAGGTGAAGGTCTGCGGCTCGAAGTTTTCGGTTTCAACTGGCCAGATTTCGGCGATGACGCTTTGGGCCGCGGGATCTTCGGCAAATAGCAGGGACATCTCGTCTATGCGCGGCGCTTTGTCCCCATCTGAAAACATGACCACTTCTAGCTGCAAGTAACGACTGGGTCCTGGCGAAAGGAGGGGTACTCCGTCCTCCCACCCCTCAGCCTCTGGGTTGTGCAGCCCGGCCGCGAAGTCGTAAGGCGTTGACCAGAAGCTCCAGTTGTCCGTGTCGTACGTCGCTTGGATATGGCTGAACCGGCCCACTTGGTAGGTCGTGGTGTACTCGTCTTTGGACACCCGCTCAAAGTTGCCGGTGCGTCCGATTTTCCAAAATAAATTGGGCTGTGGTGTGGTACCGGTACGCGTGCGCAATACGAGCCGAGTGCCCTCGGGCACCTCGCCTTGCCAGCGAATCTTGCTCCAAGCCACCGGGCGGCCAAAGTCCAGCACACCCGTGCGAAAGGAGGTCTTGGTGACGAAGCCTTGGCCATACACCTCCATTTCGGCGATCTCCCAGGTGCGCTCGGGGTTGATCGGGCGAATGGCGACCCAGCGCAAGTCGCGCTTGGGAAAGCGCAAATCCACGACTTGGTCGAGGTTTTCCACGTTGCGCTCTAGGATGTCGAATTCTGGGTCGTTGGTCGAGGTGAGCGAGCGGCTGATGTCTTGGTACCAACGCTTGCCCGGTGCGCGCTCTTGCGGCGAAGCCATGAAGGGGGCGGTGTTGTTGGCGACGCCGATTTCGTACCAAGCCAAGTAATTTTCCTCAAAGCCCGGGCGCGGATAGAAGCGAATGCGGTTGACCGGCATCTCGGCCCCGAGATTGACGACCGTATTTTTTACGTAGCCGATATTGAGGCCGGCTAAGCGCGGCGAGATATCGACTTGGCGCAAGGTCGCCGTTTCCGGGTCGCCGTCGATCATTACCTGTACTTCTTTGGCCGCCTCGCGGGTATAGCCGGTGGAAACGCTGGTGTATAGGTTGCCACCGCGCGGGGTCAAGTTCACGTCCAGCGCGAGATTGACGGACGGATCGACCCATATTGGCCGGATGGCGTTGTCGTCGTAGGCGATCATGGTATCGACGCCCGCTTCCTCCGCGCCGATGGCAATGGGAAGCGTGCCCAAGACCACGCCTTGGTCGTCAACGATGGCGTACTCGGTCTGCTCGTCGGTGATCAGCCCCTGCCAAGAAGTACCCGTCGGCCCGCCGATGTGAAACTCGGCCCGGCCCCATACCGCACTGGTGCACCAAGCCGCGATACTTAAGCCTCTCAATAGATTTCGCCCTAACATGCTCTTCACTCCTTTTTAATTTCCCACTCGGTGGGGCGGAAAATCACATAAATCCTAGTACGCCACGCCGACGGTGCGCGTACTAGCGCTAGTGCGCGCATCACCCTTGATGTTGAGTTGGATTAGATAGAGGCCAGGAGCCACGCTCTCACCCTGATCGTCGGTCCCGTCCCATTGCAGTTGGGGCAGGTTTTCCGAACTGTAAACGCCGCTCTGCCCTTCAATGTCGAAGAGGTGACGCACCTGACGGCCCCCTAGGTCGTATATATTGACCACAATCTGCCCGCCGTCGACTGCGAGGACCTCGCATTCCATGTCTAAGACGTCGTTGATTCCATCGCCATTGGGCGTGATAACGGACGCGGCGAGGTCAAAGCTGCCCACTAGGCTGCCGCTGTTGACGGCCGGGCTCAAGACAATAGTGTCCGACTTAAACGAGACGTCGCCCTCGTCTAGCGCGGTGGCGTCGCCGGCTTGGACGCTCTGGAAAGCGTCTTCCTCTAACAGCAATCCCCGGCCCTCAAAAGCCGTGCTGTACGAGAGGATGCGGCTGACGAAGTGGATCTTTAATACGGCATTGTGCGCTGTCATCCTCGGGAAGCGCACCGCAAAGCTGCGCTCCGAGATCGAGGTAATGGCCACGTCGCCCTCGTCGACGACTGCGTCTTGTACCGCAAAGTCGTGTGCTAGGAGGAACTCGCCCTGCGCGTCGATAATTTCAATCCGCTCAATGCGATCTATTCGGCTGCCGGTGACTAGCTCGAATCCGTCGAAGCCCTGCAAATCACCGCTCTCCATCTCGGCGCGCACGGCATAGACAAAGGGAATGTCCGCGGCTGCGGATACCTCGCGTGGAAAGATCTCGCCGACGAGGACATCGGCCAACGGCGGCGTGGTGAAATCAAAGGAAAACTGCCGCAGAATTTTGGCAGACTCTAGATCGTCGGACTGAAAGTCAACCCGAAACTGGAAATAGCGGCGCGGCCCCGGCGAGAGGACCAATGCGCCCTCGCTGCTCGTGCCAGCAACCGGATCGTAGGGCGAGGTCCACGGACTCCAATTGGCCAAGTCGTCGCGCACCGGGCCGCGTTCCCACACATCGGCGGGGCCTCCCTTGGCCGGCAGGTCGAGGTACTCGTCGCGCAAAAGTGGCTGGTCGGGATTATCGACTGAGGATGTGATTTCCTCGGCGTCTTGCCGCCCTACTCGCTTGCGCGTATAGGCGAAGGGCGACGGGTCGTTGCCGCTGCGGGTGCGGATGTTCATCTGCACGGCGCTCGCCTGCCCAATGGTCTCCTCTAGCCAGCGCAAGCGTCCCCAATTGGCCGGGGTGCCCATGTCGATGAGCGGCGAAATGTATTGCACGGTGGGGAAGAACCCTTCGCCGAAGACTTGGAATTTCTCCACCTCAAAGGGAATGGATGAAGTAGCGCGCAGGCGGATGAAACGCAAAAAGCGCGGCGGGTCGATCTCAATGGTGGCGACCGGATCGGTGTTGTTGGTGCGCACCGCAAAGGTCTCCCAAATCGGGTTGCCAGCCTCGGTCAACACTTGGCCGTCGTTGACTTGCAGTTCGAAGTTTTTGAGAAAATCCTCCTGAAAAGGCGTCGATAGCGACGGAAAGACCGTATTGCGCGGGAAGAAGCGAATTTGGTTGACGCCGAAGCGCGCGCCCAAATCGAGCACGAGCAAAGTGCCCAACACGTCCCGTCCCTTGCGCTCGAAGGCCCCGCCAGTGGGGTCGGGCGATACGATCTGCTCGAGGATGTTTTGGAGCTGGGACTCGGCGAGGTCGAAAACGGTCGGGGCGCGGATAGTGCCACCGCGCTCGGCGATTTCAGCGGCGAGGTTTTGGCCCTCCTGCACTCGGCGAGGCAGGATGCTAGCGGGAAAATCCGCGCTGGCGAAATCGACGAGATTGACCGGCGCGACGCCGATTTCGGTGATGTTGGGATCCAACGTGGAGCGGTACTCCGGCTCAATGGTTTGCACTGCGGTCCCGGCCTCCACGTCCCCCTCCCAGCTAATCTGACCGTCTTGGCCGACGAGCAATACTTGACGCCCCTGCGAAGCGCCGCTGTGCAAAAGCACTATCGCACCTATGAGAAGCAAGTGCTTCATAAGTTTTCCCCGAGAATTTTTTTCATCAATGCCTTCTGCTCCGCTTCGATTCGCTGCTGTAGTTGGGCGCGCTGCCTTTCTCGCTGGTAACGCGCTTCTGCGTCTCGCGCCGCTGCGTCCCGTCCCAACTGGCTGTACGCCTTGCTCAAGTGCCCTTGGACCCGCCAGTTGTGAGGCTCTAGTTCGGCGAGGCGCAGCCAATGGGGCAGGGCTTCGCCGGGCTGTCCTTGATCTAAGAGGACTTCACCGAGCCGGAGCAGCCCCTCGCGGTGGTCTGGCGCTAGCGCCAAGACCTGCGAAAGCAGCGGCTCGGCCGCTGCTAGCTGGCCGTTGTGCCGCAAGAGTGCGGCCGCTTCCACCCGCGCCCGTACGCCGTAGGCCGGACTGTCTAAAAGTTGGCGATAGGCTCGTTCAGCGTCTTCCATCCGCCCGCTGGCAGCGTAGGCGCGCGCCAGTTGGTAGCGCACCCGGCTGCTATCTGGGCTAACAGTTAGCAGCCGCTCGTAGGATTGTATGGCCTCGTCGAGTGCGCCGCTCGTCAGTTGTGCATCCCCCAAGCGTCCGAGTAGGGCCTCCTGCCCACCGCCCGCGACGAGTTGTTGGTAGATTGTGTGCGCTTGTTGAGGACGGCCCACCGACATGTAGCGATCGCCGAGTGCCCGCTGTCCGCGCTCGTCGGCCGGCCAGTGTGCGACGAATGCCTTGCTGATACCGAGTGCGCGCTCGGGTTTGCCGCTCGCGTCATAGAGCGCCGCCAAGGCCCAATATACGTCCTTGTCGGTGCTGCCCGAGGCTAAGGCCTGTTCGTACGCGGCGATTGCAGTGGCCGTCATGCCCAACTCCGCATAGGCGCGACCCAAATAGCGGTGCTGCGAGGCTTGCGCCGCGCGGTCCATGGCTGGCGTACTGGCGTTGACCAATCCCGCGACTAGCACCAATCCCACCACGGCGATCCCCCTCCACGCCCAGGACAACTGCGCCAGTTGCCCTATTCCGCTCACTGCAAAGAGCAAGAGCACGGGAACCAGCACCATGCGCGTCTCGGCATGGGCACCGTAGAGCGCGGTGCCGACCGCGCTGGTTGCGACAAACAGCAGGGCAAGCAAAGCACCCCGTTCCCGCGTCGCCAAGGCAAAACCCACGCCTAGTAGCGCGAGCGGCAAGACCAAGCCGAAGGGAAACGCAAACCCCCATTTCCACCTGAATCGCCGCGCGCGTGGTACATATCCAGCGCGGGCAAATGCTCCCCGCCGCGCACGAGGAGGTCGGGCGAGCCGCCGGCATTTGTGGTCACGCCCCCAAAATACCACAGTGCGACCGCGCCAGCCGTTCCCAGCGCACACGCCCAGCACGCCCGCTGCTTTCCTCCGATCCACAGCCACCACAGCACGGCTGGTGCGAAAAGCGCGACTTGCGGTGCGGCCAGCAAACAAAGCCCCAGCAAAACTCCGACTCCTAAAAACGCCTTCCCATCGCTCTGCTGGTCAGCCCACAACAGCGCCGCCAACAGCAAGAGCACCAGAAATACCGCGAGGGCTGGTGGCAGCAAGGAGCCAGTGAAATAGATGGCCGGTCCGTAAAGGGCCACGCACAAAGCCGCGATGAGTCCCGTGCCCGGCCCCCAGATCGCGCAGCCGATTAGGGCCAACAGCGCACAACTGGCCGCGTCTAGCAGGACTTGGACGTAGCGAGGTGCCAGACCGACGGCGACGAAGCCACGCAAAAAAAACGGGTACAAGGGGCTGGCAACCGCTTCCTTCCCTTCCCCCCTAGCGGCTTCGACATAGGGCATACTCGCCGTTGTCGGCACCTCCAAGAAGGGGTTTTGCGCGACCTCATCTAAGTAGGTCAGGCGCGGCCAAAGGGCCACCAGCGCAATGCCGATGACGGCTGCGGCGAAGTTGTCGTTGCGCCAAATCACGCGCTATTCCAATCCCGCGTAAATCGTTATAAAGGTCTGACTCGTGTACCGCGCCTCTCTCTCCTTGAAGTCTTGGCGCTCGATGCGCAGCCCGGCTAGGGCGTGGAGGCTGTAACCCAAGTACTGCGACTGGTTGGTAAACTGAAACGCGCCGGTAATGGAGTTGAAGTCGTTGGCATCGACGTCGAAGTCGTTAAAAATCAGGTACTCGATGCCCGCTTGGAGCTGAGTGGCTCTGAGGAGACGAGTTTCGACGACGGCCGAAAATAGCTCGTAGAGGCTGGTGGAATGCTCTAGGGCAAAGAGACTACGCGATTGCTTGCGAAACTCGCTTTTCCAGCGCGGCTCCAAGCTCAGCCGGCCCAAGGCATAGCGGTAGCTGGCCTTGTTAATCACTCCAAAGAAAAAATCCTGCTCGGGCCTCGCTCATTAGCTGGCGGAAGCGGACGTAGTTGAGTTTGGTCTGCACTTTATAGGAAGCCGACTGCAAGTTGTGGCCCACAAAGAGCTGGTTGATCCACGTGTCGCGGGCCAACAAGGGATCTTCGACCTTGGTCAACTCGCCGCCGCGCAGGGTATTGTCCGGTGCCCACTGCAAGAGAGGATTGGGGATGTCGTCCTCCACCAATTTGCTCATTTCAAAAAAGCGCAAGCGCCCAAAGCGCGGGGAATTGTTGTCGTACGTCACGAGGGCGTAGGTGCTCTTGTTTTGCTGGTTCGATGAGATGAGTTCCTCGCGCAGCGCGCCGACCATCACCTTGAGCCGCGGCGTCAGGTCGGCACCGCCGTACACATTGTATCCGCGGTGGTCGCGGCGGTAGGGGTAATCTGGCTCTTCGTCGTTTTCGTATTGGTCGATCCAGAAGTTGTTGTTCATGGTCGGAATGGAAGCGGAGGAAAGGCTCTTCGTAGTCGGGCACGGCGTTGGAGCGCACGAAGTTGTCGTTTTGGTTGATATCGGGTACGAAGTCGTTGTTTTGGTCCCAGCCTGGAAAGACTTGGGAATCGCCCTGGAGCCAGTCGAAGCGCACCGTGTCGGGAAAGCGGTCTTGGTCGTCGTTGTCTTCGACCAGTTCGACGATGCCCTCGCGCTCGCTGTCGTATTCGATTTCTCCCGTGCCCGTGGTGACGAAGGTCCGCGTGTTGTAGAGCGGATCCATGCTGTACGCCTCGCCAAAGGCAAAGAAGGGAGCGGCCTTTTTGGATGCGTTCACCATCCAAGCCGGTGCCCGGCGGCGACTGCCGATACCGGATGTAGTGCGGTGCTCGTCGCGCAGGACGTTGGGGTACTTGCGATAGCTCACGCTCAGGTCGTATTCGGCGTACAGGTCAAAGCCCTTGTAGTCGCGCAGTTCAATGTTGCCGCCGAAGATGTGGGTCGCCGTCGGCAGGCCGTATTCGAGGCGGACGGTCTGCAAATTGGTGATGTCTTGCACGTTGCCGTCGGCTTGGGCCATGAGCAGCAATACGGCCTCTCCGTCGCGGTTGACTTGGCGGTCGGACGTCATCCAGACCTGATAGTCGTTGCCCAGCACCAGCCGGAACTCGACCTTGACGATGTCCTCTTTGGGAAACGAGGCCCGATCGACAAAGGCCGGGCTGTCAAAGTCGTAGCTCAGGCGGATCTCCTCCGGGCCGTTGGCGGCGATATAGCCCTGCTGGACAAAACCGCCTTCGATGACCGGCTCGAATTGGATGTCTTTGCCGGCATCGACAGTGCCGTCCTCGTAGGTGATCAGCACGTCTGAGCCGGCTTGGAAGAAGGCGGCCCCGCCCGTTCCGTCGCCCGGAGAATCGTCGCGCAGGACGATCTGAATCAGCGACACGGTCTTGTTTTGGGCCACGGTCAAAGCGCCGGAAAAAGGGTTGCCCACTAGACGGTCCGAAAGCGTGTTCGACTGGTGGGCGTTGACCGCGTGCAGGCCCAATTGCAAGGCGTCGCTGAGCTGGTAGGCGAAGCGCCCGCCGAATAGCGTGGTGTTGTTGGTGCGTAGTACTTCTTGGTCTTCGGTAGTTGAGCCGCCTGGATTGCTCAAGCGCGAATAGATGAGCGTCCCTTCGTAGCGGTCGGTGGCGAGGTCGAACTGCACGCCGTCC
>JAGWBY010000003.1:41440-41924 GCA_021295675.1 Candidatus Latescibacterota bacterium | reverse complement strand
AATCCGACAGAAAAAATACTGCCAATTCCCCAAGTTAATGCAATATACATTAGCTCTTAAATGATTTAGGACTGCTATATATCAGCCCATTCGACTCAAGAATACTTAACCTAACGGTTCGTATGGTTACGTTTGCTGCTATATTATACGATGAAGATTATGAATAGGCAAAAAACACAAATCAGTGGGGGGTTGTTGACCGACATAATTTACATTGATCGGTCCGAGTCCAAGCCATACCTTAGTCCGCTCCAAAGGAACCCCATGCCCCCTCCCACCGGCATCGACCGCAACCTAACCCACTACGCCGACCCAGGTTTTAGCCGCTACCTACGCCGTGCTTTTCTCGCCTCGGCTGGCTACGACGAGGCCGATTTAGAGCGGCCCGTAGTCGGCATCGCCGACACCTCGTCCGACTACACCACCTGCCATCGCGCCATGCCCCAGCTCGTAGAAGCCGTCAAACGCGGCGTGCTAGAAGCGG
>JAGWBY010000003.1:34649-41357 GCA_021295675.1 Candidatus Latescibacterota bacterium | reverse complement strand
TCGCCGCCCAGCCCATGGACGCGGTCGTGCTGCTCGGCGGCTGCGACAAAACCCTGCCAGCCCAACTCATGGCCGCAGCATCCGCGTCCGTGCCCGCCATCCACCTCGTCGCCGGGCCGATGCTGGCCGGAGACTGGCGCGGCGAGCGCTTGGGCGCATGCACGGATTGCCGCCGCTACTGGGCACAGCACCGAGCCGGTGTGCTCGACGCCGAAGAAATCGCCGCTGTCGAGCAGAACCTGTGTCCAACCGCCGGAACCTGCATGGTCATGGGCACGGCCTCAACCATGGCCTGCGTGACCGAAGCCCTCGGGCTAATGCTGCCGGGCGCGGCCACTCCGCCCGCAGTCTCAAGCCAGCGCTTGCGGCTCGGAGTCGCCACAGGCCGCCGAGCCGTAGCCTTAGCCACCGAAGGACGCTCGGCGCGAGACATACTAACGCCAGCGGCCTTTGCCAACGCACTCAAGGTACTAGCCGCGCTGAGCGGCTCGACGAATGCGGTCGTGCATCTGCTCGCCATTGCGCGCCGAGCTGGCGTGGACCTGTCATTAGACGACTTCCACACCGCAGCCCAACAAGTGCCGCTGCTGGTCGATTGCAAGCCAGCGGGCACTGGGTACATGGAGGATTTCGACAAGGCCGGCGGCGTACCCGTCCTGCTCAAGACCCTGGAGCCAATGCTCGACCTCGATACAATAGGAGTCAGCGGCCAAACCCTCGGCGCACTCTTGCAGGACGTAGCCACACCCGGCGCATGGCAAACCGCGATCCGCACCTTGGACGCGCCACTCGGACCAGCGTCGTCCCTCGTAGTACTAAAAGGCTCGCTCGCACCAGACGGAGCAGTCCTGAAAAAAGCCACCTCATCCCCACACCTGCACAAGCACCGCGGGCCAGCCATCGTGTTCGAGGGGCCAGACGACGCCGCACGCGTTGACGACCCCGCCTTGGGCATCACGCCAGAACACGTGCTGGTGCTGCGCGGAGCCGGGCCAGTAGCCCTTGGAATGCCCGAAGCCGGCTCTATGCCTCTGCCCAAGCACCTCGCCGCCCAAGGCGTCGAAGACATGGTGCGCGTCTCCGACGGGCGGATGAGCGGCACGGCGTATGGAACGGTCGCTTTGCACGTAGCACCGGAAGCGGCCGTCGGCGGGCCGCTGGCACTCGTCCGCGACGGCGACCTTATTGAATTGGACGTAGAAGCCGGGCGCTTAGATTTACTAGTCCCCGAAGAAACCCTCGCCCGACGGCGGGCCGAATGGACTGCACCCACCGCGCCAGCACGTGGGTGGCGACAGCTATACGCCGAGCGCGTATTGCAGGCGAACTTGGGGGCGGATTTAGATTTTTGCTAAGTACACGACAGCGGAGTGGTCTGAGATGCTTCGCTTCGCTCAGCATGACAAGTACTGATGATCAGCTTCCCAGCGTCATGCTGAGCGGAGCGTAGCGGAGTCGAAGCATCTCAGACCTATTCTGCTAACCAACACGAGGAGGAATACATGCTCAGTGCATTGCTCGCCGAGCGCGAGGGCATCATCGGCGCGGGAAAATTCGGCGGCGGGTTGGTCGCGCAGATCGCCCAGATGCAGGGCATGGTCGTCTCGGCCATTGCCGACATCGATCTAGCGCGCGCCCGTTACGCATACACAGCGGGGTACGGAGACGTTGCGGTGGGAACAGCGGATAGCCCGCAGACATTGGCAGAAGCCATTCACGCGGGGAAATTCACCGCCGTCGAAGACGGGCTGTTGGTCGCTCAGGCCGAAAATCTGGACGTAGTAGTGGAAGCGACCGGCTCGACCTCGGTCGGAGCCAGCATGGCCAGCGCGGCAATCGCCAGCGACAACCACCTCGTGATGGTCAACGTCGAAACCGACGTAACAATCGGTTCCCTACTCAAGCGCAAGGCCGACAGCGCGGGCGTGGTGTACTCCCTCGTCGATGGCGATCAGCCCGGAGTGACCATGAACATAATCGAATGGGCGTGGTCCCTCGGCTTAGAGGTAGTGGCGGCCGGTCGCGGCACCATCCTCTTTGCCGACGATCCCCAAGGCACACCCGACAACACCGCGGCGCGGTTTGGCTTTGATGATCAGCTTGAAGATGTACAACTCCTTCCGCGACGGCACCAAAGCCCAAGTCGAGGCCACGGCCATCGCCAACATGGCCGGGCTAGCCCCCGACATAAGAGGCATGCACGAGCCGTCGTGCAATTTGGCGGACATCCCGCAAAAGTTCAGCTTGGTCGAAGAAGGCGGGTTACTGAGCCAGCGCGGAGTCATCGAGCTAGCCAACAGCGTCGCCGCCGACGGCAAGACCCAGCTCGCCAATCCGCTAGGCATGGGCGTCTTCGTCGTCGTCCGCAGCGAACACCCCTTTACGGTCGAAGACCTCGCCACTTACAACCTGTATCCGGGCGGCGACGGCAAAAACTTCCTCCTCTACCGCCCCTATCACTTAGTGGCAGTTGAAGCCCCAATCACCATCGCCAAAGTCGCGCTCTACGGCCTGCCAACCGGCGCTCCGCGCTCCGTACCCACCGCCGATGTAATCGCCGTAGCCAAGCGAGACCTCAAGGCCGGAGAAACGCTCGACGGCGGAGGCGGCTACACTGTATTGGGACAAAGTGAAAAGGCAACCGTGGCGCGCCAAGAGGGACTATTGCCGTTAGGACTGTCGGGCGGGGCCGTGCTCAAACAAGACGTGCGGCAAGGCGACGCCATTGGCTACGCCATGGTCGATTTGCCGGATTCACTCGCGTTGCAACTGCGGCGCGAACAAGACGCCATGTGCGATTGACTACTCCCAATCCTAAAGAAGTTGGGACTCTTGACAGCGTTACGCCGCCGCAGACTGTAGCCCCGGTCTGCAAATGTTCGATAAACTTGAAGTAATTCTTACCGCATAACCAAAGATTGGAAAATGTCCGAATATCAAGAAGCTAAGATACTAATCGTCTCTATCTTGGAACTCTCAAAAGACTCGATCCATATGCACGTAGGATTGATCGTGTTTTTCTTGGCTGTAATCTTTTGGAAAAAAGGTTCAATTGAAGCGCGATGCTTGATCCCCGTCGTAATTGTAGCATCCTTGATGGAGATTCTCGATCTAAGATATGATTATATATCTCTCGGTCACTTTCGTCTGAAAGCAATAACGGCCAGCATACACGATTTAATCAATACTACATTTTGGCCGGTCGTCATCGTAGCACTTGCTTGGATGGGCAGATTGCAGAATGCGCGGAATACATAGTTGTTCAAAGCTCTCCTATAATTACCAAAAAAGGGGAGGGGGGCGCGCTATACCCCTCCCCTTTCGCGCGTCTAAGGCTGGCTAGCCGGTCTTAACTTCGACCTGGCGGACGACCTTTTTCGCCTCCTCCTTCTTGGGCAGGTGGAGGGTGAGGACGCCGTTTTTGAACTTGGCTTCGATGGCGTCGTCCTGCACGCCATCGGGCAGGTGGAAGGCGCGCTCGAAGCGGCCGTAGATGCGCTCCTGGCGGAAGTACTTGCCTTCCTTTTCTTCGCTAGCCGCGCTCTTTTCGCCCCGCAGCACTAGAGTTCCCTCGTCGACGGTGATCTCGATGTCCTTCTCCTCCAATCCCGGCAATTCAGCCGAGATTTCAAAGGAAGCGTCGTCTTCCTTGACGTCGATGCGCGGGCTGAAAGCCGCGTTGCCAGTCAAAACGGGCAAGCGCGAGTCCTCGCCAAAGGGCTGCGCCACGGGCGATTGCTGACGCGAGCGCTGGGTAGTAAAGTCTTGATGGCCATGATCTTTTCTCCTTGTTAAGGTGGTTGTTGGTTCGTCTGGCCTTCGCCCATTGTATTGCAAAAGCCGTGCCAACATTTTCAATTTTTACATATCTCGTTGTTATACATAGAGTTGAGAAATTTTTGCCACAAAAGCGGCTTTGTCCGTATTGTCAGCACGGCCTGGAAAAATTGGCAGGCGTCATGCGAAATTGGCCGAAGTCCGTGCCGTTATTGCACTAGTACCCCTTGTGAGCGTTAGTTCGTAGCCATCGAAAGGAACCATTGTGATCAACTGGGAAGCTGTACGCGCTGAAGTGACCGGCTATTTGCAAGCCCTCATCCGCATCGACACCACCAACCCCCCGGGCAACGAGAGCAAAGCCGCGCGCTATCTAGAAGGAATACTGCGGCAGGAGGGCTTTGATCCCCTCTTCGTCGAGTCCGCGCCCGAGCGAGGCAATGTCCTCGCGCGGCTGTCCGGCGGCGACGAGCCACCGCTCATGCTATTGGGACATACCGACGTAGTAGCCGTCGAGCCGGAACACTGGACTCATCCGCCCTTTTCCGGCGCACTAGCCGACGGCTGCGTGTGGGGACGGGGTGCGTTGGATATGAAGAACATGGTCGCAGCGAATCTGATGGTATTGCTGCTGTTGCAACGGGAAGGCGTCCAACTCAACCGCGACATCGTCTTCGCCGCCACTGCCGATGAGGAAGCCGGCAAAGGCAACCACGGGCCGGGGTGGATCATCGACAATCGACCAGAGCTGTGGGACGCGCCTTTGATCATCACCGAAGGCGGCGGCAGCGACTTTTCCGTCGGCGAGCAGCGGTTTTGCACCTGCCAGACCGGGCAGAAGGGACTGTGCCGACTGCGCCTGATCGCTCGCGGCACGCCCGGGCACGGCTCCATGCCGCACGGCGACAGCGCAATCGTCAAGCTGTCCAGAGCACTAGCCGGCTTGGAAGGAGCCGTATTCCCCGCGCACATATCCGCGAGCGTGCGCCGCTTCGTCGAGGGAATTGCCAGCCGCCGTCCAGCCGCCGAGGCCACCCTGTGGCAGCAAGTGCTCGATCCGGTTACCGCAGATGCCGCACTGCGCGACCTGCCCATCGGCAACACCTTGCGCCGCGAGTTGGGCGCAGTGCTGCACAACACGGCCTCGGCGACCATGGTACAGGCCGGTTCCAAGATCAACGTAATTCCGGGGGAGGCGACTGCTTGGATCGATGGGCGCTTAGTGCCGGGGCAGACGGCAGAGAGTTTCGCGGCCGAGCTACGCACATTCGTCGGCGAAGAGGTCGCCATCGAAATCGACCAATACACGCCGCCGTTGGAAGCGTCGTCCGATACCCCACTTTTTCAGACGATCGTCGAGGTGATGCAGGAACGCGAGCCAAACGCGCCAGTGCTCCCGTATCTGATGCCGGCTGGCACCGACGCCAAACACATTGTGCCGCGCCGCCCCGAAACCCAGATCTACGGCTTTATGCCCTATCGCCAGCAGCCGGGCGAGGAGGAAATGGCCCTGATCCACGGCCACGACGAGCGCACCCCCGTGGAAGAGCTACTCTTTGCAACGCAGGTGCTCTACCAAATCGTCTGTCGCTTCGGAGGGGTAAAGTAGACTAGCTCGGCTCGACGACAGCGACGCCATCGTCGATTTCGAGCACCAAAACCTTATCGCCGGGGTTGAGCGGGCCTTGAGCATCGGCCCGGCGCGCCAACAGTTCGATGGTGCGGCCTTGGACGGTAGCGGAAATTTTGCCGGTGCTGCCCGTAGCGATGGGAACGGTGACTTCGGCTTCAAGGCCGATCAAGTCGTCGCCCGCCAGCGAACTATCGGCGCTTGATCCGCTCAACCGGCTCAGCATCCAGTCGCCCACAAAGGCGCAGACTGCACCGCTACCCAGCGCCGTGAACAACGCAGCACTTGGACCCATAAGCAGGCTACCTAACATCCCGGCCAAACCAAAGAAGAAGGTAAAAAAGAAAAACAGCCGCAGCCGCAAAAAGGCCAGCGCCCGCAGGCCGTCGCCCACGCCATCGCCGTCCCCGCCAAACAGCGAAGCACCGACGGCGATCCCCCCAACGATCAGCCCGCTCAAGTACAGCACTGGGAGTTGGCCGTCGGCCTTGTCGTTGATAACCGAAGCCAAGTCAACGCCGGTTGTCGCCTTGATACTCTCAAAGAGTGCAGGGGCTAGTGCCCCGATCTGGCTGACGACCGCCGGCAGACCGCTCTGACCGCCGTTGCCAGAATCGACGACGGCGAGGTGGTCAATTTTGATGTCCTTGGCCATGGCGGTGATTTGCTCGACCAAGTTCGGCAGCATCTGGATCAACAACAGTTCCTTGCCATTGGGGCCAGCGATGGTCCAGACCTCGTTCTTCTGCTTGAGCACCTCAATCTCGGCAAGGCCGTTTTCGAGGATGTTGGCCGCCTCGCCCTTGGCGCGCAATTCGGCAGCGTCGCGATCGGCGCGGGCCGGCTCAATGACTTCGATTTCGAGCCGACGCTTTTGCAGCGCTAGGCGCTCCTGCTCAACCTGCTGCTCGGCCTGGACTTCGGCTTTGCGGGCAATTTGCGCGGCGCGCTTCTCAGCAGCCAAGCCCTCGCCTTCCAGCTCGGCCTTGCGGACGCGGAGCAAGTTTTGCGCATCGACGATCTGGACTTGGGCCTCGGCGTCGGCGACTTCGCCCCGGCGGCGGGCCTCGGCGGATTTCTCCTGTGATTCGGCGCGGTTTTCCGCCTCGGCAACTTCCGCCTCTTTGAGGATCGAGGCGGTGCTCCGGCGACCGATAGCGTCGAGATAGCCGACCTCGTCAGTGACATTCTGGATTTTGAGCGTGTCGAGTACTAGGCCCAGCTTCTGCAGATCGACGTCGGCCTCGTCGATGAGCGATCCGGCGAATTTGAGGCGATCCTCGTTGACCTCTTCGGGGGTC
>JAGWBY010000003.1:532-34600 GCA_021295675.1 Candidatus Latescibacterota bacterium | reverse complement strand
GCAGCGGCTCGTCGCCGGCGATCTTGATATTGGCGATGCCTTGCACCGACAGCGGGATGCCGCCTTTGGAGTACGCGTTAGTGATCGATACTTCGAGGGGAATCGTGCGCAAGTCGAGACGATCGACCTTTTCGAGGAGCGGGATGCGAAAGGCGCGGCCTCCCTTGATCACGCGGTAGCCCACCGCACGCCCGTCGGCCGTCTGGCGTTTGCGGCCCGAAAAAATGATGACCTCGTTGGGCTGGCAGATAAAGAGGTTCAGCCGGACGATGAAGATCACCACGACCAGCAAAACCGCGAAAACTAGGGCGAAGGTCAGAAACATTTCCATGTGGCACCTCCTGAGGCGTTTGCGACGTAATATACGGAAAGAGACCGCCAAACCCTACGAAGTTTCCTCGACAATTCAATACGCGCCCTTAATCCGCCCAAACCACCCGCGCAACGGGTCGCCCAATTCCTCCATGTAGCGGCCCATCCGTCCCATGAGATCCTGCCGCACAGCCTCGTACGCCGGATCGCCATACACATTGTCGAGCTGATAGGGATCGCGTTGCAAGTCGTACAGCTCGCCCGGGTCGCCCGAATTAAAGGTAAACTGATGGGTGCGGGTGCGGACCATGCGCTGGTTGGCAACCGTAAAATGGCGGTCGAACACGCAGTAAACCTCCTCGCGGCCATTCGCAAACGGACGTCCCTCTATCGCCGGGAGAAAGGATTGCCCATCAAGGTCGGCGGGAACGTCGAGACCAGCGGCGTCGAGCGACGACAGCATGATTTCCTGCAAATAGACGAACTCGTCGCAGGCCGTGCCCGGAGCTTGGCAATCGGGATGGGCGATGACGAGCGGGATGCGGTAGATCTCGTCGTACATAAACTCGCCCTTCTCGATCAGCTTGTGCGCGCCGAGACAGTCGCCGTGATCGGCAGTATAGACGATGATGGTGTTGTCGAGGACACCCAATTGTTCCAAATGAGCCACCACCCGACCCACCATGTCGTCAATCAGCGTGCAATGCCCAAAGTAGCGCGCGGCGATTTCCTGAAACCCTTCCCAACCATAATCGCCCAACCCCCATAGCTTCTCGATCAACTGCTGGCGATAGGGCTTTTTCTCAAAAGTCTCGGCGTACCCGGGATGTTCGGGAATGGCCTTTGGATCGTACATGGAAAAGTACGGCTCCGGCACCAGCGACGGACTGTGCGGCCCCCAAAAGTTGGCCCAGAGAAAGAAGGGTTCCTCACCGGTCGCCACTTCGTCGAGGACGCGAATGGATTCCTCGGCGACGAAATACTCAATGCACGACTCGACCGGGCCCTCGTGTAACGCGAACATCTCCTGCGCCTGATTCGAGGGATTGGTGCCGACAAAGCGATGCGAGACCGTCGGCGGGTCGAAGCCGCGTTCCTTGAGATAGTCTGCGTAGGGATTGTGTCCCCTCGGCTTGGCCCCGAACTGCAAGCCGGGCAGCAGGTCAGACCCCGGAAAGGCGTAGCCCATAAAGTCCTGCCCCGCGAACCCGTAGCCCGTCGGGCCGGTCTGCTCATCCACGTGCCACTTGCCAGCGTATCCACAGCGATAGCCGACCTCATCCAGATAGTGATTCAACCCGCGCACGCCCTCGCGCAAACACAAGCCGTTGGCCGTAACCCCGTGCTTGTGCGGATAGAGGCCCGTGTAAAAGGAAGCGCGGGCCGGCGAGCAGATCGCAGTCGGCGTGAACGCCGAGTCAAAGCGAATGCCGCGCGCGGCCAAGGCATCGATGTGCGGCGTCCGACACACCTCGTTCAGCCCGTAGCAACTCACCGTGTCGAGCCGCTGCTGGTCGGACATCAAGACGACGACATTAGGTTGCTTAGCCATGTTAGCGCTCCTCGCTCCGCAAATCCAGCCACGCCATCTCCGCTTCGGTGAGCGGGTTGTCGAGCGCTTGGATGTTCGCCGCGATCTCATCGCCGCTCATGCTGCCGACCAAGGCATAGATGTCGAGCGGATAGCTCAGCACGTACGACAAGGCGATCTGCGGCACTGACAATCCCTTTTCTTCCGCCAGTGCCCACGCGCGGTCGAGCCGTTTGAAGTTGTCTTCGCAGTAGTACGATTTGGGCATAGTGCCGTCGAATTGGTCGCGCACTTGCTCAGCATTGGCGCGGGTTACTTTGCCCGAGAAGAAGCCACGCGCCACGCTCGACCAAGTAAAGAGCGGCATGTCGTGCTCGGCGTACCATTCGCGAGCGGCAGCTTGGCCCGGGCCGGCAATCGACAGGCAATCCTTCCACGGCTCGGCGATCTGATCCGCCAAGCTGAAGTTCGGGCTGGAGGCCGCAAAAGGCACGAGCCCGCGTTTGCCCGCGTATTCATTGGCCTCGGCCAAGCGCTCCGGCGTCCAATTCGAGCCGCCAAAGGCGTGGATGCGGCCGGCCGCGTGGTGCTCGTTGAGCGCCTCGACAATCGGGCCAACCGGGACCGCTGGATCATCGCGGTGCAACAGGTAGAGGTCGATGTAGTCGGAGCGCAGGCGCACGAGCGAGTCGGCCATGTCCGAGGCGATGTCGTACGGGGTAACGCGGTTGCGGTCCTGATTGAGGTGGGCACCCTTGCCAATGATGACGATTTCATCGCGGTTGCCCCTTGCCTCCATCCACAGCCCCAGCATGCGATCCACTTCACCGCCGCCGTAGCCGTGTGCCGAGTCATACGTGGTGATGCCGGCCTGCCAAGCCGCGTCGAGCAGAGCAAAGCCTTCTTCCTTATTGCTGCGATTGAGCATGATCGAGCCTTGAACTATGCGCGAGATCTTCTTTTCGATGCCTTGTACGTTGCCGTATTGCACGATTACTTTCCTTTCATTCCATTGGGTATTTTAGGCCGATCTGGGCGCGGATTTCGTCGAGGATCCGCATCAGTGCCACGGTTTCGTCGAGCGACATGACCGCGCTCTCCGTCAGACCTTCGCCGAGACAGCGAGCAACTTCTTGCGCCTCGTAGTTGTAGCCATTGCCCGCCAAGGGCAATTCGATGCGCTCTTCGCGGTCCCCGGCTTTGAGCGTGGCACTTTCGCCCTTCCACCACGCGGGATCAATGGCAATCGTCCCCTCGCTGCCAACGATCCGCGCTTCGTGCGAGGTCGTGGTGCGGATGGCACAAGAGAGGTTGGCGATGGCACCGCCGCTATAGCGGAGCACGATGCCCGTCTGCTCGTCAACCCCAGTCTCGCCGAGGTGTGCGGCTGCAACAACCTGGGCTGGTTGCGCTCCGAGCACCATCGCCGCAAAGGAGACGACGTAGATGCCGATATCGAGCAGGGCACCGCCGCCCAAAGCGAGGTTAAAAAGTCGCCCATCGGGATTGACACCCGCGCGAAAACCAAAGTCGGCGCTGACCATCAGCGGCTCGCCAATAGCACCAGCGTCGAGCCACTCGCGCACCTGCACCATAATGGGCAGGTAGCGGGACCACATGGCCTCCATCAGAAAGACGCCGTTGGCGCGGGCACAGGCGACGACGGCTTCGGCCTCGGCCGCATTGATGGTAAAGGGCTTCTCGCAGAGCACGGCCTTGCCAGCTTCGAGACAGAGAATCGAATTGTCTTGGTGAAAAGGATGGGGGGTGGCCACGTACACCGCGTCGATGTCGGGATCGGCGCTGAGGGCCTCGTACGAGGCGTGGCGGTTGGGGGCACCGTACTGGTCGGCAAAGGAGTCGGCGCGCTGCTGGTCGCGCGAGCCAACAGAGACTAACTCCCCTGCGGAAGTGGCCTGGAGACCAACGGCGAAGTTGTGGGCAATGCTGCCTGGGCCGAGGATGCCCCAGCGGATGGGTGCGGTCATGGACGCTCCTAAATTGGCTGATGTGAAAAATAAGTGGGGCTATAGTTTGGCCGTGTGTGGAGAAGGCGTCAACCTAGCTCTGGGCGGCAAAGCCGCGGGCGTTTTAGCAGAAGCAGAAAACACTCGATCTTTCTATATTTCTTCAAAGCGGTTTCACCTCTCCATCCTCTCAGCCGCAAATCGCGTTGTGAAACCGTTTCTCGCACCCCCTTCTTCGGCAGATCGTCATGAGGCGTGGCCTCAGCCTGTGGTCGCTTATCCTAATTGCAGCATGCGCGTTGGAGCAACAGCCTCCCGACGGGCCCAGTGGGCAGGCGATCTCTATCCAGGAAGGCGAGCGCCTGAACAATCGCGGGGTCCGCTTGCTGAACGACGGACGCCCCCGCAGCGCTCTGGCAGCCTTCCATCAAGCCGTGGCAATAGTGCCCGACTCGGCAGAAATCCATTTAAATATGGGCTTGGCATACGCACAATTGGAACAGTATCCAGAAGCTATCGCGGCTTTTGCAAAGGCCGATGTGATGCACCTTCCCAATCCCCATGACCTGTTCTTCTCCCTTGGTATGGCCCTCTATGCCCAGCGCCGTTATAGCGATGCGGCCGCACGGTTTCAGCAGGCCCTTGAACTGGCACCTGAACGGCCCGAATACTCCTTTCACCTCGGCGAGAGCAAAAGATCTAATGGCGATTTGGACGGCGCCATAAAAGCCTATAAGGAGACCATACGTCTGGAGCAAGGACATGTACAAGCCCATTACTATCGCGGCTTATTGCTGGCGTACAGCAACCAACCGGATTCGGCTGCAACTAGCTTCAGGCGCGTCCTAGAGTTGGACCCAGAGCATGTCTCTGCCCATTTGGGCCTGGGAAAAGTCTACACCGAGCAGGGGCGCTATCGGGAAGCCATAGAGATCCTGCAACAAGGTGCGAATCTGGAGCCGAGGAATACCAGTATCTACTTCGCCTTGAGCCCAGTTTACCTAAAAGCCGGACAACCTCGGCAAAGACAGTCCGCTCTGAAGACGTTTCAACAACTTGACAATGCGGCAAAGCACTTCGACCAAGGGAAACGCTATGCCAGCCAAGGGGACTGGGCATTGGCAGTCTCCTCGCTGAGTCGGGCCATTCAGATAGATTCCTCTTTTGTGGAAGCCTATCTCACCTTGAGCAAAGTGCACTTGCAGCGAGAACTGCCCGGCTCGGCCATTTTGCTGCTACAGCAGGCCATTGCTCTCGATCCACAAAATCCAGAACCGCACAACCTTTTGGGCAATATCTACTTGATACAGGATGATCCTGTGGCAGCCCAGCAGTCCTATTTGCAGGCTCTGAGTCTCAAACCGGAATCCGCCCAAGCGTTCTACGGCCTAGGCCGCGCCAGTCTTCTGCTCAAAAACCTGCCAGCAGCCACCCGCGCCTTTAGCCAAGCCTTGGCCAGCGAACCAGAATACAGAGACGCCTATTATTATCTTGGACTCGCCTACGCCGGACAACAGCACTATGGCCAAGCCGTCACTTGCTTCCGGGAAACCGTGGTGATTGATCCTGCCTATGCGGAAGCCTATTATGCCTTGGGCTTGGCCTTGGCTCAACAAAAAGACCACGCCAGCGCCAAGGAGGCCCTAAAAAAAGCGCTCGAATTGAAACCAGACTATTCCGCAGCCCAGGCCATCTTGGAAGACCTGGAGCGAGATCTGTGAGAGCCGTCTAAAAATTCCGCCTGGCTAGTCTCATACCCAGAAAATGGCATTGCCCACTTTTCCAGTGAAGTAATCGACAATTAGCCATGCGCCGTTGCACAGAGCCTGTCCCGAGATTAAGCCAAGAAAAAAGGCCTGGCTGCGCGCATAGTGGACGGCCCCTCCATACTTGAGCACCAGCTTCTTTATTAGCCAAGCCAAAAACACGCTGAACCAGACGTAGTCCATCATGCTGTTGGCCCCGATGGGGAATCCCAGCGGGTGCACCGGCCACCAGAACAGACGCTGGCGCAGCCACGTCAACAGGAACATCGCAGCGCCCCCCCCGACGCAAAAGCCCAACCCGACCCTGTCAATCCCAGAGGACTCCATATTCCTCAAGGCACTGTCGTACACTGCGGACGGGGCTCCGTGAAAGAACCAGCTATTTAGATTGATTCCACCGTACTTGTAGCTCGTGTGGAAGATCATCCAGCACGCGCCTAGACTGCCAATTAGCAGAGCCAAGATAATACTCCAGAACACACAGCGCCGGCTTGAGCGGCCCATCTCCTCGACCAGCTTTAGTCCGTTGGCGCAGGTGGCCATGACGAATACCCGGAGACTGCCGCTCCACATATAGCCCATAGATAAATTGAACACGCCGGTCGGGCCCACCAGTTGGGAACCCAACCCCTGGATCAACAGATCTGGGGCGATCATAGGGGTTCGCACAGCAGCCAGTCCGGCCTCGGCTACGACGCGGGTAATGCCGACAAAAATCAGCATTGCGACCACCACAAATACCAGCGAGATCCACCAAGGAGTCCCCAAGGCCCACAGCCAGCCCACCATCACTAGGACACCCCCTACACCCCCGATCACAGCACTGCGGTAGGAGCAGATCTCGTCCCCATCATCGATATGAGGTGCCCTGCCAAGTGATTTGAGTACGACATTTTTGAGATGTTCCCGACCGCTCCACAATCCCAACACGACCAGAGTCAGCAGGGCCCCGACCCCTTGGTAGGCCAGAAAGGGAGAATCGCTCACGCCAAAAACAATGTGTTGTTCGGATTGCAAGCCGATGGCAGGCAAAGCGGCCTTCTCAATCTTGAGCAACAAGTAGAAAAACCAGATCCCGGCGGCGACATGGGTGTTGATCAGGTAGGAAAATCCCAAGATCATGAAGGTTATGTGGAGCTGCAGGGTATGGGTCGAGAAAAAGGGAACGATCCAAGTGAGTTGCAAAGGGCTGAAGACGGGATCGTAGCGATGCAGAGCGGTGAGGCTGCCAACGATCAACGGGATGGAACAGCCCGCCCACATCGCCCGGCTCTTAAAAAAGTCGTTGACTAGTTGGCCGGAATCTTCCCCGCGCACCATGGCCAGAGGCACCTGGGTAATGGGATAGGCCAGCCGCTCCCGCTCCACCCATTGCCGTCGCAGGATCACCGCAGTACATACCATGGCCACGTACAGGGCCAGAAGGAAAATCCCCCACCAGACCAGCGGCTCTACCCAAGCTGAGAAGGGGATGTCGTGTCCGGCTTGAGAAATGCCCTCGTAGAAGCTCCTGTTGTTGTCGCCGTCGTCGACCAGGATATGGTGCTTGGGCACATGCGGCAAAAGCTTCTCCATCCACTCGTTTTCCGGCGAGGCATAGTAGAAAAGGGCGGTCAGCATGGGCAGCAGTTGCTCGCTCAGCCCCATAGTGCATAGAGCTGAGACGATTAGTAGCATGAGGTAGACTAGGATGAGTTCCGACCGATTCAGTGCCAAACTGGCCCCGTCTTGCACCACCTTGACGTTGAGTAGCGCCGTAATGACGACAAAGGTGGAAAAAATCAAGCCAGGAGAATGGGGATCAAGCTCGTCGAAGGGCCAGAAGGCATAGGCGTAGGCCCCGATTAGCACAAAGGCGAAAAGCAAGGCGGAGACAAGTCCTCTAGCCGCCAGTTTGAAGCAGAGATTGAGGACCCCGATGAGGAAGAGAAATAGAAAGATGGCTCCCGGTGTGCTGAAATCGAGAGCCATGTACGAGCCCCGGATAACCATATTGCCATAGGGGGCTCCAATGGCCAGGAAAAAGCTCAGAAAAGTCCCCACCCAGAACGCCCGGAAGGACAGTTTCTGCGATCTGGCCCCATCCGTCCTGCGACGCTCGAGAAAATACCTGTACGTCTTGGGAATCGATTGCTGCAGATATGTACCCCCGCAGTTCTCTAAGTTGATGTTTTGTCAAATTCTGGAAATTCCCGGCACATTAGTCAATCGTTCTTTTTCTGGAAATTCCCGGCACATCAGTCAATCGTTCTTTTTTCGCTTGACTTTACGGTTGGTATATTTTATATGGTACACTTGATTTTGTTATACTTCCATCCTTTTCTCAATTTTCTTAACCTTATATTTTTCAAAAAGAAAGGAGGAAGATAGAGCTGTCTTTCTTTATTGTTCCGAGCACTATTTCCGTGCGTCCTTATACGGGAAATTCGCAGAAGCGAGAAAACGGAAAATCTACCTATCGGAGGAAGAAATCATGAGACGCTTTATTCTTTTCTTTTTGATCTTGGGTCTGGGCATGGGATTTTCCAGCAATGCCAGTGCCCACATTGGCGACACGGTGTATTTGTTCTTCGAGATTGCCGACGAAGATCTCGAAGAGTTCGATTTTACGGATGGAACGATCGAGGAGTGGGAAGAGATCGTCGGCGAACCATCCTTGCTGCCGGGAAACTTCATCTTTTCCGAGACCGTAGGGGATGGCGCCCAGTACGATCCGGCCGACATGGACTTCCGGATCTGGTTGGGCTGGAACGCGACTACAGACCGCTTCTACTACGGGGTGTGGCGATCGGACAACGTCTACATCAACGAGTATGCCGGCGGCAATCCGGGCGAGATATGGAGACACGATTCCATATCCTTCAAGATCGATGCCGATCATTCGGGCGGGCCGTATCAATTCAGTAAGGACGACTTTGATACCGAAGAGGACTATAAACTGGCCAGAGGATCTCATGCTCAGATGTTCAATTTTATTCCCACCTCTCCCGACAACATCGTAGTCGGTCACACCACTGAAGCCGGGGAGTGGCTCGTTTCTCCGCCCTACAGTGAATCGGGTGGGGCCGCAGTTGGCCAGAATCCCACCATCCTGATCAACGAAGCCTATATAACTGCTTTTGACCAGCTGATCTACAATGATCCGGAGGGGAGCGTGGTGTCCGATCTTTTCCCCGGCAAAATCATCGGCTTTGAAACCTCGCCTTCCGACTTCGACACCGAACCGACCGCGTATCGCTCTTTTTCCACCCTGTCGGGTCAGTCTGGAACCAGCGGCGAATCCAGCCGTTTTGTCGATGGGCGTCTGATCGGCGTAAGCGGAGACGACACCGCTGTCGAGAGGAATTCCTGGGGGCGCATCAAAGCTTCTTTCGAAGATTGAGCTAGGAGCGCCAGCCCAACAAGGCCGCCTTAGGCGGCAGGTACAAGCGGTCAGTTAGAACAGTCCCAACAGTACATGTGTAATGTGCTGTTGGGACTGTTTATTATTTCTAAGCCACCAGAGGTTCGCCGGTGCGTTGGAGTTCGGCGGATGGTCCCTATCTATTCACCTCTACCTTTAGACGTGTACATATAGCTATAGCCATGGCGGGCCAATTGAACGAACAACAACAGTGTCAGTGGGCAACCGATGGCTATCTGTTGTTGAAAGGCCTGCTTTCGCCGCTAGAGGTGAAGCGATTCGCTCGGGAAGTGGACCGACTTTACCGCCAGCATGTGCCTCGAGATGATCGGGTATCCGGGAAGGGGATGGACATCTACTTCGCCATAGAAGATAGCGAGGTGTTGATGGAACTGATCGACTACCCGCCGATCTTCGACATTGCTCTCGAGTTGATGGGTCCCTACATCCAATTGAGTATGGCCGAGGTTCTAGTGCGCCCTCCCAATCCCGAAGCCGAAGGCTATATCCACACCGATGGAGGACCAGGGCTGCGCCGTATTCGGGTGAGCGAAAAAAGCTGGCCCCTCCAGATAAAGGTTCAATATTTCCTGACGGATGTCGCCGAGCCCTACAGCGGAAATTTCACCCTTTGCCCAGGGAGTCATTTGCTACCATTTCCAGAGGTTGCTCCCGGCGACGAGCACCTGCCAACCGGTGTAGAAACGCCAGGAGCGGTTCAGCTCTGTGTCGCGGCAGGGGACGCGGCCGTATTCCCCCATTCGCTCTGGCACGGCGTGGCACCGAATCGCTCGCGCCGCACCAGGAAATCGCTGATCTTCGGGTATAGCCAGTTGTTCCTCCGGTCTTTTGGTTATGATCGGCCTTCGCGGGAACTACTGGCGCAGTGTACTCCCAGACAGCGGCGCTTGTTGGGCGACATGGGACGCGCTTGGCACCCGGGGGCCTATTTCAAGCCGCCCCAAGACCAAGTCGAACTCATGCGAGAGAAGTAGCAGCGCAAGAGCGCGCAGGCTATGGCAAGTACCACGCCGCTCGGCAAGTCGGAACGTTCGGCGGTATCTGCGGCCGAAGGGCCTAGACCGCGCGTCACCTTCCTCGCCCTGCTGGTCGGTTCCCTGTTTGTCTTCTGCATAGCTGCCGGAGCGCCGTATGCCAATATGGTATTGCGGGGTTCGTACATGGCGCTCGATTTCAGCAATGCCGGCGCAATCTTCCTCTTTTTCTTCTTTGTGCTTTTGGTACCCGCAATACTGAAGCACTCCCGTCTGAAGTTCCACGACCACGAACTAGCTGTCATCTACATCATGGCCCTTGTGGGTTCTTCGATTGCCACGCTGGGCCTTACGGAAAATTTTCTCCCAATCATCAGCGGCGGCCTCTACTATGCCAGTTCGGAAAACGCATGGACCGAGCAGATCCATCCCTACGTCCGCCGCTGGATGTTGCCCCAGGATTGGGAAGCAATCAAGTACTTCTACGAGGGATTGCCGACGGGCTATGCTATCCCTTGGTCCGCCTGGATAAAGCCACTCCTTTGCTGGATTCCCGCGATCCTAGCCCTCTACTTCGCCATGATCTGCACAATGGTCATCCTGCGGCGCCAGTGGATCCAGCACGAGCGCCTGACCTTTCCCCTGATCCAACTCCCCCTGGCCATGATCGCGGAGGGAGAGCAAACCTCGCGCTGCAAGCCCTTTTTCAAAAACCCGATCATGTGGACCGGATTCGCCATTCCTTTCACAGTGGGTTCCATGCGCGCCCTGCACAACTATTACAACTTCATTCCCGACATCAACTTGGTCGCCAGCTTCCCCTTCTTCCGGCAGACCACCGAGGTGACCATTGCGCTCAGCTTTCCCATGGTGGGCTTTTCGTACTTCGTCAATCTGGATATTGCCCTCGGCATTTGGCTCTTTAACTTGATCGCCCGCATCGAAGAGGGGTGCCTCAATATACTGGGTGTCTCTAGCACCGAGACGCTGGATTTTTCCGGGCCGTCTCCTCTCGTCGCCCATCAAGGCATGGGTGCCATGATCGTCTTGGTGATCTTCGGCTTCTGGATGGGGCGCCGACATCTTGCTCAGGTCTTCCGCAAGGCTTTCCTAAACGATGAGAGCATCGACGATTCGGACGAAATCCTCTCCTATCGAGTCGCCGTTCTCGGCCTACTGGTCAGCAATCTCTTCATCGGCTGGTGGCTGCTGGAGGCCGGCATGGCCTTCTGGGTCGTGCCCATCTACCTATTCGCCTTGTTTCTGCTTTGCATCGGCGTGAGCCGGGTAGTCTCCGAAGGCGGTGTCGCCTCGACGCGCACCCCTCTCATCCCCACGGCTTTTGTCACATCGGGCTTGGGTAGCAGCGCCCTCGGCCCCCAGAATTTGACCGTCCTAGGAATGACTTATGTCTGGGCCACCAGTCTGCGCAATCTGCTTATGGCCTCCTGCGCCAATGGCCTCAAGCTAGCCGAAGAGTACTTGCCGGGTGGCAAGCGCGCGCTGTTTTGGGCGATTCTCCTGGCCATTGTGGTCAGTCTAGTCTCTTCGATCTGGTCGGTGCTCTATCTGAGTTATTCCTACGGCGGAATCAATCTCAACGGCTGGTTCTTCGGCCCTTCAGGCATGCCGGTCTATCCGTTCAATTTTGTTAGTCGCGAACTCAACAGCCCCGATGGCCCCGATATCGGCGGCTGGGTCGCCACTGCGGCTGGAGGCAGCATTATGGCCCTACTGATGGTTGCCCGTCAGCACCTGACTTGGTGGCCCCTGCACCCACTGGGCTTCGCCATCAGCACCAATGCCATGACGAACTACATCTGGTTCAGTGTCTTTCTGGCCTGGCTCATCAAGGGTCTGGTCCTCAAGTACGGGGGGCCGGCGCTCTTTCAGCGGACTCGTCCTTTCTTTTTGGGTCTCATCGCCGGACAATTTAGCTGTGCGGGGATATGGCTGCTCATAGACTATTTCACCGGCATGACGGACAACAACATCTACTGGGTTTGAGGATGCAAAACGCTGTCCCAACCGATTGATTCCCCATAAAAACCGTATTGATACGCTCTGAAATATTAACTATAATTGCTGTGGGAATAGCGTCGACATTGGATTGTAGCACTTCTTCGCGGAGTTTGCGACAATGCCCTGTGGGATCTACTGGATTTGCCTACTTCTGGTCGGCGCAGTATCCTGTCCTTCCCTAGCCGAAATCCAGATTTTCTCCATTCCCAAAGATATATCCTGGGAGGAGGCTGAGCAGCCTCCCCTTAGACCGGCCAAATTCTTCCATTCTATCGACTTCGGACGCATTCCGGACGGCATCGCGTCGCTCGAGCCACGCCGAATAGCAGAGGTTCCCGATATTCCCCTCGATGGGGACGTGTTGAGCGCTGATCAGCGGGATCGCCTGTTCCGCTTTTCCCGGAATATCGCGCAACAGGACGTGGCGGCCGAGCGGGAAGTGGAACGGGAAAACGGGCGGGTGATCGAGGTGGGAGAAATCTTGCTCCCCCGCCTGAGCAACCTGCCCGGCAGCATCGGCGACGTGCGGCTTTTGCTGCGGGCCGGTGTGCAGCAGGTGCCAGTCCTGATCAACGTAGCCGAGTCTTTTCCCAAGACCGAGGTAGCAACCAAGTTCAGCAAGAATATCAATCTCACCAGCCCGACCTATTTCGAGCACGCTCTCACTCAGGATCAGAAAGAGGTGGAGTTCGCCGAGATATTCGACGGCAATCCGCACACCTCTTTCGAGCGCGTGGACAAGCCCGGACAAGATATCGTCAAGAAGATGATTCTCGTCGTGGACCTGGATCGCTTTTTCCCTCTGTCCCTGATTCGGTTTTATCCCAAACCCGGAGCACTGCGGCTCTCGGCCTATACCCTCCGCCTGGGAGTTCCCGGCACGGAGAGAACCATAGCAGGCCTGGACCTCGAAGATCCGGAGAATGGCAATCCAGGCTTTCCCAAGTACATCAAGGTAGCCGAAGCCCTGCCGACTTTTGTAATTGCGCAGAGTGTTCCGGTCAACCGGCAGGACACTGCGGCGGTCTTCTTTGAGCCGCCGCGCCGACTGCGCTACTTCCGACTAGATGTGGACACCAACCTCGACTACGATCTGGCGGAAATGGAGGCATTTGCCGACGGCTTTCTGCCCAGCGCCTCCTATGTCACCCGGGTTCTAGCGCTTCCTCCATCCACCCTAGGGCGGATTTTCTGGGAGGAAGAAAAGATAGGCGATCCAAGCCAGTCGCAGGCCGTACTCAGCTTTCAGACTGGTTTGACCCAGGAGTCCGAGATCCTGTTCCGCAAGACCGATTTCGACGACGAGTTCGAATGGCAGCGGCAGGAGGATGGCGGGGCTCTCGTCGTCGACCGGCGGACGGGATCCGAGACTTTTGACCAGCAGGTCGACTTGAACTCCCCCGAGTTGCGCTTGGATGCCCGCGAGATTTTCAGCGCCCTGAGCGATGAGGAACGCCTAGCCGTGCGTCTCACGCGCGAACAGTACCAAGAGTTGCCCGGCAATCAGATAAGCAAAGTAGAACCGGATTTGCGCTTTTGGAGTGGCTTCCAGCCGCTGGAGAGCGGAGACGCTATCAACGCTCCAAGTGGGCGACCCTACTTCCAAGTCCGAATCGACTTCTCCAGTGAGAGTGCGCGGGCGGCTACGGCAATCCGCAATCTGCGCTTTGAATTTGAGACTCCGCTGCTGGCCCGGGAGGCTAAAGGGGAAATTGCTCCGGCCGCAGATGTAATCGCCGGCCGGGACACTCTGTTCGTGTTCGCGCTACAGACGAGTCTGGCACCGGAAAATGCAGGCTTCAACCGGCTACATATCCGCACTCCGGCGCGGATTAGCGCAATCGAATCGGTGAGCGTAGAGTTGGAGGACAGTCCGGTGCGGGAACTGCGGCGGATTCCGCTGGGGGATCGGCGAGAGCCAGGTGAGGACGAGTTCAAGGAAGTGGCTATAGAGGATCAGTTTTTCGCAGTGGAGTTGCCGCGGCTGCGAACTGCAGAAGACGGGATTTCCCAAACTGCTCTCATCCGGGTAAAATTCATCGGCCGGGTGATTGATTTCAGAACTCGGTTTCAAGCCCACGTCTTTCTCGACACGCTAGGGGCGCGCGACCGGACGGAGTTTGTCGACGGAGGCGTTGTGGTCATCAATGAGAGCGAAGCTGGTCCGGACACGCTGGGCTTTTTGTTGCTCCAGGAAGTGGGAGAGGGGAATGTAGTGAATTTCGCCGCTGCCGAGTTGCTGGAGGACCGCAACTCATTGAGCGTGGTGGCCGATATTTCGGCCCAAGGCAAAGAGTTGGTGGACAATGTTGAGGTCGCTCCCAATCCGTTCACGCCCAATGGCGACGGGGTCAACGACGAGCTCGTCATCTCCTATGATGTATTGCGGCTGATAAGACCCGGTCTGGTGCGTCTGGAAGTAT
Organism: Candidatus Latescibacterota bacterium; assembly: GCA_021295675.1. The sequence continues at coordinate 20,181 of JAGWBY010000003.1, read as the reverse complement.
TCGATTTGACTGGCCGCCGCCAGCGCCTAATCGAGGAACTCCAGTTGACATCAGGAGGCTACACAGAGACCTGGGATGGTCGAGACGAAAACGGCGAACCCGTGCCTCCGGGGATCTATCTGCTGCGTATCAGAGGAGATACGGATACCAAGGAGTCGGTCGTGCTAAAACAGGTAGCTGTGGCTTATTAGACTTTTTCCATATTCGACAATCTGCTCCGCGGGTTGAACGCGCCCGGCAAGCTATCCAAAGCGGAGGGAAAAGACAAAGTGAAAAAGTACATCCTGTGGCTCATTTTGAGCCTAGCTCTGGGGGGAATGCTCCATCCCCTCCTCGCCCAAGGGCAAGCGTACCGTCTTACCGATGAGGCAGTTTACGTCGACCTTCCCTCGCACTGGCGGAACTGGGAGTACCAGAACGACCTCGTCAGCAGCCTAAAAGTGGCGGTGGACTCCACGGGTTTGTTCATCGTCGATGGCGAGGGAATCCGTCCCCGATATTTCACCAACAAGAAAAACGCGTCCCTCGATGCCGGCCGACTTTTTTATCAAGACATAATTCGCGCCAATGGGGAAATTGTAGCGGCCGGGGCTTCGAGTCTCTCCAACAACCGCTTGGCTCCTAGTGCTAGTGATGGCAGTCTGACGACCTACTGGGAACCGGCCGCCAGCGACGTCAATCCAGAGGGACTGCGCAAGTGGGAACTCCTAGTGGACCTAGGTCAACTGGTGGTAGTGGACAGCATCACCGTGGTCTTCCCCGGTGCCCCGGACGAGGAAGACCTCGGCGACCCACTCAAGACCTTTATGGTACTGGTCTCAATGGGCGAGCATGCGCTGAGTACGGACACTCAGAACATCAAATTCACGCTGTTGGGCAAAGCCACGGACCGGGACCTGCAGCCGGTGGACACCGATGGCCGCTGGCGCCAGATTACCTTCCCCGCCGAGCCTCTCGATCGAGCGGACTTTGATCTAGACGGCTTTCCAGACATGCAGAGTTCCTTCCTCCACTATATCAAGATCAAGGCCACGGACAGCGACTTTGACCGTCGGATCTCGATCGGCGAGGGGGATTCGGCTCGGGTGGCGTACGAGGCTCTGGCGCCGGAGCGGCAGGGCAAGCGGATCTATCAACGGATAACAGCGGGTGGACTGCTGGCCGAGGTGTCCGAGGAGGTCTACCAAGGTCTATCCCCGGACCGCAAGGGACCCATCCGCTACTTTGTGGGGGAAGTGCCCCGCGTCCAAGAAGTGCAAGTGTGGACCAAGGGAGACAATCTGGTGCGCGACCTCACCAAGCGAGCGGGAAGTTCCTATGAGGATGGTGGGCGAGGCGCTCCTTGGTGGTCAACGGACGGTCTCTACAATACCTGGTGGACGGCTAATGTGTGGTCGGCCCTCTATGCTAGGGCGACTATGTGGATTGACCTGGGGGCGACCTTTTGGACGGACGGGATGTACGTCGTTATGAACGGCAACTACTTCCTCGGACACGAATTTCTGGTCTCGGATGGCACGCTGTTGAATCCGGTCAAGATCGACACTCCCGAGGACTTCTCCCAACTGGAAAACGGGCTGCAGTGGGAGAATATCATCAGCCCTGGCAAGGTGGACAACCGGACCACCCAAGTGCGGATGTTCAGTGAGAAATTCGCCCCGCGCAAAGTTCGCTTCCTCCAAGTCCGGGACATTGACATCAGTGGGCGTCAATCCGGTCGCTACGGATCTTTTGGCAATCTCGCGGAGCTACAGTTGTACGGCAGCGGATACCCCGTCAGCGTGTGGCTCTACTCCCAACCCATCCGCCTGCAACGCCAAGGCGAAGATCGACAGACGACCCTGTCCAAGATTGCTTGGGAGGGCGAGGCCATCGTCCGTCGGCAAGATCCGAGCGGAGCCTTCATCGAGGTGGCCGAACCCCTCGATCTGCACCCGGAGGTCAGCTTGCAAATCCAGACCCGCACCAGTGAGCAGACCGACTCGCTCTTCACCTATTTCGAGGTAGTCGATGACGGGGCAGGAAGTCTTGTTCGCACGGAAATAGACGCGGAACGCTATAGCGATCTGGAGCTAGGTTGGCGAGTCTGGAACCACTGGCTGAGTCTGCCTAATAGCAAACGTCACAAGAGCAAGCACGATGATGATGGGGACGGCCAAGAAGACGAAGATAAGATCGATTTCATCGACAACGACGGGGACGGCAAGATCGACGAGGACGGCAAGAAGCTGCGTCGGGCTCCCCGCCAAACCCCGGATAGGGAGGGCGAATTGGCTTTTGTGGGGTGGAGTTCTTGGAGCCGGAATTACCGGCCAACTGGGGGCCGCAGAGAGGCCATAGTCACTTCTCCCAGCCCCCGCAAGTTCCTACAGATTCGGGTAAATCTTCAATCGGAAGATCCCAATGCCACCGTTCGCCTCAAAGCACTCCGCGTGGACCTCGTCGCGCCGCTGGCCCTGAACACGGGTGCTGAGCTCGCCTTGCTGACTCCACAGGGGCTGGAGCGCCCCTTGCACGATCTGGAGTCCGAGCCGCTGGACTATCGCCCTCCCCGCCAAGTCAACCCGCTGGAATTGCAGACCTATTCGTATTTTATCCGGGCGGCTGGGCCCGATCCGCTGCAGCCGGAGGTGCAGGAGGGATTCGACGAGATCCTCATTCTCACCAAGCAGCCAGCCACATTGCGCGGTGTCCGTCTCGGCGAGGTGCGAGTGATTCGCGAAACCTCTTCGCTGGACAGCTTGCAGACCACAATCAGGGCCACGGAAACCCGTTTCACCGACTACTTCCAGCGGGCACCCGGAGACAGCCTCTTCCGCAATGCCGAGGGCCAGTCTCTGCAAATGCTGGCGCGGACGGGTTCAGATTCGCTCTACTTTCGTCTGCCCTTTTCCCTCAACAAAGAGAACCGAGGACAGACCCACGCCATTGCCGAGGTGCAGTTGGCCGTAAAAATGTACCGGGATGGGACGGAATTGTACAGTTCCGTGCGCAATTCTCAAAACCCTGAAATGGACTTTCAGCAGGTCGAATTCAACGGTCAGGACGCCACTGAGCTAGTCGAACACAGCGCCGTCCGGATCAGTCTGGACCAGTCCGCCGACGAGTTGGTCCGCGTTTTGCAGATGCACCCCTTTGTCACGCCCAACGGGGACGGCGTCAACGATCAATTGCAGATCGAATTTGCCCTGATCCAGATCCTGCAAGAGCGCCCCGTCGAAGTGGCGCTATACGATTTGTCTGGCCGGCTAGTCGGTCGAGCCGTCCAAGTGCAGGAGGGCAGGGTGATAGAGAGCATCGGCAAAGCAGGTGAACTGCTGTTTACTTGGGATGGACGCAGTCCGTCCGGGGCGCTGGTGCCTCCGGGAATCTACCTGTGCCGGATCCAAGTCGAAGCCGACCAAGGCGACGAAAAAGTCGTGCTTCCCGTTCACGTGGTCTATTGAGTCGAGGTCTAGATAATTCCACTCGAGCCTGGACAGGAGGGTATTGTGCACAGACCATACGGCAGAAGTTTCGTATGTTTTTTCGTCCTGTGTGCCCTGCTCGCAGAGGAGCCGCTCCAAGCCCAAGAAATCGGCACCCGCTTGGGGGAGCGGCGCGGCGGCGAGATTTCCTATGAATTGCAGGGTTCGGGAGTGCTTTTTGATGCCTTGGATCCCGCGGTCAAGAAGTGGTACGTCCCCCAGGAATTGTTCTACGAATTCCAGTGGCGCCAGTGGCAGTATTCTAACTACGCTCGCAGCCACTACCTCAGGTACGTGAACACCTCGCTCGAAGGGGACTATTTCTACGATCTCTACGGCAATTTCATCACCCGCGGCAAACTCGTATACGACTGGCGCGTCTCCACCCCTCAGGTAGCCGGGAATGCCCTGTTCAAGGGCAGCGAGTTCAGATCCTGGTTCAATAACTTGGTGATCGCCTCGGACTCGAAGGGCCAGTATTTCTACAGCCTGACCGTGGGCGACAGGATTCGGACGACGCTGACGCCCATGACCTTTTCCAAACCGAGCTTTACTGGTATGCAGTTCGATGTGGCCAGCGACAAGTACGAGTTCACCCTCCTTGCCTCGCGTCCCAGCGCGGCCGGGGCAGTCGGCGACCAAGGCCCCACCGGAGCGGGTGAGCGCTCCAATGACACCAATCTATTGGGAGGTCGCGGCACCGTCCAGTTGGGTGATTTCGTCCAGTTGGGGACTACCTATGTCAGCGCGTTCAATGCACAGACCAAGAATCAGGCCTTCTCGGGGAACCCGTTCAGGGGTACCTTGACCGAAGGGCAGAACAACGATGTATCGCGCATTGAGATCCGCTTGAGCGACGACTCGCCCGAAGACGGCGATGGCGGTGCGGCCTTCTTCCAGGAAGAGATCATCATCACCAATATCGACGGCAAGCGCTTTAGCAATCGCCGTCGTCTGGACGACAATTCCATCCTCAACTTTTTTCCCACTATCCAAGGCGGCTTCCGCCAGGAAGGCTTTCTCTCGGCCGATGGCAGTGAAGTCATAACCCTGATATACGATCTGGAGGGGCCGGAATACCGCCAGGCCTTTGGTCCGGCTCCCGATCGGATCAAGAGCGTCGAATTCGTGCTGCTGCTGGCCAATGACTATCGCATCGACCTGACCTCCAACCGCCAAGTGAACCAGAAACGCCAACCGGTGACGCTGTCCGAGGGCATTCCCGAGCGCACAATTCGCGCTCCGGGCAACGTCCAGGACGGCTCCAACCAGCGTTTTATCTCCCTTCATTACGGGCTGCCCGTAGGCAACGAAATCTTCGGTTTTACCCTCGATGTGGAAAATGCGTACGGATTTTTCCTAGCGGGCGAATTCGCCCACAACCGGCAACACAAGCGCTATCCACGCCGCCTGGAAACCGATGTGACCGAACACACGCCTTCTCTGGAGAGCGGACAGGCTTGGTTTCTGAATCTGTACAAACGGGCTCATCCGCTGTTCTTTTTTGCCGAAGCCTACAGCATGGATCCAAGCTACAGTACCAGCACTTTCCTAGCGGGCATCCAGAATGATCTAGGACCAATCCTCTACGACGACAACCGCCAGTTTGTCTACGAATTTGTCGAGGACAACGACGACCAGGACCGCTTTCCCGACTGGTTCCGCCGCGGTTTTACCCGCGATACCGAAGTCTTTCCAGGCTGGGACGAAAACAGAGACTTCATCGTCGATTTCAACCAGAATGACAATCTCCGGCGTCCCAACACTATCCCCGATTACGAAGAGCCCTTCCTGCGCTACAGTTCGGATCGGCCGGACTTCCTCTTTGGGATCGACATGAACAACAACGGTATTGTCGATCGCTTTGAGAACGACACCCAGCCGGACTATCTCTACAAGCGGGATCGGCGGGGCTACAATATCTACGTCGGTTCCAGTCTGGGTCCCGACGCCCGTCTGAGCGTGGGACGCCAGCGCGAGAGGCAATTGGCGGATGATCGGCGGAACAAAAGTACCTATCTATTGCTGACCTACGAGAAGGATTTTCCGCGGCTAGGACGGCTGCAATTCTACGACAATCTGCGCCGGGTTGAGGACGATATCCGCGACAACGTAATAGAATGGGTGCTCCGAGAGGGATCGCGAGGAGATTTCGTGCCTTTTGAAGACCCCCTGCCCGCTCGCAATGCTTGGGCCAATACCCTGTACTTGGGCTACCGATACGCCACAGACAACTTGCGCTTTGTCAACCGCTTCAAATACGAGTTCTTCCGCCAAGTGGACTTCGCTGAGCGGCCTTTCAAGCAGCAGCAAGCCATCCGGGAGATAGCCAGCCTATTGGGGATCATCAACAAGGCGGAATACACCTTTAACTTGGGCGCTCTGCGGCTGGAGCCGCGCTGGAAGAACGAGTTTTTGCGCTACCGGCCCACCCGTAAAGAAGACCAGATCCGCGTGGCTACCACCGAACTACGGGAGCTTTTGTCCCTAATAGGCCGCATTTCGATCCTATCCAGGACCACCCTGCAGGTCGGCCTAGAATACTTTTACGTCAACCAGTTCAGGGAAATCCTCGAAAACGATCCGGTCCGCTCGGATCGCAATGAGCTGATCTACACTCTTCAACTCACCAACAACGTAGCCTACTTGGGCTACGACTTGTGGGCCCAGGCGGGCATCCACATCGCCAGGGTCGATCGGGAGTCCGCGGCCAAGGCTCATACGGAAAGCAGCCTCTTCCTCACGCTGTACGCTGGTTTCGGCGAGTGAGTTCGCTTCTCGGCGGAACTTGGAGGCAGTATCGATTATGAATAGACAGAAGAAGAGCCTACTGATCTGCGGCGCGCTGTCCTTGGTGGCTGCAGGCGCGCTCTCAGCAGAGGTCGCAACGTGGCGCGTGGGAGACGAGACGCATCCTTGGCAACTGGTCCCAGTGAGTGGGATCACTAGGTGGGGTCGGGGCTGGGCCTTGGAAATCCTCCAAGACGAGGACGGTAGCACCTGGGTCAGTCCCGTCCGCCTAGACAGCACTTTGAACTTGGTCGCCTTGCTTGCCGAACGAGCCCAGAAGGGTGAGTTCGGTACAGATATCGCCATTATCCCCAGCGAGGCGGGAGTCCGCATAGAAGTCGCCGATCCCTTCAATACCACGGCCTACGGGGGGACCAAAGAAAACAGGGCCAAGATGGCCGACGGCGATCTGTTCACTGCCTACGGTCTCACCACCCGAGACGACAATGCCCGCTTCGACCTCCGCTTTCAGGGCTACTACTACATCCATCGGATCGTTTTCCAGCCGCGCCCCAGCGTGCCTGAGGCCACCATGCGGGATTACTGGGTGCGCTACGGGAATGCCGCGCACATCAGCAACAACAGGCTGAGTGTCTATCCCTTTGTGATCCCTGCCCAAGTCGGCCAGCAAATACCCGTGATCAAGGATATATCTCTGGAGCGACCACTGCTGATGGGGATGGTGGACATTCTCTCCCGCCATCCACCCGGCGAGTACTGGGAAATCGCCGAGGTAGAAATTTACGGAGATGGGTACCCCACGGATGGTTTCTACGCCTCGGAGATAATCGACTTGGGCGCGAATCCGCCCGGCGTGCGGCGCTATGCCCAGCAGTGGGATCGGTACAAGCTAAAAGACCGCACAGAAGTAGAGAGCCAGTTCCCCGGCCAAGGGGACAATTCGGTCATTTGGGGAAAGGTTCGCTGGAAGGCCCGCCGCCTAGGAGAGGGAGGGGACGTGCGCATTCAGTTCCGCGCCGGCAACTCCTTGGATACCCACATTTATCAGCGGCGCGTAGGGAAGGATGAGGTCGATATGCGGGACGAAAACGGCCAGACCCTAGACGCGTTCAGTTGGGCGAATCTCAACTCGCTGGTGCGGGTACCAGAACACAACCTACCCTACAACGAGCTGGGTGCCCCCTTGGGGAGCGATGGCCCTAGGGGCTGGAGTTTCTGGTCGGCATCGCTCCGCTACGAGGATGGCTTGATTGATGAGACGCGGCCAGCAGAGGAGAGCGGCATACTACTGCCCTTGCCCGGTCAGACCCGCTATCTGCAATTTCGCATCTTCTTCGACAGTTTGCAGCACAGCGCGGTGCTCTTCGACTTCCTCGAGTTCGAATACGATGTTCCCGTAGTGGGCCAAGGAGTCCGCGGCGAAGTCTTTCCTCCCCAGGCGTTCTTAGGCGAGGAGACCACGTTCCGCTATTTTCTCAAACCCTTCTTTGACCCAAACGACCAAAGGGGCTTCAACCGCATCGAGATCGCCGTGCCCAACTCGGCCACTAGGATCCAGACGCTCAAGGTGGACGACCAGCCTTGGATAGAGATACCAATGGCAGCCACCGAGGGGGTGGAACCGCAGCGGTTGCCGCCAGAGCCCGGCGGACTCGATTCACTGGGGCAGTTCGCCCAGACCATTGTCTTGGACTCGGTCCGCAGCTCTAGCAAACTATTGGTGAAGCTGCCGACCCTCGACGCGGCCGATTTTCCGCCGGGACAGGAGAGGACTATTGAGATCATCTTCACCTCAACCCTCTTCAATGGCTCGTGGCAGTTCACCAGCGCGGTATGGAACGACGCCGAAGAGGGAGGACAAGTCATTCCCCAGCCCACGGAACCCGGGGATGCCAGTCCCGAACTGAGTACGGACGCATTCACCGTAGTGGCAGAAAGTTTAGGGGGTCTCATCAATAAGCCCCTAGTGGCACCCAATCCCTTCACGCCCAACGGCGACGGGATTAACGACGAGGCCCTAATCACCGTTGAACTCTTTCTGGTCTCCGAGCCCATAGAACTGACCGTGGACCTGTACGACCTGTCGGGGCGTCGGGTGCGAAGCCTAGGCTACGGGCGGCACGGGGCTGGTGTAGTCGAGTTGCGCTGGGACGGTCGAGACGACAGGGGATGGATACTGCCCCCCGGAATCTACCTATATCACATAACAGCGGATGCGGACGACACACTCAAAAGGCAGACCGGGATCTTGGCCATGCTCTATTGAGATACTCCTAGATGCGATCAAACCCCGAATAGGATAATCTGGTATGCACAGAGTATACTGCGTCCTTTTGCTGGCACTGGGATTAATCGGCTTGACTGCGAGTTGTGCCTATCACTACTATGCCGGCAATCTGAGGCCGATGGACGAAGCAGTTCAGGGCGAGGGCAAGAGGATCACCGACGACGGCTCCGTCATTTTCACCGCAGGACGTCTGGAAATCCAATTGCGCCCCATGAACGACGAGGAATTGAACCGCCAGTTCAGTGTGGCCACAGAGCAGGGGACCAACCCCTATACCTACGGCCGGACAAAGGTCTTTAGGACAAACCGGACTCCCAGCCGCTTTACGGTCTTTCGGTTGAGCGTGAAGAACTACGCCTATCCCAAGGTCCACATAGACCCCACTAGCCTCTACATTGAGACCGACAACGGCCGCAAGTACTTCGCGCTTAGTTTTGCCCAACTCAAAATTTACTACCGGAGTTTTTCCCTAGGTGGGTCCGGTGGCGGGGCAGCCAGTAGCGGGGATAGAAGTCGGGGCATGCGCCGGGGCGGAGAGTACCACATCTGGCAGGAGCGTCAGAGCATTCTCAGGCGCACCTTGTTCGCCGACGAGATGATCTTCAGCGGCCAAGAGCGAGAAGGATATATCGTCTTCAAAACCCTAGCTCCTGATGTCGCCAAGCTGACCGTCCACATTCCCAACATCGCCGTGCGCTTCGATTTTAGGGACCAACCCATTGAGACGCTTGATGTCACCACCCGATTCGAGCGGGACATCGGACGGGAGTATCCGGACGGGCGCATTGAGTTGGCCCGGAAGTAGGAAGACCGGATGAATTGTCGTGGAAAACGACGCAGGTCGCCTTGCTGGGCTTGGTTGCTGGCCGCAGTTGGTCTATTCGTTCTTGGCAGTTGTGAACCTCAGCCGCAGACCGCGGCGGACCCGCCGCTGGTACAGGTCGGCGACGAGGTGATCACCGCAGGAGCATTGCGGCAGTACGAACAGAACCTACCCACGGCCTTTCATGCAGTCGCCTCCGAAGCGGCGGCCCAGCGCGAACACCTCCAGAGCTTGGTGGACCGCCAGCTAATGCTGCTCGAAGCCGGGAACAAGGGATATAGGAGGATGCCGGAGTTGAGAACAGAACTGGTGCAGCGCGCCAATAAAAAATTGATCTACCAAGTTACAGCCGAATATATCACCCGGCAGGTTGAAGTGACCGAAGGAGACCTGCTCCAGGAGTACGAAGAAGCCGATCTGGGCTGGATGGTCCGGCCCGCCCGCGTTCTCTGCGCCACCGAGGAAGAGGCCCGAAAAGTCGTCCGCGAATTGGAGCAAGGAGCGGATTTTGCCGCGTTGGCAGCAGCTCGCTCCCTAAAGGCCGCCACGGAAAAGGGAGGGGACTTGGGGCACTTCTTCGGCCCGGAGGACGTGGCCCCGGTGCTGCAGGAGGTGATCTTCGATCTGCCTGTGGGGGGCATCAGCGCGCCCATCCGCACAGTAGAGGGATACGAAGTGCTCACGATTCTCGATCGCTATAGACTCCCCTTTGACCGGCTAAAGGAGCAATTGGCCACAAAAGTGCGCCGGCGCAAATGGAAGGCCCGGCACCTCGAATACCTCGAAGAGCTGAAGAAAAAAGATAGTCTGTCTCAATCCATTGCTAGCGATCCCAAGGCCCTGTCCGATACCCTACTGCTGCGGGAGGGCCGCCGGCAAGGGTTCGATCAAAACGCCGAGTTTTTGGCCTGGAAGGACGCCAAATACGAAGAATTGCTGATCAGACAACTGCGCCAGCGAGAAGTAGTCGATCTGCTCCCTCCCCCTTCAGAGGAAGAAGTGCAGCAGTACTACGAGGCGCATATAGAAGGGTACAGCGTCCCTGGAGCGGTCTACTTGACCGAGGTCCTGCTCAATACCCGGGAGGAAGCTGTGGATATCCGACGGGCCGCAGAGGCGGGACAAAGCTTGGAGGATCTGGCCCACAATCACTCAGTGCGTCCAAGGACGGATCCCGGACACGGGCATATGCACGTCGATCAAGACGGACATATGGTCATTTATGCCCTCCAGGGTTCGCCCTATTACAGTCTGTTCCAGCGCAAAGAAAGGCAGCAAGTCGGGCAGATCCAAGGGCCGGTGGAACTGGACGGCAAGTTCGCTGTATTCAGGCTAGACGAGCCCATTGAACCGCACCAGATCCCCTTTGCAAAGGTGCGCAAGCACGTCCGTCGTCAAGTCAAGCTGAAGCATGCGAGGCGGGCTTTTGAAGTCTACATCGACTCGTTGCGCAAGGTCTACGCCGGGGAGGTAAAGTGGTTCGACGAGCATCTGGCCGGGTTGAATACCGGCAATACGCGATGAAGCCGAACGCTGTCCAACCCGTGATCAAGGGCGCTAGATACTTCCTAGCGCATGCCCCCGGATTGGTGCGCTATGGTTCCAAACCGCGCCGCGAACTCCTGAAAACCCCGGAGCTTTGGGAGCAAATTGCGCTGCATCTTCGCTCGTATCCAGAAGCGGCGGCCTATGCCCCCAATCAGGTCTTTCTGGGGGGAGTTATGCCCGACGAACTCGCCACCCGCGAGCGGCCTTGGTTCGCAGGGAACAGTCCTTGGCAGCGGAGCTATCCCCACGGCGAGATCATGCCGGAAGAAACCCTCTATGGGCTCCTCAAGATAGCCGATGCGTTCGACTTGGTCTGGCTGGAAGAGGAATTCACCTCTGAAGTTAGAGAAGCCTTGGCCGACCATAGCTTGGTGCACGACTCCGAATTGGAGCGGCTCGACAACGGCCAGCCCTACGCGGCAATCCAGACTAGAGTGGCTGACTTGGAAGCAGCGCTGCCTCTCTTCCTCAAAAACGGGCGTCTAGTCGGATGCATACATCGCGCCCACGAAGAAGATGACACTCTGACCGCGGATGTGTTGCTCGAAAACCTGACGTGCAAAGTCTCGGCCGCTATGGCGCTGAGGACGCTGTTGCGCGACGCCCGCCTCAATCCGACTGCGGTCGATTATATTATCAATAGCGGCGAGGAAGCCGTCGGAGAGCGCTACCAGAGAGGAGGAGGGAATCTGGCCAAAGCCATCGGCGAGATGTGCAGTCTGAGCAATGCGACCGGATCCGACGTCAAGGCCTTTTGCTGTGGGCCGGCGCACGCCTTGGTGATGGCTGGGGCTCTGGTGAGTTCAGGCGTGTTCAACGAAGTCGTTGTGGTGGGAGGATCCTCCTTGGCCAAGCTAGGAATGAAGTTTCAGGGCCATCTGCGCTGCGACCACCCCATCATAGAGGATGTGTTGGCGGCGGTAGCAGTACTGGTGGGCCCGGACGACGGCCTCAGTCCGGTGTTGCGGCTGGACTCGGTAGGACGGCACGGTGTCGGGGCTGGTTCGTCCCAGCAGGCCGTCTTCGAGGAGCTGGTCTCCCGACCTCTGGCTAGGCTGGGCTTGAGGTTCAGAGATGTGGACAAGTACGCTACCGAGTTGCACAATCCCGAGGCCACAGAGCCCGCGGGCAGCGGTGATGTCCCTAGGCGGAATTACCAAGTGCTTGCCGCCTTGGCTGTCCTCGGCAAAGAGATTGACCGGTCGGAGATACCGGCTTTCATCCAGACGTACGGGATGCCCGGTTTTTCGCCCACCCAAGGGCATATCGCCTCCGGCATTCCCTACCTAGGCCATGCGCTGGATCGCATGCGAGATGGCACTATGCAAAGGGCTATGTTCCTCGCCAAGGGCAGCCTGTTCCTAGGCCGAATGACGCAGATGTCCGATGGCGTGTCTTTTATCGTTGAAAACAACCCCAACAGGAGTTGAGCAGATGGAACTGCAAGGGAAAAAAACAATCGTCTTAGGCGAGCGGGATGGGGTGCCGGGGACGAGCATCGGGAACTGCGTCCGCAGCGCCGGTGCCGAAGTGGTCCTAGAGGTGACCTATTGCTTTGTGTGAACGGCCGCAGGCGGCGTTGACCTGGAAGGTCAAGAGGAAATCAAACGGACCGTTGAGCGCACGGGCAGCGACGATGTCATCGTCATTTTGGGCACCCCGACCGCAGACAGCAGCAAGCTATACGCCCTGACCATGACCGAAGGGGATCCGACTTGGGCGGGTGCCCTAGCCGGTCAAGCCCTTGGACTTCCGGTCTACCATATTATAGAGCCCGAGATCAAAGCGGTCGTGGACAGCGCGGTGTACGAGGCCGAAGTAGGCGTGGCCGAGATGGTCATGGACGAGGCCGAAGCCATCGTGGAAGCCGTGCGGGAAGTGCGGCAACGAAACACTACTCTTTAGGATGAGCCGGCCTCGTGCCGTCTATCGGAATCTAGGGGTGAATTTATGGTCGAACCACTGCGGGTAGTCCACTATCTGAATCAGTTTTTCGGGGGCATCGGTGCTGAGGAACACGCCAATATCCCCCTGCAGGTCGAGGAAGGTGCCGTAGGGCCGGGCCGTGCTGTCCAGCAGATGTTGGGCGACCGCGGGACCGTGGTGGCCACGTTTGTCTGCGGCGACAATTATTTCGTCGAAGAAGGAGAACAAGCGGCGGTTGCCGCCCGCCAAGCCCTCGAACACTACGCCCCGCATCTGGTACTCGCCGGCCCGGCCTTTGACGCGGGGCGCTACGGAGTGGCGTGCGCCCAGATGTGCGCCGTGGCTAAAGAGGCGGGCATCCCGGCCATCACCGGCATGTACCCCGAGAACCCGGGGTACACTACCTTCCGGCGAGAGCTGGTGTGCGTACCTACGGGTACTCGGGCGACGGAGATGCAGGCTATCCTCACCCGCATGATCGAATTAGGCGCAAAGCTGGCTCGCGGCGAGGGACTCGGCCCTGCGGCCAAGGAGGGCTATTTGCCCACAGGCCTCAGAAGATCCGTCGTGCGTCAACAGCCTGGTTGGGAGCGGGCGATCGAAATGCTGGAGGCCCGCGTGCACGAGCGACCTTATCCATCAGAAGTACTGCTCCAGCAGTACGAAACCGTGCCGCCGCCCCCGCCCGTAAAGGATCTTGGACAGGTAACTCTGGGACTGGTCACCAGCGGTGGATTGGTGCCCCGGGGCAATCCCGACGGACAGGTCTCTGGATTCGCTCAGGAGGCTTTTCGCTACTCTATCGAAGGGCAGCAGGCGCTGAGTATAGAGGACTGGGAATCCGTCCACGGGGGCTTCAACCCCCACATCCTCAACACCAAAAAGCCCAGCTATGTGTTGCCGTTGCCCGTTTTGCGAGAATTGGAAGCAGAAGGGGAAATCGGTGCGATTTATCCGCACTTTTTCTCCACAGTGGGAAACGGCACTGCCGTTTCCCAAGCCAAGCAGATGGGAGCGCAGATCGCCCAAGAGTTCAAAAGAGCCCAGATACGAGCGGCGCTACTGGTGGCCACCTGAGGCAGTTGCAATCGTTGCGGGGCGACGATGAGCAAAGAACTGGCCCGGGCGGGCATTAACGTGGCTGTGGTAAGCGCTATTCCCATGATTCCTCTGTCGGTAGAAGTGAGCCGGGTGGTGAGAGGGGTGCGCGTGGAGCACGTGTGCGGCGATCCGAATTTGAACGAGGAAAACGATCGGCGACTGATGCGCCGGATTGTCGAAACGGCTCTGCAGGCCCTGCAGACCGAAGTCGCCGGCCCCACCCTATTCGATCCGGACGCATCGTCCGCCGAGGAGGGAATCCATGCGTCTTGAACTAGGTACCTTTCCGGTCGATGAGGTGAGTTTTGGGTCGGAAACCCGCTGGCACGACGGGCGGCTAGAGATCGACAGGCAGGAGTTGCTGGATCTCGTCCTGCAAGGGGGTGATATCCCCTCGGCGAGCATCGACTTGGTGCGGCCCAGTGAATCCGTGCGCATCGTAAAAATGCAGAACCTATACGAGCCCAAAGTGAAAGTGGCGGGTCCGGGGATGTTTTACCCCGGAGTGTGCGGGCGGCCAGCCACTGCCGTGGGGCAGGGGCGGACCCATCGGCTGGGCCAAATCGCCGTCGCGCTCTGCACCGACGCCGGCCCTCTAGGACCGAGTGCGCGCCAGCGTTCCAAGCAGACGGCTCAAAAACCGAGTGCAAGCGCAGGTGTTCCGCGGGAAAACCGCGGCGGGTTCCTCGACATGTCCGGCCCGGGAAATATACCCCCGTACGACGAACTCAACCTAGTCTGTGTGACGCTGGAAAATCCCCGAGGTGAGGAGGAAGACTGCCATCTGGCCGTCCAAGCCGCGGTCTTGAGGATAGTGGACCGGCTGGCCCAGATCACCTCGGAGTTGGAACCGCCCGAACTGGAAGTATTCGATCTCACCTCGACAGATCCCGCCCTCCCCAGCTTTGTCTTCATAACCCATTTGGCGTCCAACGAGTGGCAGGTGGGTCCGCGATCCCAGCGCGGCACCTCGGTATACGGACAGACGAGGCTCTCGGCACCTTGGCTGCTCTACCCCACGGAGATGATGGACGGAGCCCTCTTCATGGGTTCTGGACGCTCTACCTGCTGGCATTTGTCTAACAACCCAACGGTCGTCAATCTCGCTCGGCGGCACGGCGAGAGTTGCAACTTCCTAGGCTGCATTGTGCAGCGCACGAATTGGACCACCCAAGGAGAGAAGGATATGGCGGCCGAGCGCGCTGCTTTGCTGGCCAAGAGTTTAGGGGCCCAAGGAGCTATTGTAACCACCGACTTCCGGGGCCAGCGGTTTTTGGAGACCGCCCTCACGGTCAGGGCCTGCGAGCGCGAGGGGATCGAGACTGTTTTGCTCACCGGAGAAGAGGACAACGAGGAAGGCGCGGCTCCGCCCCTGCTGGTGTCATTTCCCGAGATACGCTCTGTGGTCAGCACGGGCACCGGCGGCTTTGAGCAGTCCTTTCCGGCGGTAGAAGAAGTGGTGGGAGCTAATTGTCCCGAGGATCATTGGTTCGAGGAAAAGCCGCCGGTGCACGGGCGCTACGGTGTCAGCTACATCACCGATTACTACGGCTCTGGATACCACAGCTGCGAGGATTATTGACGGGTTGGGGCGTGGTCTCAGAGGCTATCGAAGCGTGCGCTTAAAAAAGTCACACATCGCGGTCAACCTAGCTCTGGACGGCAAAATCGCGGGCGTTCTGAAATAGCTTCAGCCACGGCCCTTCTTCGCCCGTCCACTTTGCCGGACGCCAAGATAGCTGGATATTGCGAAAGACGCGCTCGGGGTGCGGCATCATAATGGTGGCGCGGCCATCGGCGCTGGTCAGCGCCGTCAACCCGTCGGGCGAGCCGTTCGGGTTGGACGGATAGCGTTTGGCCGGATCGCCATAGTTATCCACGTAGCGCAAGCAAAGCTGATTTTCCATCCGCACTCGTTCCATTGCCCGCTCGTCGCCAAATTGGACGCGGCCCTCGCCGTGCGCCACCGCAATGGGCAAACGCGACCCTTCCATCCCGCGCAAGAGCACCGAACAGCTCTCCAGCACCTCTACGGTGGCAACCCGCGCCTCAAACTGCTCGGAGCGATTGCGCACAAATTGCGGCCAGTTGGCCGCGCCTGGGATCAGCTCCTTGAGGTGCGACAGCATCTGGCAGCCATTGCACACTCCCAAGGAAAAGGTATTCGGCCGCTCGAAGAAGGCGGCGAATTGCTCGCGCAGGCGGTCGTGGAAGAGAATCGAACGCGCCCAGCCAGCCCCAGCCCCAAGCACGTCGCCGTAACTGAAGCCGCCGCAGGCAGCCAGCCCGTGAAACGAACTCAACTCGACGCGGCCTTCCAACAGGTCGGTCATAGTCATGTCAACCGCCTCGCAGGCGGCGGCGTCAAAAGCCGCGGCCATTTCCACCTGACCGTTGATACCCTGCTCCCGCAGCACGGCCACGCGGGGCCGCGCCTTCCCTCCTATGGTCGGAGCGACTTCGTGCGCCAAGTGGAAGTTCAGACCCGGGTCTTGGCCGTCGCCAAGAGCCTCGTACTCCTCGCGAGCGCAGTCCGGGTCGTCGCGGTGGGCCTGCATTCGATACGTCAACTCAGCCCACGCCGCGTGGAGATCGAGCAGTGGGGCTTCATAGACGAGATCGCCACCGCTGCAAACGCGCAAATGCAAGCCGTCAACAGGCTGGCCCACGCTATGCACCAAATCGGCGATGCCCTGGTCCGCAAAGACCTTGTACACAGCTTCTTCATCTTCAACGCGATATTGGAGCACAGCGCCCACTTCCTCGCAAAAGAGCGCGGCGAGCGGGTCGCGGCCCAGCGCGGCAATTTCCAACTCCACGCCGCAGCGGCCGGCAAACGCCATCTCAACCACCGCAGCGAAGATGCCGCCATCGGAGCGGTCGTGGTACGCGAGCACGAGATCTTGGTCGAGCAAAGTCTGCACGGCCTCGTACAGGCCGCGCACATCACCTGCATCCACGTCCGGGGCCTCGCTGCCAATTTGATTGTACGCTTGGGCGAGGCAAGAGCCGCCGAGGCGGTTTTGCCTGCGTCCCAAATCCACGAGCAGCAGTCCGGTGTCGCCACCACACTTTAGGTCGGGCGTGGCGTGGCGGCGCACATCGTCCACCGGTGCGAAGGCTGAGACGACCAAGCTCAACGGCGCAACCACCTTGTGCGCCGTGCCCTCGTCGTCGTCCCACACCGCCCGCATGGACAGCGAGTCTTTGCCCACCGGAATCGACACTCCCAGCGCCGGGCAAAACTCCAACCCCACTGCGCGCACGGTATCGTACAGAGCCGCGTCTTCGCCCTCCTCCCCACAAGCGCACATCCAATTCCCCGACAGCTTGATGCGGTGAATTGGACCAATGTGTGCCGCGGCAATGTTGGTGATGGCTTCGGCAATGGCCATGCGCCCGGACGCCGACGCATCCACCAAGGCGAGCGGCGTGCGCTCACCCATGACCATGGCCGACCCGGTGTACCCCTGAAAAGAGTGACAAGTCAGAGCCAAATCCGCGACCGGTACCTGATAGGGACCGACCATCTGATCGCGGGCCACCAAGCCAGTAACCGTGCGGTCGGCAATAGTGATGAGGAAGGTCTTAGCCGCTACGGCAGGGAAGCGGAGTACGCGCTCAACGGCCTCAGCTATCGAGGGCTCCCCTAAGTCGAGGCGCTGCCGCACGGGCTGGCTGCGCCTCGCGCAGCGCTCCATCTTGGGCGGCTTGCCCAAAATTACCGCTAAGTCGAGGCCGTCGATGGGCTTGCCGCCAAGTAGCGTGTCGTCGAGCGACAGCGTCCCATCGCCAGTGATTTCGCCGATGACCGCAAACAGGCAGCGCTCGCGCGTGGCCAGCTCGGCAAAGCGATTCAAATCAGCACGGCCCACCACCAACACGTAGCGCTCTTGCGCCTCATTGCTCCAAATCTGCATCGGACTCATGCCCGGATCGTCGTTGTGAATGGCGCGCAAGTCAAAGCGCGCCCCCACATCTGCCACCAACTCCGGGCACCCCACATCGTGGATGCTGATGATGGGATTTTCCGCACCGAGCGATATGCAGCGGCTGATCAGCTCTTGGCAGCGGCGCTGCATCTCGGGGTTGTCGCGCTGCACCGAGGCAAAGTCGAGGTCCTCGCTGTTGGCACCCGTGTCCATGCTAGAAGCTGCGCCCCCGCCTAAGCCAATGAGCATAGCCGGCCCCCCGAGCTGGATGACGCAATCGCCCGCCGCCGGAGTTTTCTTTTCCACGTGCTCAGCGTCGATGAGGCCGACGCCGCCAGCGACCATGATCGGCTTGTGATAGCCGCGCCACACCCCAGTGCTGTCGTCTTCCATGGTGCGGAACATCCCGAGGATATTGGGCCGGCCAAATTCGTTGCCAAAGGCCGCGCCGCCAATCGGCCCTTCAGTCATAATGGCGAGCGGGGTAGCCAAGCGGTCCGGGAAGGCGGCGCGCTCTTTTTCCCACGGCTGGGCAAACTCGGGCAGGCGCAGATGCGAGGTAAAAAAGGCACACAGGCCCGCCTGCGACCAGCCGCCCGTGCCAGCCGCCCCCTCGTCGCGGATCTCTCCCCCGACTCCCGTAGAAGCTCCGGGATAGGGCGCGATGGCAGTGGGATGGTTGTGGGTCTCAACCTTGATCAAGACGTGGGTCTGCCGCTGGCGGTACCCATAGCGAAAGTCCTCGTCTCGCTGCGGGCCAAAAACCGGTACATCAAAGCCCTCGATCACACCGGCGTTGTCGGAATACGCCTTAACCGTGCCTTGGGGGTGGGCCGCGTGCGTGTGGCGAATCATGTCGAAGAGCGAGCGAGCCTCGCGCTGGCCGTCGATGATCCAATCGGCATTGAAAATTTTGTGGCGGCAGTGCTCGGAATTGACCACCGCGAACATCATCAACTCCACGTCGGTCGGGTCGCGGCCCGCAAAGGCGTGCAACGCGTAGTCGATCTCCTCGTCCGAGAGGGCCAAGCCCATCTCGCGGTTGGCGGCCACGAGCGCACCCCGTCCCTCGGCCCGCACCGAAATGTGGACCAGTGGCTTGGGATCCACGCGGCGAAAGAGGGTATCTAAGGAATCAAGCGGAGCCTCAATCATGCGGTCGTAGAGCAGCGGCAAAACCGCACTGGGCACGGTATCGGCGGCAAAGGCATACAGCGTGCCGCGCTCGACGCGATGTACGAATTCGAGGCCACAGTTTCTGAGGATGTCCGTAGCCTTGCTCGACCACGGAGACGTCGTGCCCGGCCGCGGGCCAATGGCCACCTCGTTGTGCGCCCGCGCTGGCAGAGCTGCGTCCACGTCGAGGATGCGCATGAGCCGCGCCATCTCATCGTCAGCTAGGGCGCGTGCACATTGCACGGCATAGAAGTACGTGACGGTCAAATCTTCAACTTCGGGCGCGCAATCCTGGCAGCGCGCTAGCAGCGACCGGCGGCGGAGGGATGACAGGGCCGGGGGGCCGACAAAGGCGAGTAGCATGGGATACTTTCTAAAGGGAAAAGGTTCAATAAAATGTAGGCGCTGCCGTGAATACTCTCAAGGATGAGCTCGGCACGCCGAGCTTATTTTTGCACCTATGTATATAATGTCTATCTTCAGAATCTAGCCCATGGAACTGGAGGTTCCTATGTCATTTGCTACGCACAGCGAAAACGCCGAGTACATCGAGGCTCTCTACGAGCAATACCAGCGCGATCCTAGCTCGCTCCCAGAAGAGTGGCAACACTTCTTCCGCGGCTTTGAATTTGGCTTCG
>JAGWBY010000003.1:0-509 GCA_021295675.1 Candidatus Latescibacterota bacterium | reverse complement strand
AGTCCATAGAAGAAGCCACTGAGGGCCTTTTGGTCCTCGAAGGCGTCCAAGCCCTCGTGCAGGCCTATCGGCAAATGGGCCACTTCGTCGCCCGGCTCGACCCACTGGGGTACAACCGCCAGAACTTGCCACTGTTGGATCTGACGGAATTTGGCCTCGCTGAAGAAGACCTCAAAAAAACCGTGGGCAACGGCAGCTTCCTCGGGCGCACGGACGGAACGCTAAAGGGACTGTTGAGCAAGCTAAAAACCACGTATTGCCGCTCCATTGGCGTCGAATACATGGATATCCCGGACAAGGAGCAGCGCGACTGGCTGCAAGAGCGGGTCGAGCCTTGCCTCAACAACCCCAATTTGTCCGAAGACGCCACGCGTCGAGTGCTGGCGCGCCTGATCGCCGCCGAGGAGTTTGAGCAGTTTTTGCACACGCGCTACGTCGGGCAAAAGCGCTTCTCGCTCGAAGGGGCCGAGTCCATGGTGCCGCTCTTGGACGAGTTGGTCAGCACCGGC
>JAGWBY010000065.1 GCA_021295675.1 Candidatus Latescibacterota bacterium | reverse complement strand
TAGACGACAACTTGCCCGAAATGCCCTCGGAGGAGGACCGCTGGGTCGCCGGTTTGGAATGGGCCGACAGCTTGGGAGCACAGGTGGTCAACAGTTCGTTGGGCTATAATCGATGGGACGATGGCACGGGTTACTCGCCAGCGGATCTGGACGGAGAAACCGCGCTGACGAGCGTGGCGGCGGCGCTGGCAGTGCGGCGCGGTATCGTGGTGGTGGTGGCCGCGGGCAATGAGCACTACATAACGATACCGGCGGACGCCGATGGCGCGATTGCGGTGGGCGCGGTAGATGTGCCCGGCAGCGGCGAGCGCATGCCGCAGATTGCCTCCTTTAGCTCGCGGGGGCCAACGGCCGATGGCCGCATCAAGCCGGATGTGGTCGCGCCCGGTAGCGGCGTGGTGGTCGCGGATCTGCGGCGCGGCGGTTATGTGCGCAGGGGCGGCACTTCCTTTGCGGCACCCTTGGTGAGTGGGGTTTGCGCCCTATTGTTGCAAAAAAATCCCGAATGGACGCCGGCCCAAGTGCTGGAGGCTTTGCGCTCGACCGCGCTGGACTTGGGAATCGCCGGTCCCGATACGGTGTATGGCTGGGGGCAGATAAACGCATTGGCGGCCAGTGGTCTCGACGAGGTGCCGCCGGAGGAGGACCGCCTGTTGGCACCTTTTCCCAATCCAGCGCGGGACGGGGTGGTGCATTTTCCAGTGCAGCTAGCCGAGCGCGGCCTCGTCGAGTTGAGCGTTTTTGACGTAGCTGGTCGGTTGGTGTTCACCGGGCGTTGGGACCTGTGGCCGGGGAGCCACGACTGGCCGGGCCGCGCCCCGCGTTGGGTGCCGGGCCGGGCCGTGGCCAACGGGATGTACTTCTATCAATTGCGGTTGCCTAGCCGCAGCCGCTTGGGCAAAATTGCCCTTGTGCGCGCCCCTTGAGGAAGCCATGGTAATCAAAGCAAGCGAGCGCAAGAAGCAGTTGACCGCCTCGCCTTGGGCGGCGTGACCCTCTTTGTGCCGATCTACATTGGGGTGAGCCTGACGGGCGGATCGGCGGACAAGCTGGAAAACTTGACCAACCTGTTCGCCAACATCAACAACCAAGTTGCCCTGACGGTGCCCGTGGACGGGGTGCGCTACATGCACTTTTTTCACGGTCCGCCTGACGAGGGCCACAAGTTCGTGCTCATCGATGTGCGCTTGCAGGTGAATTTGCAGCTTGCGTGGGTGATTGTACCGAGGTGTTTTCAGCTAGTTGACGATGGTGGGCGGCGCTATTATCCGCTGTCGCGATCGCCGTTTTTCATTGCACACACCGACCAGCTCAAGGGGACCAAGGGCGAGGTGTACGAGGGGCAGCTACTTTTTGAAATACCCGCTGAACGCAAGCACGAGAGCCTCCTTTTTGATCGCTACTACGAAACCAAGGAAGACGATAATGGCCACGATTGAGGAACAGTTGACAAGTGGGCGGCAGCAGCTAGAGCGGCTGCGAGGGTATCTTTGACATAAGTGGTAAGAAGCAAGAGTTGGCGGCGCTGGAAAAGCGCATGGTAGCCGCGGACTTTTGGAACGACCGGCGGCAGGCCGAATCCGTCGGCAAGACAGCGCGCATTCTCAAGGACATCATCGCGGATTGGGAAACCTTGGATGTGCAGTTGGAGGACTTGGACCAACTGCGGCAGATGGCGGCCGAAGAGGGCGATACAGAGGCGCTGGCCGAGGTCGAGGCCGAGGTCGAGTGCGCCATGCAGGGCATCGGCGAATTGGAGTTCCGCACGATGCTCAACGACGAGGCCGACCCCAAGAACGCGATTCTCGTCATTCACTCGGGAGCAGGGGGCACGGATGCCGCCGAATGGGCGTCGATGTTGATGCGCCTGTACACGCGCTGGACCGAGCGCCACGGCATGGAATGTACAGTAGTGGATCTGCAGCAGGCCGAGGAAGCTGGCATCAAGGGCGCAACCATTGAGGTTAGGGGGGATTATGCGTATGGCTACCTCAAGGCCGAGGCCGGCGTCCATCGCTTGGTGCGCCTCTCGCCGTTTGACACGAGTCGCCGCCGGCACACTTCGTTTGCGTCGGTGTTTGTCTATCCAGAAGTCGAAGACGATATCGAGGTGGATATCAACGACGAGGACGTGAAGGTCGAAACCTACCGCTCCGGGGGCGCGGGCGGCCAACACGTGAACAAGACCGCCTCAGCCGTGCGGCTCACGCATCTGCCCACCGGCATTGTCGTCCAGTGCCAAAACGAGCGCTCGCAGTTCAAGAACAAAGCCACTGCGTTTAAGGTGCTCAAGGCGCGCCTGTACCAGCATCTCAAGGACGAACAGAAGCAGAAACAGCTCGCGGTGGAGAGCACCAAGAAGAGCATTGACTTCGGGTCGCAGATCCGCTCCTACGTGCTCCATCCATACACCATAGTCAAAGACCACCGCACCGCTTGCGAAACGGCCAATGTCCAAGCGGTAATGGACGGCGACATCGACCGCTTCATCCGCGCCTATTTGACCGAGGGACAAGCGTGAGCATTGCCTTGTTTGTCGCCGGTCGCTACCTGCGCTCCAAGCAACGCGAGGGCTTCTTTTCCGTCATTGCCTATATGGCCGTCGGTGGAGTGATCTTGGGGGTAGCGGCTTTGGTGATCATTCTCTCGGTGACGAATGGTTTTGCCGGCGAAGTCAAAAACCGGCTGATCGGCATGAACGCCCATGTCAACATTCGCCGCTTCGATGGCGGCCCCATCGCGGATTGGGATGCGCTGCTGGAGCAGGTGAAAGGCGCTGCCGGAGTCGTGGGCGCGGCACCGGTCGTGGATTCCAAGGTCATTATTGCCTCCCAACTCGATTTGGGCCGGGTCGATGGCATTCCCGTGTGGGGCGTTGATCCGGCGACATTTCCTGCGGTTTCCGACCTGACCGAACACCTGCGCTACGCCGATCCAGAGGGGCACCTGCGCCTCGGCTTGCTCTCAGAGTTAAATAAGCGGGGGATTGTCCTCGGCGAGTACTTGGCGCGGCGCTTGCACGTGGGGCCAGGGTCTGAGGTGTTGCTGATGACGGTGCAAAATCTCGATGTGGAAGCAGCCGTGATGGATGGTTTCTCGCCGCGTCCGTGGTCCTTTTTCGTGACCGATCACTTTGAAAGCGGCATGTACCAGTACGATGACAACTATGCTTTTATTCACCTAGAAGACGCCCAGCGCATGCTCGAATTGGGCGATGCGATTACTGATATCCACATCCACGTCGCAGACATCTACCAAGCTCCTGAGATCCGCGATCGCCTAGCCGAGGAGTTGGGCTATCCCTATCAAGTGCGCGATTGGACCCAGCTTTTTCCCGAGTTCTTCCGCTGGATCGAGTTGGAAAAATGGGCGATCTTCCTCGCGCTGAGTCTCATCGTGCTGGTCGCTGCTTTTAACATCATGTCGATCCTAGTTATGTCGGTGCTGATCAAGACGCCCGAGATTGGCATCTTGCGGACGATCGGTTGCACCGTGGGCGAGATTTATCGCATCTTCATCTATCAGGGTTTGGTCATTGGCGGCATCGGCACCGTCTTGGGCTGCTTGATCGGCTTTGCGCTCTGTTGGGCCCAACAGAGTTTTGCCCTGATTTCCATTCCTGGAGACATGTACTTCATCAGTTCGTTGCCCGTGGATATGAGTGTCGTGGACTTTGTAATGGTGGCGGCTATTAGCATGGTCATCTGCTTGGCGACGTCGATTTATCCGGCGTGCAAGGCCGCGGGATTGATGCCCGTAGAAGCCATTCGGTATATAATGTAAGATGGTGGAACGGGCCGACATCATCCTTGAAGCGCGCGGTTTGCGCAAGGTGTTCAATACCGGCGGCGAGGGCTTGGAAGTGCTCAAAGGCGTGGACTTAGCAGTGCGGGCGGGCGAGCTAGTCGCGGTCATGGGTGAGTCCGGCGTTGGCAAAAGCACCTTGCTGCACCTGTTGGGTACGCTCGACCTGCCGACGGCTGGCCAATTGCAAATCGCTGGCACCGATGTGCTCAATCTCGGCGATCAGGCGCTGTCGCGCTTTCGCAATCGGCATATTGGCTTCGTATTCCAATTTCACTACCTGCTGCCGGAATTTACCGCGTTGGAAAACGTCTTGCTGCCGGCGCGGGTTGCGGGCGTCGATCGCCGCCAAGAGGCTCTTGAGTTGATGGATTCCGTCGGGCTAGCGGACCGCTTGCACCACCGGCCTGGGGCACTGTCGGGCGGCGAATGCCAGCGGGTGGCCATGGTGCGAGCGCTGGTCAACGAGCCGTTGGTCGTGCTGGCCGACGAGCCGTCGGGCAATCTCGACGAGGCGACGAGTGCGTCTCTGCACCAACTGCTCGCCGAGTTGGCCCGGGAGCGCGGGCAGGCTTTTGTGGTGATGACCCACGACCGCAAGTTGGCCCAGAGCATGGATCGCCGGGGGCGCATAGAAGCGGGTGTGTTGCAGATGGAAGACGATGCGACATGAAAAAATGCGGAGTATGCAACAAGCGCGAGGCCGTAGTGGCCTATACCCATATTGTTGACGACGTAAAACAGACGCTCTTGCTCTGCCATCAGTGCGCTAAAGAAAAAAACATCAAGGTGGAGGTCGTCCCGGCTGCACAGTCCAAAGAAGCGCCTGTGCTGGTGAAGGAAATCAAGATAGAGTTGGCCAAGTTGGCCGGAGCCGAAGGCGACGGGGAGGTGAGCTGTCCGACTTGCGCGATGAGCTACGAGGAGTTTAAGAAAATAGGTCGCCTCGGTTGTCCCCATTGTTACGATGCCTTTGTCTCACGGCTAGAACGCCTGCTCAAACGCATCCACGGCGACAACAGGCATCGAGGCAAAGGGTCGCTGGAAACGGCACAAAGTACTGGCGCGGCCGACGAGTTGGAGCGATTGCGCGGAGAGCTGGCCCAAGCGGTAGCGGAAGAGGCCTTTGAAGAGGCCGCTCAACTTAGAGACCGCATCCGCGTCCTCGAAGGAAAATAGCCGTGAATATTGAGGATCTCGTTTACAATGCGGCTAGCTGGCTCAGCGGAGAAGGGGATGCCGACGGCATGGTCGTTAGTTGTCGCGCCCGCTTGGCCCGCAATCTTGCAGGGTGGGCTTTTGCGCCGAAGACCACACTCGAAGACCAAAAAAAAATCATTGAACAGGTCCTAAGTGCCGCCCAAAAGTGCCGCCCTATGTGCGATGCGGCCTTTTTCCACATGAACGCCCTACAGGCCAACCAGCGTCAGTTGTTGGTGGAACGCCACCTGATTAGTCCGGCTCTGGCCAAAAGCAAGGGCCAGCGCGGCGTGCTCTTTAATGCAGATGAGTCGCTCAGCGTGATGATTAACGAGGAGGATCACCTCCGCTTGCAGGCCATCCTCCCGGGTTTGCAAACGCACGCGGCATGGCAGCAGGTTGATGCGCTCGACGATGCGCTCAGGAGCGAGTTGGACTGGGCGCAATCGGAGCGCTGGGGCTTCTTGACGGCCTGCCCGACCAATACGGGGACAGGCTTGCGGATATCGGTGCTCATCCATCTGCCGGCTTTAGTCCTGACCGAGGATATGGAACGAGTGATGCGCGGGTTGACTAGCATGGCTTTCGCAGTGCGCGGGTTTTACGGAGAAGGTACCAATGTGGTCGGCAACCTATTTCAGATATCCAACCAAGCCACCTTGGGCGTAACTGAAGGGGAGATCGTCGAGAAGCTCTCGGAGATAACCCAACAAATCATGGGCCATGAAAAAGAGGCGCAGGCCACTCTGCTGGCAGACGCATCGGCCCAAGTGGAGGACAAGGTTTGGCGAGCGTATGGGATTTTGCAACACGCGCGGGTGTTGAGTGGGCAGGATTTTATGAACTTGTTATCGGCCGTGCGTTTAGGATGTAGCTTAGGGCTTATTGACGGCTTACCCCTCGGCTTTATCAACCAGTTAATGATCGTTACTCAGCCCTCGCATTTGCAGGCCGAAGCCAGAGCGGATCTCTCGTCGGCAGACCGCGATGTGCGCCGCGCCGAACTAGTGAGACGGCGCTGGGCCGAACAGAGGGGGTTATCTTGACAACAATCGGCCCATTTGGTAGGTTCAAAATCGAGCTTTATCCAGCAAAGTTTGCAATGCTCGATATTCAATTCGCGCTCTCCGAATTGTCGAGAATCAAGCTTCCTTATGACATAGACCATAGGCTGATTGTGGAGGACGACTAGATGAACAACATGTTCACCGAAAACGTAAAACAGGTAATGAAGCTAGCGCGCGAGGAGTCGGCGCGCTTAGGTCACAATTACATCGGCACTGAGCATTTGCTGTTGGGCATTATCAAGGATGGCAAGGGCAAGGCCGTGGCCGTGTTGACGAACTTGGGGTTGAGCTTGGAGACGGTCAAGCAGTCAGTAGAAGACTACGTGACGACTTCGGGCGGCACCATGACCATTGGCGAGGTGCCCTATACCCCCCGCGCCAAACAGATTCTCGAAGTGGCAGCTAACGAGGCCAAGGAGATGAAGACGCAGTTCATCGACGTCGAACACCTGCTCTTGGCGCTGCTCAAGGACAAGGAGGGAGTTGCCGCGCAGATTCTGGCTGCCTTTGGCGTCGATTACAAAACGGCCCTAGAAGAAACCTTGGCCGTGCTTGAAGGCAAGACGACCGGGCGCAAGGAAAAGGGTAAGAAGAGCAAGACACCCTTTCTCGACCACTTTGGCCGAGACCTGACTCAGTTGGCGCGCGAGGGCAAGCTAGACCCAGTGATCGGTCGCCAGAAGGAGATTGAGCGCGTCACGCAAGTGCTCAGCCGCCGCAAGAAGAACAATCCCATCCTCATCGGCGACCCAGGCGTCGGCAAGACGGCTATTGTCGAAGGGCTGGCCCAGCGCATCATTGAAAAGCGCGTGCCGCAGATCCTCCTCGACAAACGCTTGGTCACCCTCGACATGGGCGGCGTGGTCGCCGGCACCAAATACCGGGGCCAGTTTGAAGAGCGCATCAAGGCGGTGATGAACGAACTGCAGCAAAATTCTGAAGTCATCATTTTCATCGACGAGTTGCACACTATTGTCGGTGCCGGCAGTGCCGAGGGCACGTTGGACGCTTCCAATATGTTCAAGCCCGCTTTGGCGCGCGGCGAATTGCAGTGCATCGGGGCCACTACCCTTGATGAGTACCGCAAACACATCGAAAAGGATGGGGCCCTTGAGCGGCGTTTTCAGAGCATCATGGTCGATCCACCCTCGGTCGAAGACACCATTGAGATCGTCAAGGGGCTACGCTCTAGCTACGAGAGCCACCATCACGTGGAGTTTGCCGACGATGTCGTTGCCTATGCGGTGCGCCAGTCCGATCGCTACATAAGCGACCGCTACTTGCCCGACAAGGCCATTGATGTGATTGACGAGACGGGCTCGCGCGTGCATCTGGCGCGGCTCAGTCCGCCGGAAGAGATCGGCCGCATTGAGGCCGAGATACAGGAAATCAATCGCCAAAAAAACGAAGCGTCCGAGCGCCAAGACTTCGAGGATGCCGCTGTGCTGCGCGACAAGGCGCTCCAGTTGAATGAACAGCTACAAAACAAACGCCAAGCGTGGGAGGAAGCGGTCCGCGACGAAGTGGTCGAAGTGACCACAGACGACATCGCCGAGGTTATCGCTAGTATGACCGGCATCCCGATCTCGCGGCTGGCCAAGACCGAGACCGAGCGCCTGCTGGCCATGGAAGACGCGCTCACAAAGAAAATCGTCGGTCAGCAACAGGCGGTCACCGCGATTGCGCGGGCCATCCGCCGCAGTCGCGCGGGCCTACAGGATCCCAAGCGACCCATCGGCTCGTTTATCTTTCTCGGCCCAACGGGCGTGGGCAAGACCGAGTTGGCCAAGCGGCTAGCCGAATTCCTCTTCGACGACGCCGATGCGTTGATTTCGGTCGATATGTCTGAGTACATGGAGAAATTCGCAGTGTCGCGCCTGATTGGCGCACCTCCGGGCTATGTGGGATTTGACGAGGGGGGGCAGCTTACCGAGCGAGTCCGCCGCCGTCCCTATTCAGTGGTTTTGCTAGACGAGGTCGAGAAAGCCCATCCCGATGTTTTCAACATCTTGTTGCAGATTCTCGACGAGGGACGGCTCACCGACAGCACGGGCCGCAAAGTAGATTTTTGCAACACCGTGCTGATTATGACCTCCAACGCGGGCAGTCGGGATGTGGGCACGGGCGGTGTATTGGGCTTCCAGAAGTCCGATTCCGACTCGATGTACGCGCTGATGGAGGGCAAAATCAATGATGCCTTAAAAAAGACCTTCAATCCCGAATTCCTCAATCGCGTTGACGACATCATCATTTTCCACGCGCTCGACAAAGAGCACATCGCCGCGATAATAGATATTCGCTTAGAGGAATTCAAAGCGCGGTTAGCATTGCAGGATATCCAAGTGCGAGTTACGCCTGGAGCGAAAGCCTTGCTTGCCGACAAGGGTTTTGATCAGGCGTATGGTGCGCGCTATTTGGAGCGGTCCATACAGAAGATGCTCGAAGATCCGTTGGCCGAGGAGATTCTCCAAGGCCGCTTTGGCGAGGGCAGTCGCATCCGCGTCACCAAAAGAGGTGAGGAACTAGTCTTTGACGAGGAGCGTCGAGTGGATACGAGCGAAAGGATGAAGAAGAAACGCGAGACCGCGAGTTGATATGAAGAAGAATTTCCGCACTATACTTTTTGCTATCGTCTCTGTGGGGTTGATGGGGAACGCGGTCGAGGCCCAAGAGGTTGTCTCGATCGAGGTGCAGGGTAAGCTGCGCAAGGTGGCCAAGTCGCTGATCCTGACCACGGTGGGCTTGGAGCCTGGAGTTGAGCTGTCGCAAGAGAACGTGCAGCAGGCAGTGCGCGATCTCCAAGGACTCAACGTCTTTGAGGATATCCAGATATGGGGCGACCCCGTCTCCGAAGGAATCAACCTGATCATCATGGTTGAAGAATACCCAGCCTTAGAGGGTTTGCAGTTCAAGGGGCAGAAAAATATCAAGGAGAAAGACCTCAAGGAGGCGCTGAGCTTGATCACCGGTCAGGTTATCGCGCCGAGAGATGTGGTGCGGGGCGAGCAGAAAATCCTCGACCTCTATCGCGAGAAGGGCTACCTGCGCGCCGAGGTCAAAGGCCAGACCTTTGCCGGCGCGGAAGAAGGTGAGGTCTTCCTCCAATACGATATCAACGAGGGGTCCAAAGTGCAGATCAAGCAGATCCGCTTGATCCAACACCGCGCCGACGGCACGGTAATCGACAGCCGAGAGCTGCCAGCGCGCAGTCCCCGGCGGCCGCAAAAATGGGATGGCCAAGGGCCGGAGCCACGCCGGTTGGTGTCATTGATGGAAACCGAGGAGAAGCGCTGGTGGCGCAAGGGCGAGTTCAACGGCGATACGTACGAGGAGGACAAGCAGAAGCTACTGGCGTATTATCGCAGCTTGGGTTTTCAGCAGGCGGCCATAGTGCGCGACAGCGTCTATTACGACTCGACGCGGCGGCACTTGTTCATCAACGTGGAAATCGACGAAGGGCTACAGTACCGGTTACGAGCTTTTCGGCACCGACGAGTTGGTGGAGAAGCTGGAGTTGCAGGAGGGGATGGTATATGGGCGCTCGGGGCCAGAACTAGCCGATTTGGCGCGCTTTGTCTATTACGAGAAGGGCTACTTGGACACGCGCGTGGTGCCGCAGGAGACGATTCGCAACGACTCGATTGACGTGTCGTTTCAGGTTTTTGAAGGGCAACCGTGGACGATTCGCAAGGTCGAGGTCGCCGGCAATACTAAGACGCGAGAGAAGGTGATCCGGCGCGAGATCGAATTGCGTCCGGGCGATATTTATCAGCAAAATCTCGTTCAAGAAAGTCAGCGGCGCATAATGCTGTTGAACTTTTTCAAAGATGTGCAAATCCAGCCCCAATACAGCACCGGCGAGGACGAGCGGCTGGTGGATATGGTGTTTCACGTTGATGAGCGGCAGACGGGGCAAGCGTCTATGGGGGCGGGGTATTCGGACCGCGACAAGATGGTAGGCCAAATCGGCCTGCAGATTCCCAACTTCCGCGGCATGGGTCAGAGTCTGGACTTTAACTGGGAGTTCGGCACCCGGCGCGAGCAGTTCCTCGTCGGTTTTACCGAGCCGTGGCTTTTTGACACCCCGACTAGTTTGTCGGCGCGCGCTTATACGCAAAACCTCCATTACTACGACTACCGGTCAGGCAGGTACGATTCGATCCTCTGGAAATCCAATCGCAAGTCGATCAATGTGCGCGTGGGTCGGCGGTTGAAGAAGCCGGCTAATTCCAGCCTTTCGCTGGGCTATCGCCTTTATAGCCAAGGCTATTCCGACTTTGCCGACGGCAACGCTCCATTGGCAAGCGATCTCCGCTACCAAGATCGGCTTACGAGCCGCTTTGAGTTGATCTATACGCGCGATACGCGCGACCGGGCCGAATTTCCGACCAAGGGGACGGTTTTTAGCTACACTCCATCGGTTGCGACTTCGATCGTGGCTGGCGATGTGGACTTCCACAACCACGAAGTGAATTTTAACTATTACCGGCCAAGTTGGTGGAAGTTCGTCTGGAGTTTGGAGACCAAAGTCGCGGTTATAGATGGTTTTTCCGACGAGGACGACGGCCTCATTTCGTACTATGATCTGTTTACTCCAGGCGGTATTGATTACTGGGACGGACAGGTCCGGGGCTATCAGGATTACTCCTTGGGCCCGAAGAGCGACAGCGGGATTCCCCTCGGCGGCCGCTCGATGATGGTGTTGAACCTAGAGTACCGTTTTCCGATAGCAGAGCAGCAAGTGTACGGCATTCTCTTCGCAGACGCGGGCAACGCTTGGGCGACGATTCCCGACCTCAATCCCTTAGACCTCAGGCGCTCGCTGGGCTTTGGCTTTCGCGTCCAGACGCCGATGCTGGGGATGATCGGCTTCGATTTCGGCTATGGTTTTGACCCCGAGAAAGATAAAGATGGGAATGCGCAGCCTAGAGGCTGGAAGACCCACTTCCAGTTTGGGCCGCAGTTTTACTAGGCTCTAATCTCAGGAGCACAAGACGAAGCCCAAGATGTCGCCTGGCATCTTGGGCCTTGTTGTGTCCGCTGTTTCACAAAATTCTGCCAAGTCGTATCTTATACAATTCAGCTTGGGGTGACAGAAGAACGGACCGACGCAGGATTTGCTATGGCCAAACAGTTGATCTGCATACTTGTCTTGATCTTTCTGATTTCCCTTGCTGGGTGTGTCCCTGGCGACGGGAAACACACTGAAGCGAATCCCGCCGGATTTTTCTGGGGAATCTGGCACGGTTGGATTGCTCCCATATCGCTCATCTGGGGCTTGTTTAACTCGGACATCCGCCTCTATGAACCGCAAAACACAGGCTGGTGGTACGATGTTGGGTTTTACATTGCCGTTATCAGCGGCTTTGGTGGTCTCTCGTTGAGGCGGCGCAAGCGATCCAAGATCAAGATGCAGATCAAATAGTAGTCTGACACCCGTTGCAGCGAGAGTAGCGCAGTTGAATTAAAAAATGAACGCAACTTCAATCCCATTGATTCTCGTCCATAAAGAGGAGTAAATATGAAACGTGCCCTATTGTTCACCCTCGTCGTGGCCTGTTGCGCCACAAGTGCCTCGGCTCAGTTGAAAATAGGCTACATTGATTCGGAAGTGCTCAAAGAGCGCCTGCCCGAATTCCGGGATGCGCAGCGCACGTTGGACCAGCTACGCCAAGACTACGAGAACCAAGCTAAGGACCGCGAGGCCAAGCTGCTTAAGCTACAAGAGGATTTTCGGCGGCAGGAGTTGCTGTTGAGCGAAGCGAAAAAGGCGGAACTACAGGCTGAGTTCGAGACCAAAATGCAGCAACTCCAGCAATTTACCCAAGAGAAGTTCGGCCCCGAAGGAGAGCTGATGCGCAAGAATATCGAGCTGTCCGAGCCGATCTTCCAAAAGATCAACGACGCCATTCAGGGCATGGCCGAGGAAAAGGGCTACGACTTTATTTTCGACGCCGCCGCGTCTTCGAGCGGGCTGGTTTTTGCCAAGGAAGAGTACGATCTAACCGAGCAGTTACTGGAACTGATGGAGAAGGAAAAAGAAGAGGAGCAGGAGTGAATTCAACGGAGATTCTCGACCTGTTGCCGCACCGCTATCCGCTGCTGCTCATTGACCGCATCCTCGAATTGGAACCTGGAGAACGCGTCGTAGCCTTGAAGAATGTGACGGCCAACGAATCGTTTTTCCAAGGACATTTTCCCGGTTATCCGGTCATGCCCGGAGTGCTGATCGTCGAGGCACTGGCGCAAGCGGGTTGCGCAATGATGTTGAGTGGCGTGGAGAACCCCGAATCCAAGGTGCCTTTTTTCGCTGGGATTGATCGCTGCAAATTTCGCCGCCCGGTCGTGCCGGGGGATCAATTGCGACTGGAGCTAACGGTACTCAGGCAACGGGGCGCGTCCTGTAAGTTGCAAGGGCGAGCAATAGTGGGGGAGGAAGTGGTGGCACAGGCGGAGATTATGGCGGTATTGGGGGAGCGGGAAGGCCGTTGAGGAGCATCTGATGGATCGCCTTTATCACGTCCTCGAAGCGCAGCAATTCAACCTAGACTTGATAGAGTCTATTTTTTCCACAGCTCAAGAGATGGAGCAAGTAGTGCAGCACTACGGGTCCAATATCCTCAATCGCCGGGTCATGGCGACGCTGTTCTACGAGCCTAGTACGCGGACGCGGCTGTCCTTTGAGTCGGCGATGACGCGGTTGGGCGGGGCTGTCATTACAACCGAGAGCGCCCAGGAATTTTCTTCGGCCGCTAAGGGCGAGACCCTTGAGGACACCATTCGCGTCGTTGCTGGATACTCGGATGTGATCGTGTTGCGACACTACGAAAGCGGGGCTAGCAACCGAGCTGCTGCTGTCGCTGGCATCCCGATAATCAACGCCGGCGACGGGGCCGGGCAGCACCCGACCCAAGCCCTCTTGGACCTCTTTACTATTCACCGCGAGATCGGTCGCCTCGAAAAAATTACCATTGCTCTGGTGGGGGATTTGGCCAACGGACGGACAGTGCGTTCGCTGTGCTATCTGCTGGCCAAGTACGAGGGCGTTAAGATGTACTTCGTCGCGCCTGAGACGGTGCGGATGAAGGACGACATAAAGGATTATTTGCAGCGGCACCAGGTCCCTTTCGAGGAGGTGGACGACCTCCATGAAGTGGCGAGGCAGGCCGATGTCGTCTATCAGACGCGCATCCAAAAGGAGCGCTTTGGCGACCGCACGGGAGAATACGAGCAGGCGCGAGGCAAGTACATTGTCGATCGCTCGGTGATGGACTGTATGCAGGAACACGCTGTTGTCATGCACCCGTTGCCGCGCGTCGATGAGATTGACCCGGAAGTGGACGCAGACCCGAGGGCGGCCTATTTTCGCCAAGCCCATAACGGGCTGTACGTGCGCATGGCTCTTTTGCGGATGATCCTCGCTTGACCTCAGTGGTATCGCCGAATATATTGCCGACTTATTCTTAGGAGGATACACAGATGGGTTCGAGTAAAGGCAGAATGAGAGATAAGGAATTGAGGAGTCGGCGGCAGCGGCGCAAAAAGCGCTTGAAGCAACGCGCTCAGGAGGCCAAGCTGTCACCGCGGAAGAAGTAGATAGCTAAAGCTAGAGACCACTAGCCTTAGGAGAGCCGACAGATGGGCTGTCGGCTCTTTTTCTATTAGAGGAAAGATGGAAGAGCCCCTGCGCGTCGCCATCGCCGGTGCTAACGGCATTGGTAAGCATCACGCCAAGTGGTTCCACCGCGCCGGTGCGCAAGTGGTTGGCTTTTTGGGCCGCAGTCGGGAAAGTGCCGCTGCTACAGAGCGCGTTCTACGCGATATTTTTCCCTTTTCGGGCCAAGGCTATTGGGATTTGGCCCGGCTGCTGAGCGAAGAAGTTCCCAATGTGGTCGACGTCTGTCTGCCGAACGAAGCCCATTTCGACTGTGTCAAATACGCTCTTGAGCGGGGTTGTCACGTCCTCTGCGAAAAGCCCTTAGTCTGGCATTCGGATGGAGCGGAGCAGACGCTGATGCAAGCGCGAGCCTTGGTTGATTTGGCGCAGCAAACCGATCTGCACTTGGGGGTCTGTACTCAATACGCTGCTTCGCTACCCTACTACCGGCAGCTATACGAAGAGGCCCGCGGTTCGCTCGCTACCGTAGAATCCTTTTACGCGGAAATGGAGACCTTGGCGCGGGGGCGTCGCCGCAGCGCCGCGGAGGTGTGGATCGATATGGCGCCTCACCCCCTGAGTATGCTTTTGGCTTGGATGCCCGACGGCGTCATGGAGCCTGAGTCGCTACAAGTGGCATCCGGGAGCGGGGAAGTGCGGGCCTGTTTCAGTTTTGCCAACTCGGCGGGAAGTTGCCTTTGCGAAATCATCGTCCGCGACCTGCATGCAGGCCAACCCCTGCGGCGATTCGGCGTCAATGGCTTTTTGGTCGATTGCGCGGGGCGACCTGCGCCCGACGGGACTTATTGTTCAGTGCTCAGCACGGGTGAATCAGAGCTGGTCGGAGATGATTTTATGTCGCTACTCATCGCCCGGTTTACCGAAGCGGCAATACAGCCTAAACTAACGCCGCTCGTATCCGGCGAAGTCGGGTTGCGCAACCTCGAACTCCAGCTACAAGTTCTGCAGAACGCCTAAGGGTGAGACGGGAGCAGGCCGCAGCGGTTGCATATAACTACCGTCCCGATGTACCGACTTGACCTGCTAAGCCCA
Organism: Candidatus Latescibacterota bacterium; assembly: GCA_021295675.1. Next base: position 1,091 of record JAGWBY010000065.1, on the reverse strand, counting down.
ATAATTAAAGGAGAGGTAGAATGGGAATCCCACAGCATAATATAGAGGAGGAATTCGCAGCTTTAGCCGAAATGCTCTCAGGCCAAGGTATCGAGGTCGAAGAAATCAAAGCCAAGCTCAAAGCCCAAGAGATCGAGACGCCTTCTTGGGGATATGGCAATTCTGGGACGCGCTTTGGCGTTTTCAAACAGCCCGGTGCCGCTCGCGATGTCCACGAGCGGCTTGCCGATGCGGCCCAGGTGCACAAGGTGACGGGTGTCTGTCCCGGCGTGGCTTTGCACATTCCGTGGGATAAAGTGGATGACTACGGCGCTCTGGGGCAAGAAGTGGCGGAATTGGGCGTGTGCATTGGGGCAATCAATCCCAATGTCTTCCAAGAGCCTGAATACAAATTGGGCAGTTTCGGCCATCGGGATCCGGCCGTGCGTCGTAAAGCGCTCGATCACATGCACGAGTGTGTGGATATCATGCAGCAGGCCGGGTCCACAGTGTTGAGCCTTTGGTTTGCCGACGGCACGAACTACCCAGGCCAAGACGATATCATTGCACGCAAGCGGCGCTTTGAAGAATGTCTAAGTGAGACTCACGCAATGCTGCCCGAAGGGGTGCGGATGCTCATTGAATACAAATTCTTCGAACCGGCATTTTATCATACTGACATTGCCGACTGGGGTATGGCGCTAAATTTCGCCATTAAGGCTGGGCCGAAGGCCGAAGTGTTGGTCGATCTAGGGCACCATCCTCTCTCCACCAACATTGAGCACATCGTGGCCTTGCTCCTCGACGAGGGGCGGATGGGTGGTTTTCACTTCAACAACCGCAAATACGCCGATGACGATGTGACCACCGGGTCGGTAAATCTCTACGAGGTCTTCCTGATTTACCACGAGATCCTCAATGCTGAGCGGCGTAGTGCCGCAGCAGCGAATATCGCCTACATGATCGACCAAAGCCATATTATCAAGCCTAAAGTCGAGGCGATGATCCAGTCTGTGCTCAATATCCAGATGGCTTATGCCCGTGCATTGCTGGTTGACCGCACGGCACTAGCTGAGGCCCAAGCGGAGGACGACGCAGTGGCATGCGAAGAA
>JAGWBY010000064.1 GCA_021295675.1 Candidatus Latescibacterota bacterium | reverse complement strand
CTCCAGCGCGCAGACGCTGCCCGCTTCTCCTTTTTGCTCGGCCTGCCGGCCATTGGCGCCAGCGGCCTCCTCCAACTATTCGCCCTGCTCGAAGGAGGGTTAGGCAGCACCGGGCTGCTGAGTCTGGGGTTGGGGATCCTCGTCGCCGCGGTCAGCGGCTACCTGTCCATCGGCTTCCTACTCCGCTTCCTCCAACGCCACGGCACTTACTCGTTTGCCGCCTATCGCATCCTGCTCGGTGGCCTCATCTTCTACTCACTGTACGGTTAAATACAACGGAGCTATCCATGTATCCCAACAATCTAAAAGCGCGTTTGCGCAGCGGCGAAATCCTCCTCGGCACCAGCCTGTCGGCTCCCACCCCACACGTGGCCGGGTCAATCATTTCCACCGGCCCCGATTTTATCTGGGCCGACACCGAACACATGCCTCACGCCACCGAAGCACTCGACTCAATTTTGGTGCTGGCGCGGATGCGCGGCGTCGCGCCCATGGTGCGCGTGGCGTGGAACGATCCCGCGCTGATCAAGAAAGCGTACGACGCGGGCGCAGTAGCCGTAATGGTACCCCAAGTCGATACAGCCGCAGAAGCGGCAGCCGCGGTCGAGGCCGCCCGCTATGCACCCGAAGGCCGGCGCGGCCTCTCGCCCATGTGGACCCAAATCGCCGGCGCGGACTGGAACGAGGTCATCAAAACCGCCAACGAGGAAACGCTCGTCGTCCTCCAGCTCGAAAGCCAGCGGGCCTACGACAACTTGGACGAAATCAAGCGCGTGCCCGGCATTGACGTGATTTTCGTCGGGCCGTTGGACCTGTCGGCTACTGTGGGGACGATCACCGACACTGGGTCGCAACAAGTGCAGCAAATCATGCGCGACGTGCCGCAACAGCTAGCGGACACGGAAATCGCCGTGGGCACTACGCTGATGGACGTGTCCGAGATCCAAGAGAAGATTCGCTGGGGATATCGCTTCCTCAACGTCGGCAATGCCCTCCGCTACGGCGTCCAAGTCCTCGCCGATCACCTAGCGACCTTGCGCGCCGATCCACGCGGCGACGAATAGAGGCGGGTGGAGCATAAAAATTTGGAATTTGTCGGGAATAATGGTACTTTAACTAGCAGTATCCACTCTTTTCTAAGGAGGTGCCCTTATGAAGAAGCGGATGCTAATGGCCGGCGTAGCCCTCGCGTTCGCGAGCGCGGCTTGGGCGCAATGTCCTTACGGTGCCATGGAGCTTATGGGACCGGAAGACGTAAGGGTCAGCCTTGCTAGCCCTCAGTCCCAGTTCGTGCTAGTCGAGTGGGAAGAGGTCGAAGATGCGACCCGCTACGCGATCTATTTGCAGGTTTTCGACCCCGATGAGATCGAAGTCGAAGCCGGTGGAGAGATCGTTGAGCCCGCCGAAACACAGCCCACCTTCGTGCCGTGGGGCCATGTGGAAGCCACGCCCGCTCAGGGTCGGTACAGTACGGAATTTTTTCCAGACCTGCCGAATCCCGAGTCCGTGGTTTATGGCGTTTCCTGGGTTTCGTCGCCGATCGTGCCCGCGAGCTGGACCGCTCCCCAGATAAGCACGGCTACTGAGGCCGTGACTTGGGGTCAAGTCAAAGCGACAGCCGCCGACTAGTACGCCTGTTCCATCAGACGTACGGACCCCGCCGAGCGCACTGTTCGGCGGGGTTTTTTATTGGTGAGAGTTCATTTAACCATCCATCCTAACACCGGAGCATACTGTGGAATCATTGCTAGCCAATCCTCGGCTCAGCCGCTTTGACCCCCTCGAGCGCATTCTGTGCTACGACGATTTCGACTCGGGACTAAACGGTTGGACCGGACTGATCGGCAATTACGAAGACTCGCTCGACACCATGCTGCCCGACTACCGTGACCTGCGCCCCCCCATGTTGAGCAACCTGACGATGTGGGACACGGGCACGGCTGGTTCGATGGAAGGTATCTACGCTCTCAAGCTGGCCACCCGTCCGCAGGCCGGCGGTCTTTCCGTCGGCATCAAGCGGCACACCTTCCGGGCACTGGGCCAAGTGCAGTTGGAGTGCTATTTCGCGTTCAAGCCCGAAGCGTCCGAACTCAAGCTCGGCGAAATGGACGTCCGCGCTTGGGGCGTGCTCTTCGACGTGCAGGACGGCAATCCCCAAGGGCGGCGCTGGATGCCCCATTTGCGCTACCTCAACGCCGAAGACGGCCAGCGGCGAGGACCCGGTCGGTACAGCCTATTGGCGGCAGCGGCAAGACCGTATCGCATTTCCATTTGGGGCCGGAGGGCTGGGAGGATGTGTCGGGCGAGCCACAGCTTTTGTGCTACAACGAAATCGCCACCAAAATGAACTGGCACTATCTACGCATCGGCTTGGATCTCAAACGGCGAGTCTTCACCGGATTTCAGTGCAACGACCGCACCTTCGGGCCGGAGGGAATGCACTGCATTGAACTGCCGGCCATGGCCAATTTGTGGTGTATGCTCAACGCGGCCTTTTGGGTCGAAGCCGACATGGATAAGCGGGCCTTTCTCTATATCGACTCTGCATTGCTATCCGGGGAGTTTGCGCAATGAATATGCGCCAGAGCCACACCGCCGTCGTAGAGCGCAATCAGATCTGGGAGGACGACTTTGTCACCGAGCCGTACGAGGCAGGCTGGAGCCACGAGGCCATTTTCTTCGTGCGCATACTCCGCGCTGAAGAGAACCCCATAGTTGAGGCGAAGGTGCAGATATCGCCCGACGGGATCCACTGGTGCGACGAAGGATCGCGGATGAACTTTGTCGTACAGCAGCATACGCTCGACAAGCCATCCTTTGTGCGGGTATCCCACTACGGCGGCTGGCTGCGCCTAGCCGGGACGGTGAAACACGGCCGCGTCTGGGCACTCGTCCATCTGGCACTCAAGGCATGAGGTAGGGTCCGCGACTGGCGAATCACAATGCCTTTGTGCGACTCAACGCGTGCTCTTACCCGTCAGCACGAACCACACCGTTTGCAGCATGATCTTGAAGTCCAGCTTGAGAGACATGTTCTCGATGTAGTAGAAATCGTATTCCAGCCGCTCGCGGGCAATGCCCACCACGTCCTTGGAATCGAGGTCGAACTCGTGCTTGGACTGCGCCCAGCCCAACAGGCCGGGCTTGACGTTAAAACGCCGCATGTACAAGGGAATCTGCTTCTTGAATTGCTCGACGAAAAACGGGCGTTCAGGCCGTGGGCCGACCAAGCTCATGTCGCCGCGCAAGAAGTTGATGCACTGGGGAATCTCGTCTAAGTGTAGGGCGCGTAGCACTCGGCCAATCGGGGTCACTCGTGGATCGGCTCCCTTGGCCCACACCGGCCCGGTCTTTTCCTCGGCATCTTCGTACATCGAGCGGAATTTGAGCATCGCAAAGGTCCGCCCCTCCTCGCCGACGCGCTCCTGACGAAAAAACACCGGCCCCTTGGAGGTCAGCTTAATCGCCGCGGCTACTAACAGCCACAACGGGGCCAAGCCCGCGAGCACGACAACGGCCACCATCATGTCGATGAGCCGCTTGACCGTCCGCTGCCAAGCTGGCATCAACTCGGGCTTGAGCTCCATCAGCGGCACGCCGTAAATCTGCGTCGTGCGCACGTGGCCGGTCACAATGTCGTACAGGTCGGGCGTGATGCCAAAGGAAACCGGCAGCCCTTCGGCTTCGTGTGAATTGGCTTGCAAGGCGATGAGCACGGCCTCAATGCTCTCGGCCGCGAGGATGGTTCGCAGATCACTTACTGCGCCGAGCACGGGCAGACCGTCAATGGCTGCGTGATCGTTCTCGCCGTGCGCCCGCACAAGGCCCACGATCTCATATCCCTGCGCTGGTGCCGCCCGCAACGCGTGCAACAGCCGTATGCCGCGCGCATTCACGCCCACGATGGCCGTGCGCCTAAGGCCAATGCCGCGCAGCAAGAGCTGCCGCTCAAAACTGCGCACTAGCACTCGCCCACCCGCTACTAGCGCAACCATGCCTAGCCAGTAGAACAGGACCAGCAGCCGAGTAAGGCGGATGTCGCGGTCAAAGGTGGCGACCATGGCCAGCAAGATGCCCAAGGTAACGACCTTGACGACCTCGTATATTTCGTCGAAGCGCGAGCTAGAGGGCGAGGCTTGATAGAAGCCAAAAAACAGGAACAACAGCAGCCAGCAACCGCTTATCAACGGCAACACGTCCGAGTAATAGCCCAGCGCATACCAGAAGCTCGGCCCTTCTACCGCGTCAGGATAGAGCCGCTCGTAGCTGTGGTGGACAATCTCCAGCCCGCCGCCGGCCAACTTCATCCACACAAAGAACACCGACGCCAAACTGACGGCGACTGTGTCACTCAACAACAGCAAGACAACCCGTTTCAGACGCGACATAAACGCTCTACCTCGCGGGCTGCCAGACGCGGTGGCGGCGACCCATTAGGAAGCTCAGCAGTCCCAGCAGAGTACCCCAATTGGTGGCGGTAAAATAGGCCGGTACGTAAAACAACCAATACCGTCCGAACCATTCCGGCAGCAAGAGGCCCAATGCGGCCAAGCCGTAAAAAGCCACTTGCAGTGCGAGCAAGAGGCCGTAGTACCCGCTCGCGGCCAACGGAATATTGACCACGAGTACCATTAACAGCCACACCGGCACGAGCCAGCGAAGCAGCTTGTGGGAAAACATCTGAAACGCAAAAAAAAGGTGCGCGAACGGGTTGAGCACGCCAACCTCGGTCCATAGTCCGTAGAGCGAGCGCGAGACAATGCGGCGGCGGCGGCGGAACTCGTCGCCAAAGCGACCGCTGCTGTACTCGGTGGCAACGGCTGTTGGCTCGTACGCAATGCGAAAGCCGCGCCGCCAAGCGTGCAGGGGCGCGACAAAGTCGCTGATAATATCGCCGCGCAGTTCGACGAACAGCTCGCGCCGGAGCGCGTAGATCGCCCCATTAGCACCCAGCGCAGAGCTGAGTAAGCTCTCCCGCCGCTTGAGAAACTGCTCGTAGCGCCAGTACAGGCCTTCGCCTTTGCCCGCGCCTTGCTCGTCTGGATTGGCGTATTGCAACTCGCCGCAGACGCAGCCGATCCGCTCGTCGGCAAAGGGTGCCAACAGCCGCTTGAGCGCACTGGGCGCGTACATGCTGTTGGCGTCGGAGAACGCGACAAACTGCCCGCGCGCCAAGCGCACACCCGCGTTTTGCGCCTCGGTCTTGCCACCGCGAACCTCCTGCCGGTGCAGCCGCACCCCGCGCGCGGCAAATTCGGCGGCAATGCGGTCGGTGCCATCGGTCGAGGCGTCTGAGACGACGATGATGTCGAGCCGCTCAGCCGGATAGTCCATAGCCAGCGCATTTTCTAGCTTGGCGCGCAATACGGCTTCTTCGTTGTGCGCGGCAATGATCAGCGACGCTGTAGGCCACTCGCTCAGTGGCGCGTACTCGGGCATCTTGCGGCCAGCCGCCAAGAGCCAGAGCAAAGCCGGGTAGATTAGATAGGTATAGACGACGAGGAATAAAGCGACCCAAAAAATGGCGACGAGCATGGAATTCTGGCGGTAGAAGGTGTATCTTATCTCGTTATATTTTCGTCATTTGTATCCATTTATGCAACCGCGCATCGTCCGCGCTGAATGGGCATAGTCGCGCCTGACGTCGTCCACCCCACCACCGTCCACAGCCTCTTTGACAACCGCATCTTTCACCGCGATTTCGTCTTACTGAGCACTTCCTTCGCACCGCCGAACAATCCCAAGCGGGCCTAGCGCAGCACATCCTCGTACAGCGCGTGGATCCGCGCCGCCACCCGGCGATAGTCGTAGCGTTCCTCGGCCTGTCGGCGAATCGCCGCGCGGTCGTAGCGGTCGTATTCGTCTAGTACCGCGAGGATGCCTGCCGCCAAGTCCTCCGCGTCGCCGACCGCCACTAGCCGCCCGACCGCCTCATTGACGACCTCCTCCGGCCCCCCACAGCGCGTGGCGACCACGGGCAGACCACAGGCCATGGCTTCGACCAGCGACGTGGTCAAGCCTTCGCTAAAACTGGGCAGCACAAACAGATCGGCAGCGGCCATATAGGGAGGCAACTCCTCCCACGGCACCGCATCCTCAAACGACACATGCTCGGACAGGTTCAAGTCGTTGACTTGAGGTAGGAAAGGATCGGCGGTCCCGGTCGCAGGGTGGCCGCCGATCAAAGTCAACGAGACATTGCGGCCCTGACTGCGCACCTTAGCCAATGCCGCCAGCAAGACGCGCAACCCCTTCGCCTCGACAAATCGACCCACGTAAAGTAAGTGCCACTTTTCTTTGTCGGGCTGGTGCGACCCGGCCGCCGAAAAGAGCCGACAGTCAACGCCGTTGGGAATGCAGCGAACCTTGTCGGCTGGGACGCCCAATTGCACAACCTCGCGACGCAGTTCTTGGCTGACGACAATAACGGCCGCGGCTTGCGTTAGGGCCTCAACGATCAATTGCCGCCATTGGGACTTGAGCTTGGGCAAGATCTTAATGTCTGAACCGTGGACCGTGATTACTACGGGCCGGCCGGTTTGTGAACCGTACTCAACAGCGGCCCGGCCGTCGGGATAGGCGCAGTGTGCGTGGATGATGTCCGGCACACCCGCAACAGCGTTGCGCAACGCCTTGAGGTGAAAACGCCACTGCTGAGTAAAAAAAACCCGCCGCGGTACAGCGAAGCGGCGGGGATGCCGCACCGCGATTCCGTCCAGCACTTCGCGGCGCGGGACGTGGCGGTAGGCACTCCACAACCCAAATCCCGGCAGGGGAAACCAAGGCACGGGTGCTACAACTTCTAGTTGACAATGCTCTTTGAGGAAACGCGCCTGATTGTGGACAAAACTTCCGGAGAGCTTAGATATGACGTTGGGGTAGAGGTGCGATAGCAGCAAAACTTTCACGATTGATCCTCGCGTTCTTCAAAGCGCCGGCACGGCAAACAGGGGACTAAGACCTTCACGGCGCACGCGCGTCCGCGTCGAGCCGCTGCACGGCGAAGAGCATGCCGATGTAGAACCAAAACATGTTGCTGGGCAGGTCGCCATTGAACGACTGATTGACCTGGAAGGCGACAAACGTGGCGATCAAGCCGATGGCTACGGCGCGCAAATAGGAATCCTGCATCTGCTGCAAGCGCCCCAAGCTCAAAAAGAACGTCTTCCCGACAAACCAGACAAAAGCCGCGAAACCAACGATGCCTAGTTCGCCTAAGACCGCAGTCACTATAGTGTGCGGCTCTTTTACTAAGGTCCAGTGGGGATATCCGGGCGGCGCGTATTCGGAGAATACGACCGGGAAGGCCCGCCAACCAACGCCCAAGAACGGATGGTCCAAAAACATGTCGAGCGAGGCCATGACGAGATAAATGCGCGCCGTACTCGAAGCGCGGCCGGTCGAGCCGAACTCCTCAAACAAGGTAAAGATGGAGGCGAAGCGCTCGAAGATGTACTCGGCATAAGGCACGAATTCTTTGAGGCCGAGCACCAGCAGGATAGAGGCAAAAACTACGATAAAAAAATAGCGCAGCTTGCCGCTCAACCAGAGGATGACGAGCACGCCGGCCAGCGTTGACACCCAGCTAGAGCGGCTAAACGAGGCCAACAGCCCGCCAAGGCCGATGACGACCGACAAAGCAAAAAGCGCGCGCTGGCCCCTAGGCAGTCGATAATTGAGCAAGACGGCCAACAGCGGCAGGACGCCGCTCATTACAAACGAGGCAAAGATGTTGGGGTTGTGAAAGGCCCCCGTCGCCCGCGGCACGTTGCCGCCCAAGGCGGTGATGACCTTGGCCGGCAGGTGGAATTGGCCGGTGATCACCTGATAGACCCCCATCACTGAGCCCGCTATCGTCAAGACCACTAGGGACCATAAGACCGCGGACACGGCCCGCCTAGAGTCGAGCGTGATTTGCACCATGTAGGTGAAGAGCACGAGGGCGCAAATCCGCAAGAAGCTGACGGTTGCATCCGGCTGATTGGGCGTGTACGTCAGCGACACCGCAATAGACGCGAGGAACAAAAAGAGCGGTACCTTAATCTCGAAGTCGGGAAAGTGCCTGCGTTGCCGCAGACAGATGTTGGCGGCCAAGCCGACGACCATCAGCCCGAAGGCCAAGTGAAACCCCGTCAGCAAGAAGATGTCTTTTGAAGGGCCGGACTCGCCGAACAGCCGACCAGTGCTATCGAGGGCCGTCGTCAGCAACAAAATTGGGACGACGATCCACGGCCTCAGCATCAGGCCCGCGACAAAAAACGCGACGCCGAGCGCGCCGAAAAAGAGGGCCGGGAGGAATTCGAAAACGAAGATGCTGCCAGCGACCACCGCGCCTTGGAAAACCAAAAATGCCGCAAAGTAGCGGCGGTCGAGGGCGAAAGCCCACGGGATCTTAGAAGCGGGGGCCGTCATAATTTACGCGCGAATAAAGGCGAGTACCTCGTCCCGCTTCTCGGCCATGCGCTCCGCGGAGAGGGCCTCTAGATTGAGGCGCAACAGCGGCTCGGTATTGGAGGGCCGCACGTTGAAGTGCCAGTCGTCGTAACTGACCGAAATCCCGTCGAGGCGCTGGATGTGGCCGTCTTGGTAACGGTCGGCTAGGGCCGCGATTTTGGCGGCGGGGTCCGCGACTTCAGAGTTGATCTCAGAGGACGTGAAATACTGGCGCTCTAGCGGAGCGAGCAACTCGGAGAGCTTAACCCCGCGCTGCGACAGCAACTCCAGCATTACCAGCGACGGCACGATGCCGGAATCCGCACCAAAGAAGTCGCAGAAGTAGTAATGACCGCTCAGCTCGCCCGCGAAAACAGCTCCTTCCTCAAACATCCTCGGCTTGAGAAACGAATGCCCCACGCGCTCGATCAGCGGGGTTCCGCCGGCTGCTTTTACGAGGTCGGGCACGGCCCACGAGCAGCGCACGTCGTACACGATCTTGGCTCCGGGAGCGCGTTCTAGCATGTAGCAGGCCATCAGCGCGGTCGCAAAGTCGCCGGGCACGAAGCGGCCTCGATCATCGACGATGAAGAAGCGGTCGCCGTCGCCGTCAAAGGCAAAGCCGACGTCTGCACCTTCGGCTAGGACGCGGCGCTCCAAGTCGGCGCGGTTTTCCGGCTGCATGGGGTCGAGACCGTGGTTGGGCAGGTGGCCATCCGGCTCTAAGTACATACCGATAAACTCAATGGGCAACCGCTCGTACACCTCTTGCAGGACCGGCCCGACCATGCCATTGCCCGTATCGGCCACTACCTTGAGCGGTTTGATCCGGGCCAGATCCACGAGGCTCAACACCTTGTCGATAAAGCCCTGCGTCACGTCCTCAGCCCGAACCGCACCCTGCCTCTGACCCGCGCCCCAACTTTCCTCTGCCACGAGGCGGCGCAAGTCTTGGGCAGATAGGGCATTTGGCGCACCATCTTGAAGCCGCAGTATTCGGGCGGGTTGTGCGAAGCCGTCACCATCGCGCCCGGACGGTCCAAGGTAGCGCAGGCGTAGTAGTATTGATCGGTGCCGACCATGCCGATATCGATGACGTCCGCGCCTTGATCGACGAGGCCGCGCAAGAGGTGCTCTTTTATGGCCGGACTCGAAAGGCGCATGTCGCGCCCCACGACTACCTCCTCGCACTTCAGGAGTGCTACAAAGGCGCGGCCTATGGCATAGGCTACTTCTTCGCTCAGAGGGTCGGGATAGATGCCGCGGATATCGTACGCTTTGAAGATGGAAGGATCAACCTGCATGCTCAGACGAAGCGGCGCAGGGTGATGTCGAGCGAGCGCACACCGCCCGCAGCCGGTTGGTGCTGCACCAGAATCGGGCTTTGGTACGTGCCCTGCAGGATGCGATCCGCCCCGGTTCCGGCGCTGTCTGAGACCAGCAACCGGATGTGGCGCTTGAGGCGCAAGATGCGCTGGGCCGGCGTCGAGAGCACCGAAACGATGCGGTCAATGACCGACCGCCCCACCGGAACTTGGTCGAGCAATTCGTTGTAGAAGCGGAGGGAATCATAGGCCGCGTACGCGTGCATCTTGCCGGGGATGGAGGCGGGGTGCCGCAGGAGCCGCCTACCACGCTGGAACACGTAGCGCAGCGGATCGCTGAGGGCTTGGGGCAAGTCGTTGCGCATCAACAGAGTCTCGTACTCATTGACGGTCATGCCGACGTGCTTTTCCTCTGGAGCGAGGCGGATGTCGATGCAGCCTTTGTCGATACCGGACTGCCGCAACCGCTCGGCGAGCGTTGCAAAGAGGCCGTAGCGCGGGTCTTTGAGGTTGAAGGCGTCGATCGCATGGCTGTCGGTCACTGGTATCTCCACTCGACTGCGCTGCACGATTTCGGTGCGATTATAGGCCATAACTGCGGTGTGTCGGCTGCGCACGTAGTGCTTGTAGATGCCGTCTAGTTCGATGAAGTACACCGGCTCCTCGGGACGGTGGATATAGGTCACGCAGTTTTTGAGACCCGCGGCGATAAAGGTCAGATGCGAGTCGGCATTGACCGGCTCTCTTTCCTTTTCGCCCTCGCTAAGCTCGTCGCGTAGCTGCATGCGGTCGTGGAAATAGCCAGCGTTGTAGGGAAATATCTTTTGGATGGCGCGGATAAATGGGTCAATCTGCTTGCGGCTATGGCCCAAACGCCTACTCGTGCCCTGGTCTATATAGCCGGCCGTGGTGTGCAACGAACAATACGCGGCTTTGCGAAAGGGACGCAACTCATCGCCGACTTGCTCGCGGATTAGCTCGGCAATGTCGATGATGGCAAAGCGGTGCTGGGGGCGAATAGTTAAATTGAACTCTACGGGTTGTGGAGCCATCTGATATAAATCCTGAGTCGCGTTTGTATCGAGCGCCGACACACACTATCTTGCTGCTAATTAAAAATACCCTCTAGTAAATGCCCACGCAACCAATTCAATTACGAATTACGAATTACGAATTGTAATTCCTAATTTTTAATTTTTAATTCTTAAATTCCCATGAAAACCTTGCTAATCATGCGCCATGCCAAGTCGGCCTATCCTCCCGGCATAAGCGACGATTTCGACCGTCCGCTCAACAAGCGCGGCCGCGCGGATTTGCCGCGCATCGCTCACCTACTCGCAGCGTACGGCCCGCGCCCCGAGGTCGTGCTGGCCTCGGCAGCGCGCCGGGCGCGCCAGACGGCCACCGGCCTAGTCGAAGCCCTCGGCCTGCCAGCGAGCGCTCTGCACTTAGAGGACGCGCTCTACCTCTCGTCCCCCAGCACCCTGACCCAAGCAGCGACCGGTTTGCCGGATAGCGCCCAGACCAGCCTCATCATCGCCCACAACCCAGGACTGGAAGAATGGATCGGCGCGCTGACGGGCGCGCACATCGCCCTGCCCACTGCGGGCTTAGCCGCAGTCGAATTGGGCATCCACGCCTGGGCAGAAATCAGTCGCGGGCGCTTGCTCTACTTCGTGGTGCCGCGGCTGGTAAAAGCCATAACTCAATGACAATGAGCAGTTGACGAATGTCGCAGATAAGACTTATTTTTCAACAACTCACCCGGAGATAACGCGCATGAACCTGTTGGACATTCTGTCGCTCGAATCCATCATAGTTGACCTCCAAGGAGAATCCAAAGAGGAAATCATCACCGAACTGGTCAACTCGCTTCCAGTCGGCGACGCGATCACCGACCGCGACCAAGCATTACAAGCCGTACTCGACCGCGAAAAAATCATGAGCACGGGCATTGGCGATGGCATCGCCATCCCCCACGGCAAGTCGGCCGCGGTGACCGAACTGGTCGCAGCTATGGGCACCCAGCGGCGGGGCATGGATTTCGACGCCCTCGATGGCGAGCCTGCCTATGTGTTCTTCCTACTGGTCTCCCCGACCAAGATATCCGGCCCCCACATCAAGGCGCTGGCGCGGATTTCGCGCTTGCTCAAAAACGAAGAGTTCAAAAAGAAGCTCATCGACGCGAATTCAGCCGAGGAAATCATCGCCACCATCGAAGCTGCCGAGCGCGACATTTCCGCTGCAAACTAGCGCGGCTCCTTCCCCATCTTGCAGTTTCTCAATCCCGCGGTCCTTCTCGGACTAGTCGCGGCCGCCCTGCCCCTAGCCATCCACCTGCTCCATCGAGGGCGCGCCCAGCCCCATCCTTTCAGCGACTTCGCCTTTCTGCGCCAGCTACAGCAAAACCGCATGCGGCGGCTGCAACTGCGCCAATGGCTGGTCCTGTTGCTGCGCACGCTCATCATTATGCTTATCGTCTGTGCCTTTGCCCGTCCGACGTATCAGGCTGGAGGTGGATGGGGAAGTGGAGATCGTCCGGTGGCCGTTCACGCGCTCTTGGACCTATCGTACAGCACTCGCTACCAGCGGCCCTCTGGCTCCCTCTTCGACCAACTCCAGCGCCAACTCGGCGACCTGTTGGCCGTTTTGCCCCCGCGCGATCAAGTGGTAGTGCAGCCTTTTGCCCAACGGCCCCACGCCCCTTTTGCGGGCGACCGCGATTACTTGGCCGAGCGCATTGCCGAACTCGCGCCAACGCAAGAGGCGACGGATTTGCGCGCCGCCTTGCAAGCAGCAGCCCAACGCTTCGACCAAGAATCCGCCCTAGCAGCGCACGAGCTTTTTCTTTTCACCGATTTGGCTGAATACAACTGGGATCAACTCGACGACTCGGTCCCGTCCTTTGCCGGTGCACGCGTCTATGTCGCTAGCCCTCGCGCCCAGACCCGGCCAAATGCCTACGTCGAGCGGGTCGCGACTCCGAGCTGGATGCTCGCTGCCGACGCCAAAGTCACCTTGCAAACCGCCATCGCGCACAGCGGCGCAGGTACGACGCTCGACCTGTTTGTCGATGGCCAGCGCGTGCGCCGCCAGAGCATAGATCCCGGAGCTCCGGGCACTACCCAAGTAGCACTCAGCTTTTCGCCGCGACGACCCGGGCGGCTGAGCGGACATGTCGCGCTCTCTGACAATGCACTCGCGCTCGACAATCACCGCTACTTCACGCTCGATTTGCCCACCTCCATCACGGTGATGCTGTTAAGCCAACAACCCGAAGACGCGTACTATGTGCGTCGAGCACTCGGGGCGGCGGCCCTTTCCGATCCAGTCGTAAAAATTCGCACCAATCTCTTTGCCAACCTCGACGCCGGCACCCTCGCCGGAGTAGATGTGCTCGTGCTCTGCAACCTCGCACGGCTGAACGCGGCACAAAAGGCGGCCTTAGACGAGTTCGTCGCCAGTGGCGGAGGCGTGGTTCTCTTTCCCGCATCGCACAGCGACCTCGGCTACTACAACCGCGACCTCTTGCCCGGCCTGACTCCAGGACGCTTCAAAAACCGGATCGGCGCACCCGGCAACACAGCCAACTATCAAGTCTTAGATTCGGACGAGCCGCACCACCCGCTTTTCAACGACCTCATCGCCAGCAGCGGCGATCAGCCGCGCTTCTACGGCTATTTCGCCATGGTCCCCGCACCCGACCTTTTGCCTTTGGTCCGCTTCAGCGACGGACAGCTCGCCATGGCGCTTACTTGGAAGGAAGAAGGGCGCGTCGCGCTCGCGGCCTTCCCCATCGACCCGCAGTGGAATGACCTTCACCAACGCGGGCTGTTCGCCCCCCTTCTGCACCGCTTGGTGCGCGAGTTGAGCCTGCCGCCCGACCGCCACGCCGCTTACTTGGTGGGAGAAACAGTCTATCGCCGCTTGGCCGATGTGCCGATGGAAGCAGTGGTAGAGGCTGAGACGCCGTCGGGCGAGCGCCTGCGCTTAGAGCCGGAGCCCGTCGGTGGCCAATACTTGTGGAAAGTTCCCCACGTCGGCGAGGTTGGCATCTGGCGACTGCGCGCTGCGGGCGCAGAGGTCGATGCGTTCGCCGTCAACTTCGACGCCCGCGAATCCGCACTCGCGCCCGTAGCACCCGAGTACGTACGGAGCGTTTTCCCAGACGCAGAAGTCCATTTCCTCAACCCCGGCGACGACCTGCGCCTCGCAGTCTTGGGCAATCGCCACGGCCGCGAGCTGTGGCGCGAATTCCTGATTTTAGCCCTCGGACTCCTCCTCGCCGAACAGTGGATCGCCCGCGCCCCCCGCGACGTTCCAGTGCGTCAGGCGGCATGAAGAGGGAATTATATACGTACCAAGCCACAACCATTCGATTCAACGAGAAGTTCTATGATCCCACGCCGAGAAAGTTCGCCGTGGGCAGTCTGCAAGGAGACCTATGGAAAAAGTGAAAAACTATTTTGATCAAGAACTAGTAGATACCATAGGAGCATTTCTGTCTTTTTCGTGTGCTATCCACTGCGTGGCAATGCCGCTTTTAGTAACAATTCTGCCGTTACTGGGGCTTGGGTTTCTCGCAAGCGAACGCGCGGAACTGATCATTATTGGAGCGGTTGCGCTCGCATTAGGTAGCGTCGTTTGGGGGATTAGGCATCACAGAAGTTGGAGAGCGTTTCTCATCCTCGTAGTGGCAGTAGCGTTCATCGCCACCGCCCACATTGCTACTGAAGGAATCTTTGAAGTAGCCCTCCATGCAACAGGAGGCCTCCTACTGGCAGCAGCACATCTCCTAAATCGGCACCTATGTAAGATATGTCCTACCTGTGAACGCGAACATACGGGTGATTCTCTCTCGCTGCGGCATTGACAGAGTAGATACGACTTTACCTCACCCGCCCGCGTCTAGCGCGCGAAAAAACTCAAACGTATAAATGCCGTGGTCGTGCCCGTCGGCCCATTCGATGCGAATGCCGTAGCGCCCAACGTAGCTAACTCCCCGCACCTCGGCTGTGGCCGACACCGCCTCGGGCTGCAAGAGCGTCAATCCTCCCTCATTCGCGTCGCGCACTTCCCGGCAGTGGGCACAGGGACACTCGCGCCGCAACCCCTCCAAGTCGTAGCGACTCTCGCGGCCATCGCTCCACCCGATGACCAACTCGCTAGCCCGGCCATCCACGGCGATATCACGCGGCTTTGCCTTATTCAACGCGGCTCTCCCACCACCCTAGCACTCAACTCGTAGGGCGCGGCCGCGGTGATCTCCACTTCGACGAAAGAACCCACCGGAGGCATGCCCTCAGTGATTACTACTTGGCCGTCGATTTCCGGGGCGTCGCGCTCCATCCGCCCATAGCACATCTCCCCCACGCGCGCATCGACCAAGACCTGCTGCCGTGTGCCGACCAGCTCGTCGTTTTTCTCCGTGCCCACGCGCTCCTGCAGTTGCGTCAGGCGGCTGTAGCGCTCCTGCTTGACCTCCTCGCTGACCGGGTCGCCAAGCTCATACGCCGAAGTCCCATCTTCCGGCGAGTAGAGAAAGCCGGTCGCATAGTCGAAGCGCGTCTCAGCCACGAACTCCAGCAAGGCGGCGAAATCGTCCTCGGTTTCCCCGGGAAAGCCGACGATGAACGTCGAGCGCAGCCCAGCCCCCGGCAGCCGCGCCCGCAGCCGCGCCAACAAATCAAGCGTCTTTTGGCGCGTCGTCGCCCGCTTCATGCGCTTGAGCACCGGGTCGGAGATGTGTTGCAGCGGCATGTCGATGTACAGGCACATCTTGTCGCACGCAGCGTAGAAATCGATCAGCTCTTCAGTCCAAAACGCCGGATAGGTGTACATCAAGCGCATCCACTCAATGCCCTCCACCTCGGCGAGCGCTTGCAAAAGGCGCACGAGCTGGGGACGACCGTAGAGATCGGCCCCGTAACGCACCGAATCCTGCGAGACCAAGACCAACTCCCGCACCCCCTCCGCAGCGAGCCGCTCAGCCTCGGCCACGAGTTGTTCGACCGGCTCGCTCACGTGCCGTCCGCGGATGGCGGGAATGGCACAAAAGGCGCATTGGTGATCACAGCCGTCCGATATGCGCAGATACGACCAGTGCTTGGGCGTCAGCGAAGTCCGCGGCAAGCTAGCCAAGTACCCGAGCCGCTGGACGCCCAACACCTCGTCAACGTGGTGGACGATGTCGGCCTCGTCAGCGATCGTCAGCAGCTTGTCGGCTTCCACCAACTCCTGCTCGAGTTCTTCGTAGTAGCGCGTCGATAGACACCCCGTGACGATCACCCCCTCGCACTGCCCCTCTTGCTTGAGCCGATGCGCGTCCATGATCGCGGCGAGGGATTCCTCTTTGGCCGGCTCGATGAAGCCGCAGGTATTGACCACCACCACGTCCGCCTCTTCCGGCACGTCCGTCATCTGATAGGCATGGCCCTGCAAAAGCCCCAGCATCCGTTCGGAATCAACCGTGTTTTTCGGGCATCCCAAACTGACTAGGTGAACTTTGTGGGGCTGGTTTTCACTCATATCATTCCTCGCCAAAGGCTTCGACGTTGAGCGTTCGACTGAGTTCACGCCGGAGTCTCAGCCGAAACACGCTGCGCGTATGCAATAGCCGCGCGCACCGTCTCATCGGTTATTCCCTCCACGACCTCTACCTCCCCAATCCGCCGACCCAGCACAAACCGCAACTGCCCATCCACTCGCTTCTTGTCGGCATAAGCACAGGCCAAAATCCGCTCCATCTCCACCTCGGCCAACCCCCTGGGTACCCCCAACCTCGCCAGCAACGCGTCCTGCCGCTGCCTTTCCGCTTCGGGCCAAAACCCCTCGCGGCAGGCAATTTCGCCCGCGACGATCAAGCCCAAAATTATCGCCTCCCCGTGCCGGTAGCGGCCGTAGTCCGTGGCGGCCTCAATCGCGTGTCCAATGGTGTGCCCGTAATTGAGGATGGCCCGCAAGCCCTGCTCCTTTTCGTCGGCGACCACCACCTCGGCCTTGATCTCCACATTGCGGCCGATCAGCCAGTCCAAGGTGTCCGGTGCCAACGCCATATCCACGACTTCCTCCAAGTGCTCCTCCAAAAAGGCGAACAGCTCAGCGTCGCGGATCAGCCCGTGTTTGACCACCTCGGCCATGCCCGCGACCCGCTCTCGCCTCGGCAACGAGTGCAGCGCGTTGGTGTCGGCCAAGACCAAGCGCGGCTGATGAAAGGTGCCGATCAGATTTTTGCCCAGCGCGTGGTTGACGCCCGTCTTGCCGCCGATGCTCGAATCCACCTGCGCGACGATGGTCGTCGGCACCTGCACATAGGGCACGCCGCGCAAATAAGTGGAGGCGACAAAGCCCGCCATGTCGCCGACTACGCCGCCGCCGAGGGCCACGACCCAAGCACCGCGGTCGAACCCGGCCCCGATCATCTGGGTGAAAATGCCCTCGGCCCCGCTCAAGTTCTTGGCCTCCTCGCCCCCGGCATAGACAATCTCCAACACCTCAAATCCAGCGGCGCGCAAGCTCGCGGCCGCAGGTTGTAGGTAGCGCGCCGCCACGATCTCGTCGCTCATTAGCGCAACCTGCCGACCCAAGGCCAAGTCGCGGCAATGCGGCCCCAGTTCCCCTAAGACGTCGTGGCCGACGAAAATGGGGTATGCAGCCCCCGGGAGGTCTAAGTCAATTCTTTGCATAGTTCTCCAATAAGCCGAGGAGTTTCCCGGCCGTGTCCTCTGGCGTCTGTGCCTGCGTGGTGTACAGCTCGATATGGGCTTGGTCGTAATAAGGAGCGCGCTCGCGGAGCAGGGTCTCTATCTTGGCGCGCTGCGCCTGTGGGTCCAGTCCGGCGAGCAGGGGCCGGTTAGAGCGGCGTCTAACGCGGGCGAAAATCGTATCCACGTCGGCCTTGAGGCATACCAAGATGCCAGCACAGCGCACGGCCGCGACGTTGTCGGCGCGAGTAACTGCCCCACCGCCCAAGGCCACTACGGCATCTGAGCGCTGGCAGGTTTCGAGGACGCAGTCGCGCTCTAGCTGGCGGAAGTGCGCCTCGCCTTCGTCGGTGAAAATCTCCGCAATGGTCTTGCCGGTGCGCTGTTCGATCATCCGGTCGGTGTCCAAAAAGCAACGCCCTAGCTCCCGCGCCAGAATGCGCCCGACCCGGGTCTTGCCCACGCCCATAAAACCAGTCAGAAATACCGGCCCTTCCGTCATGGCCCACGCCTCACATTCGCTCGAGCGTCTCAATGCCGAGCAGGTCGAGGCCCTGGCGCACGATGCGCGCGGTCAGCAGTGCCAGCAGCAGCCGACTCGTCCGCACCGGCTCGTCCGCGCGGGAACTTCATAAAGGCGTCGGCCAACTCGTAGAGATAATTGCAGAGCACGTGCGGATAGCACTGGCGGGCCACGGCCGCGACCACTTCGGGAAACTGCAACAGTTTGATGGCGAGCGCATTCTCGGCCCTTTCGTCAATGATTATCTCCCCGCCGAGCGCATCTTCAGCCACGTCGGCGCGGCGGAACATGCTCTTGATGCGGGCGTACGAATAGAGCATGTACGGAGCGGTATTGCCGTCGAGGGCCAACATCTTGGGTTGAACGACAGCTCCATGTACTTGATGCTGCCAATGCCAATCACGCGGGCGATCTGCCGCCGCTCGGCCTCGTCCATGTCGGGATTCTTCTCGCTCACTTGGGCAAAGGCCCGCGCCACGCCCTCGTCCAACACGTCCATCAGTTTGACCACGCCGCCGGCCCGCGTCTTGAACGGCCGGTTGTCTGCGCCGAGAATCGCGCCAAACTCGTGGTGTTCCAAAGCGGTCGTCTCAGGCGCGTACCCAGCCGCCCGCGCCACCGCAAAGACCTGCTGCAAGTGAAGCGACTGGCGCGCATCCACGATGTAGAGGATGCGGTCGGCAGTGAGTGCGCCAGCCCGATAGCGCACAGCCGCGAGGTCGCTCGTCGCATAGAGATAGCCGCCGTCCGACTTCTGTACGATCACTGGCGTGATCTGGCCGTCCTTGTTTTTGAATTCCTCCAAAAAGACGCACTGCGCCCCGTTGGACTCCACCAGCAAACCCTTGGCCCGCAAATCCTCGACCACGCTAGGCAAGTCGTCGTTGTACGCGCTCTCGCCCTGCACGTCTTCGGGCTTGAGACCAACCCCTAGCGCGTCGTATATGCGCTGGCCGTGGGCGAGCGACTCGTCGATGAACTGCTGCCACATCCCCAGCACGTGCGGGTCGCCGCCTTGCAGTTTGACCACGTATTCCCGTGACAGATCGGCGAACGCCTCGTCCTGATCAAAGCGCTGACGCGCCGATTGGTAGAATATTTCTAGATCGGCCAATTCCGTGGCCGGATCCGCAAGCTCGTCCAAGTGGGCGATGAGCATCCCAAACTGCGTCCCCCAGTCGCCCACGTGATTGTGGCGCACGACCTCGTGACCCGAAAATTCGAGGACGCCGTGCTGCGCAGATGGCCGATGTGCATTTCCTTGGCCAAGTTGGGATGCGAGTAGTCGAGTACGACCTTTTGCGGCGCGTCCTTGGGCACGCCCAGTCGCGGATCGGCCAGCACGTTCCCTAGCTGAGCGGCCAGCCACTCGCCCTTGAGTTGGATATTGATAAAGCCCGGCCCGGCGATATCCACAGACGAGGCCATATCCTCCAGATCCAGTTCCTCTACGACCTGAGCGGCGAGTGCGCGGGGATTGGTCTTCAGCTTCTTGGCCGCGGCCATCACGCCATTGGCCTGATAGTCGCCGAACTCCGGGCGGGTAGCCGGGCCGACGAGAGCCGGAGAATCCGCGGGCACGCCCGCTCGGACCAGTGCCGCGCTAATGCGCGTTTCTAATGATTCGGTTATCATGCGCTATCTATGTTGTTTGTCATTATTCTCAGCGGCCTAATCGGGAAAATGCTCCAGTGCGGCCGCCATCATCGCCTTGACCGGCGGCTCGACACCCGTCCATATCTCAAACGAACGCGCGCCCTGCCAAGCGAGCATACCCAAGCCGTTGATCGCCGAGGCACCAGCGGCGGCAGCCTGCCGCATGAGCACGGTTTCCAGCGGATTGTACACAATATCGGCGACCAGCATGTGCTCGTGCAGACACGACGGATCCGCCAATGGCGAAACGTCGTCGCGGGGGTGCATCCCCAGCGCCGTGGCGTTGATGAGCAAACCAGCGTCCCCAATCGGCCCGGTCTCTGCCAACGACCCGACCTGCACCCTACCAGCACTGTCGAGGTCGCCAGCAAGGGCTGCGGCCTTTTCCACCGTGCGGTTGAGCAACAGCACCTCCTCCACCTCGTCCCGCGCCAACAGCGCGTAGAGAACGGCTCGCGCCGCGCCGCCCGCACCGAGGAGCGCGACCTTGGGCGGCAACGGGTCCAAACCACCATCGGCCTTGAGGCTCTGCACGATCCCAAAGGCGTCGGTGTTGTACCCCACGAGCCGACCATCGCGGTTGGCAATGGTATTGACCGCACCAATGCTCTGGGCCTCCGCGGAAATCTCGTCGAGATGCGCCATGACGGCCTGCTTGTGCGGCACCGTCACATTCAGCCCAACCATGTCGAAGGCGCGCATTCCGGCGAGCGCTTGGGGCAAGGCTGCGGGAGCAACGCGGAACGCCGCGTACGCATAGTCGAGATTCAGCGCCCTGAGCGCGGCGTTGTGCATGGCCGGCGACGCTGTGTGTGCGACCGGGTCGCCGATGACGCCGAGCACCCGCGTCGTCCCGGAAATCACCCGAGCAAATCCTCAATGAAGCAGTTGGCAATTTCGAAGGATTCGCGCCACGATACGCCGTAGAGCAAGCGAATGGCGAGTAGGCCGCCACACAACATCACAGCCGAGCACACAAAGAGCCGAAAGATTCCTCTCATCTTCAATCTCCTCCAATAGATTGTACGGTCTTAAAAAAATCGGGCCAGATGGGCGTCAAGCAATCGCTGCCTTCGATGGTCAACTCCCCTTCGGCCAACAGCCCGGCCACGGCAAAAGCCATGGTTAAATTAGGGTCTCCTTTGCCGTCGAGTTGGCCGCCCTGAAGCGGGAAGCCGCCTTTGATGACGAGTCCTTCGGGGAACTGGCCGATCCGCGCATCGAGCGAGCGTAGCGCAGCGCACAAATGCTCCACATGCGGCATGTCTTCGATATCGCGGATGACCGTCGTCCCCTGCGTCTGAGTCGCCAAGACTGCTAGCAACGCGATCTGGTCGGCGACCTTATCGGCTCGCGACCCCGCCACGCGCGTAGCCTTCAACTGGCTGGCGCTCACGTGCAAATCGAACTCGCTTTCCCCGAGGTCTTCCGCGACAATCTCCGCCCCAATCTGCCGCAGCAAATCCAAAAAGGCCCGCTGCCCAGAGCGAATGGCCACGCGCTTGATGGTTAGCTCCGACCCCTTGCGACACAGCGCGGCCCCCATGAGCGGATAGGTCAGCGCAAGTTGACCGGGCACCTCTACGTCAACGCCCTGCAGCGCCTGCCTGCCCTCTACCGACAACAGTTTGCGCCGCTCGACGGCGACTCCGTACCCGCGCAACAAGCGCTCCACGCGACTGCCGACTTTCAGCGCGGTCGTCCCCTCAGCAAAAAGCGCAGCTACCATTGCGCCCAGCGCTAGGGCGTCGGTTGGCGGTGCCTCGGAGAGAACAAACCCTTTGGCCTGCTGACCCCCGATTACAAAGGTGTCCGCGCGCTCCTGTTCGACGGCGAATCCGAGTTGGGCCAGCAGGTTGAGCAATGGCCGACACCGCTCGGCTTCCATTCCCAACTTCACCTGCGAGCGAAACGTCTGTCCGGCGAGCATGGGAAGCAATAACAGCGCGGTATCCCCCAACCCCTCTAGGTCGAGCGGTCCCGCTGCGTCCCGAAACCCCCGCAGCCCAACGCCGCGCACCACATGGGCACCTGCGCGCTTGGCGATGTCAACGCCCAACTCGCGCAACAGACCGACCACCCGGTCAGCGGCAACGGGCACGTGGCGGACAGTGCTCTTCCCCTCACTCAATGCGGCCAACACGAGCGCACGCTCGGCTGGCTCTCGCTCTCCGGGCACTGAGACTTGCCCCGCGATTTTCTTGACAGGGGTTACGGTCGCTGCCATAGCCTAGGGTCTCCGCGCCACATACCCGAGCCTAGTCAAAATTCCCTGCGCGTGCTCCGCGTGCTCCGCGCTGTCAAATCCCAACCGCAGCGTCCCTCCCTCGCCCTCGCGCACCTTCATCACCTCAATATCGTTGATGTTTACCCCTTCCGCGCCCAGCGCCTGCCCTATCTCGGCGATGACACCCGGCCGATCTTCAGCTAGCACCAAGATCTCGTGCAGCACGTGGATAAACCCCTTTGAATCCCTCGGGATGGAACCCCGAATCTCATTGGCAAAGTCAAAATCCGCCTTTAGTTCCTCTGCTTCCAGTCTCCCCCTCACATCCGCGAGCGCGGCGATGTAGCGGTCGATCATCGCGCGGATCTCGTCGGCATTGGTCGCGCATATATCCTCCCACACCGGCGCAAACGGGCTAGAGGCAATCCGCGTCAGATCGCGGAAACCGCCAGCCGCCAGCGGCAGAAAGTGATCGCGCTCGGCATTCAACCGCCCGACCATACTCACCAGCGAGGTCGCTATCATCTGCGGCAAGTGGCTGATCGCGGCGACTGCCCGGTCGTGTGCTCCCGCGTCCAGTTCCATCACCCGCGCTCCGACCTGCCGCAAGAGAGCAGTCAATGCTTGGTAGCGATCGGCTGGAACCTGCTGGTCGGGGACCAAAATGTAGATCGCATTCTGGAAGAGAAACGGATCGGCCGCGGCCACGCCCGCCTTTTCAGAACCAGCCATTGGGTGGCCACCGACAAAGTACACCTCGTCGCTGAAATGGGCTTGGGCCGCTGCGACGATGCGCCGCTTGGTACTCCCCACATCGGTAACGAGTGTCCCCGGCTCGGCGAGCTGCCCCACCTCCGCAATCAGCGTCAGAATCCGCTTGATCGGCGTGCAGATAAAGACTAGGTCAGCTCCTTTGAGTGCCTGCCCCAACTCG
>JAGWBY010000063.1:1355-15895 GCA_021295675.1 Candidatus Latescibacterota bacterium | reverse complement strand
GCCTGTACGTGCGCGGCGGCGGCCCCGACCAAACGGCCATCCTCCTCGACCACATCCCCCTGTACAATCCCTCGCACCTGTTCGGCTTCTTCTCGACCTTCAACCCAGACGCCATCAAGGACGTCCAGTTATACAAGGGAGCCTATCCGGCGGCGTACGGCCGCACGCTCGGGGCAGTGCTCGACGTAAGCAATCGCGAGGGCAACCGCCAACGCTTCAGCGGCCGAGGCGGCATCAGCTTAATTGCGAGCCGCTTGCTGGCCGAAGGGCCGGTGGGTCAAGGCTCGTGGATGATGGCCGGCCGCCGCACCTACCTAGAACCCGTGCTCAGCGCCATCCGCTCTTTCGATATAGACATCCCCTTGAACTATTACTTCTACGACTTCAACGGCAAAGTCAATCAGCGCTGGGGCGACGACACCTTTACCGTGAGCACGTACTGGGGCCAAGACGATCTGCGGCTGGACATAGAAGATGAGAATGAATCCTTCGTCGATATACGCTGGGGCAACCGCGCCATGACCGCGCGCTGGACGCGGGTGTTTTCGCCGACCTTGTTCGGGCACTTCATGGCCGCCGGCTCGTCGTACGAAAACATCCTCACGTTTAGTTTCTTCGACACGCCATTCGGCTTCACCAACAGCATCCGCGATTGGTCGCTCAAGGGCGACGTGGATTACTTCGCCAACCGCGACCACACCCTCACCCTCGGCTTTCTGGCTACCCTGTTCGAGTTCGACTATTCCCAGTCCTTCAACCAGGAGGAGCAGTCCTTGTACCAGAAGTCGGTGTTGGCCTCGGCCTATATCCAAGACGAGTGGCAGGCCGGGCCAACCACGCGGCTGCGACTCGGGGGACGAGGTACTTATTTCAGCGTTGGAGATCGCCTGCACTTTGCGCCGAGGCTGTCCCTCAGCCGCGCCCTCAGCCGCCGCGGGGATGTACCGCCAGTACCTGCAATTGATCACCACCGAAACCTTCAGCGGCGGCGATTTCTGGGTGCCGCTCGACGACACCGTTGAGCCGGGCCGCTCCTATCAGGGGGTGATAGGCACGGAGTGGAACCCCTCGCGGCGCTACCAGCTCTCCGTGGAGGCTTACTACACCGACTTGGCCAATCTGGTGGTGCTGGACAACGCAGTAGCCGTCGATAGCGAAAGCACGCGCTCGGATGACATATTCAAAAGCGGGGGCAGCGGCTGGGCCAGTGGGGTCGAAGTCTTTTTGCAGCGGCGCACCGGGGCGCTCACCGCGCGGCGCACTTTCTCCGAACTAAACCGTGGACGCGCCTTCCCTCCCAAGTACGACCGCCGCCACGACCTGTCTTTTGTGGTCTCGTACAACTTGGGCAAATGGCGCCTTGGCTCAAACCTCGTGTACGCCACCGGACAGGCTTTCACCCCAGCCTCGGCCCGCTATACGCTACGCGAGCCGACCACTGGGTCGCTGCAAGACTACGTGCTACCAGCCAACCGCAATAGCGCTCGCCTGCTGCCCTATCACCGCCTCGATGCCAGTGCCAGCCGCAAGTTTGGGCTGTGGGGTCTCGACGTCGAGTTCTACTTGCAAATTTTCAATCTCTACAGCCGGCGCAACGAGTGGTTTGTGCAGTTCAACACGAACAATCCCGAGACCGAGCCGGAGGTAATCAAGCAATTGCCCATCGTGCCGACGCTGGGTTTCAATTTTTCGTTTTGAGGAGGAACAAAAATGAGGACAGAATGCATTCTCAGCGACTATCTTGAACAGGCCATGGAAGTGGCGGTTTACGACAAATTGGATGACGGCACCTTCGCGGGGCGGATCCCACCATGCAAGGGTGTTCTCGCTTTTGGGACCACGCTGAAAGAATGTGAACGTTTATTGCGCTCCACTTTGGAGGACTGGTTGCTCCTCGGCCTGAGGCTCGGGCATACTCTACCGGTTCTTTCAGGGATCAATTTAAATAAGGAACCTGCTCGTGAGTCGTTGGGTGCCATGTAAGCGCATTCTTTTTATTCGGCGCTTGCGTGGTCTTGGCTTCGACGGCCCCTTCTCGGGTTCACGGCACCAGTTCATGCTCCATGGGAATCATCGACTAGCCCTCCCGTCGAACAAGGAATACTCAGTCCCGCAGCTTCGTATGATGATTCGCGAGGTGGAAGACATAATTGAACGTAGGATAACTTTGGACGAATGGAGTCGTCTATAGCAGTTACAAACCCGGTCAGAGGTGTTCAAGTAATTGCCCACCGTACCCACGCTGGGCTTCAATTTTTCGTTTTAAGGAGGAAGTCGTGCGCTATTTGCTCATCGTCCTGTTCCTGACAGCCTGCGCTGCCGAGCGCCAGCCGGGCGATCTCTTCGGCTCGGTAGAAGAAGGCAGCGCGTTGGTGGTGGACGGGATTCTGCTAGTTGATCAGACCCTGCCCGAATTGTTCGTGCGCCGCACCTTGCCTCCCGGCCAATTCTACAGTCAAGATGCGGCGGGGGTACTTGACGCCCAAGTGCGCGTCTTCCAAGGGGATCAAATCTTCGAGTACGCACCCGACCCGGCTACGCCCGGCCGCTATCTGCCACCATCAGAGTCTCCTCAAGTGGAACCCCTGACCGAGTACCGGCTAGAAGTAGAAGTCGAGGGAAAAACGGTCCGGGCGAGCACCACCACGCCAGAGCGGGTGCGGGTGCGGCAGGCGGTTTTATTGGACGAAGATACCCAAGAGATCATGCGGACTCTCAAGTCGTTTGCCGAGATGGGGGACGAGGTGTACACGGCACCAGAGAATCAGCTTACTCATCTGGAGGGCATAATCGAACTCCACTTGGAAAAGGTGGGGGAAGCCTACCAAGCGGCACTCTTCGCTTTGGAAGAGGACGCGCAATTGCTCGACGAGGATTTCCCAGATATATACGACCGGGACCCGGATGACTTGCTAGCCAACCAATCGCCGCCCTTCGCCGCCAGCGACGGAATCGTACGCTGGCCGTGGTTTGCCGTGGTTTATACCGGGCGTTCTCTGATAAAGGTGTACGCAGTCGATCACAACTGGTTCGAGTACGCCCGCTCCAGCCCCGAACAGCAGGAACAGGGCGGCTTTGGGGGACAGGCCGGCGACTATTTCGAGCGGCCGTTCTTTCAGGTAGAAGGCGGCATCGGGCTGTTCGGCTCGGCGTCGGTGGATTCGGTGGGGTTTGCCGTTTTGCCGCGACCGTAGCGCACTTCCAGTTCCTGCTCGACGACGCATAACGCGCTAGGTTGCCCGCAGCCTTGCACGTCTATTACGACCGCTGGAAATCCCTCCAACGCACCTGAGCAAGCACCCTAATTCATCCCCTCGCCCTGCGGCCTCCTGCCCGCCAGATCCCGATCCATCAGAAAAATTCCATCGCGGCTTTCGATAATCAGTTCCATATCGCTGACGATGTTGCGGACGATGGCCTCCTCTTCCACTTGCTCGTTGACAAACCACTGCATAAAGGTGTGCGTGGCGTGGTCGCGCTCGGCAAGGGCCTCATCTACTACCTCATAGATTCTCTCGCTCAGAGCACGCTCGCCTGCTAGGGCGAATTTGAAGGCGTCCAGCGGCGAGTCCCAATCCCCCTGTGGCGCGGCGAGGGCCTGCAAGCGCACGCGGCCATCGCGGTCATTGATGAAAGCGTAAATCCTCTCCGCGTGCATCAGCTCCTCTTGGTACTGGATCTTCATCCAGTGGGCAAAACCATTGAGTTCAAGGTCCTCGAAATAGGCCGCCAGCGACAGGTACGTATAGGCCGAGGAAAACTCCGAGTTGAGCTGATTGTTGAGAGCTTGTTGTATTTTTTCGCTAAGCATTATCTGTTCCTTTCTCAGCGGTTTGCGGCCACAATACTGTGGCCGGACTGCTCAGTCGCCTGTTTGAGCACCCGGCTGCGTTCGTAGAATTCGGCCAAATCCATTTCCTTGAGGAAGACGAGGCCCCGCGTAGCGCGGATCAGAGGGCTGGGGTGTTCGTGGAACCACCTGTGGCCGAGGCAGGTCTTGATCTTCTGATACTGATCCACCTGCACCTGCTGCGCCAGTTCGGAGAAGGGTCCGTCGTGCTCGTAGCTGGGGAATGAGGCGTCGCGCTGGGAGATAAAGGTGTTCATAAAGGCGCTGTGCATGACCGAAAACATATTGAGCGACACCGGCACGAAGATATTGGCCTCGCTGGGATCAAAGCGGTACCACACATTGCGATAGCCCCAAACCTTGATCTCGGAGCGGCCACTTTGCCGCTCGTAGCGGCGGAGTGCCTCGGTGATCACCTGTAGCACCTTGTAGTGGGTGTCCGGCCCGCTGGCCTCTGGGTCTAGGGCCACGCCGACCACGTCGGGAGCTACTTGGTCGAGGAGCGCGAGGACGGGCGGCACATCGTCTTCGAGCGTCGGCTCTTGAGTGAAGATGTCGCCGGTGTAAAAGCCGAGGCTCAGGTGTTTGACGCTGGCGCAATCCCAACCAAAATACCCCCACAGACACTCGGCCTCCCACGCGCGGCATTTGCTTTTGAGCATCTGCACCTCCGGCGCGTCCTTCTGGCCCGGATAGCGGCTGGCGAAGTAGATCTCCAACTCCGTCAACCGAACCTCAATGTCTTCGAGGTCCTCAACGTCGTACAGCTCGACGAGGTTCCGCAAAAAGCGCCGTGCCGCCCCTTGGTCGCACAACAGCGGGTCCGCGGCGGCGACCCCGTCGAGGTACTGCCAAACATCGCGGTTGCGGCCGTTTTCGTAACTAGGGTCAAAGTAGCCCTGTTTCCACAGCACAGCGCACTCGGCGCTGGGCAAAAAGCGCCGCAGCCGTTGCAAGTGGGCCTCGATAAAGCGATTGGTCACCGCAGTAAAGCCGCCGGTAAAGCAGGCGAAATAATGCACGTTGGTGGCGTCGCGCACATGGCGGACGATATAGGACAGGTAGCCCAGCATTAGGTCGTCGTGGTGCGGCTCCGTGTGCAGGAAGCGCGTCCCGGAAAGGGTCTGAGATCCCCGCTCGATTTTGCTTATCAGGCGGTCGTGTACCATCTGCGTCAACGCGGCAATCCCCTCTGGGCGCTGCTGCAACAGCACGGCACCAAAGTCATCTCGGGCAAAGTCGCCCTCGGTCAACTCGACGATCCTTTTGCCCAAGCCGCAGGCTAAGTCAATGACGATTTTTTCCACCATCTCGTCGTCCATGGCTGCCCGCTGCTCCACGAGCACGAGCCGCCTAGCCCTGAGCGCCTTGGCCGCTCCTTGGGTAATGTAGAACCGCGCCATGGGTAGGCGGTGCAACGCCGTGGCCGGATAGCGCACGTCTGGCGCTTGCTCGACCGCGGCGGCGACAATACCGGCCTTGGTCTCGCCAGCGGCGATGATCAGGGCACAGCAGTCGAGATTATCAACAATCGTGCCCAAGCCAATGGTGATGACCAGCCGCTTGCGCGCCACCTCAATGCCGCCCAAGTCGCCAGCGGCCGCGGCCTGCGTTTCGTAGTTGATCCCCGTCAGCCTCGTCGTCGAAAAGTGGTCCGAGCCGCGCACGTTAAAGCCGATGTGCCCGTCCGGGCCAATGCCTCCCAAGAAAAAGCCAATGCCTCCGAGGGCGCGGATTTGCTCCTCGTACTCTTGGCACCACTGGTCGATCCTTTGCAGCGCGTCCTGCTGCACTCGCTCGAGCGAGGTGCGGGCGGTCCGATAGCGCAGCGAGAGATCCACAGTGCCGTCTGGCCACACCTCGCTCAAGGTCTGGCCGGCTTGCAAGCCGATCTCGGCGCAATTGATCCGCAGAGCCTTAGCCGGGTCCAACCCAAAACCATCAATGTAAAAGCGGTTTACATACGCGTAGAAACTGTTGTCCTGCCGGGGGTCAATCGGGTAGAACTCGTCGATTTGCACAAAGTGCAGGCTGTGCAGATCCGGCTTGCGCCCTAGGTCAATGCCAGCCTCTTCGAGTTGAGCGCGGACATCCGCCTCGTCCCAATGCCGCAGCAGCCGCTCGACCCAGCGGATAAAGTGCTCGGGCGTCTTGCCCGTCGGCAGCGAGACCACGCCGCCGGGATGGTCCTGGACCCATTCGACAAAGCGCATCGCCGCTAGCTTCCCCAGCGCCGGGAAGTGCTCAACTACAATGGTCTTGATGTGCTCGGTCGGAGGGTATTGTGCCGCAAAAGGCGAATTTTCTACGGCCCTGCGCTCGACCTTGGTCAGCTCTCCAGTATCGACCATCGCTTAGCTCCTCTCGCGGATCGCAGTCAGGTGCGAGGCCGCTGCTTGATCGAGTAGGAATGTACAGTCGGGATGGTTTTGCAACAGGCTGGCCGGGCAATCCGGCACGCAAGACCCCTCCACAGCCCGCGCCACAGCCGCGGCCTTGTGAGCACCAGTAGCCAACAGCGCGATGCTCCGCCCTTCGAGAATGGTCGCCAAACCCACCGTCAGAGCTAGCTGAGGCACGTCCGACGGATCGGCAAAGTAGCGGCTATTGGCGGCGACGGTCTCTGGATGGGGCGCTACCACCCGCGAGCGGCTCTCTGGATCGCTGCCGGGTTCGTTAAAGGCGATATGGCCGTTGCCGCCGATGCCCAAAAGCCACAGGTCAACCCCACCCAAGGCGCGGATCTTGGCCTCAAAGGCCAAGCACTCTTGCTCGGGGTCTGACGCCGTGCCGTCGAAGAGAAACGTGTTATAGGGACGGACATTGACGCGATCGAACAAGCACCGCTGCATAAAGAAGCGATAGCTCTGTTCGTGGTCGCCAGCTAGGCCGAGGTACTCGTCTAGGTTGAAGGTGTACGCTTGGGCAAAGCTAAGCCCCTCTTCATGGTGCATCCGCACCAACTCGCTGTACGTCGGCACGGGCGTCGAACCAGTCGCCAAACCCAGCACGGCATTGGGACGGCGGCGCAGCCACGCGGCGCACATACCAGCGGCCGCAGCAGCCACCGCCGTCTCGTCGGCGAGGACGCGCACCTCAATCCCGCTCATGGCGTACCTGACCTGTGAAGAGTGAATAAGCGTAGCGTATAGAATAAGTTAGATAGCAGGGGGAATGCGGTAAAGAACGCCGGGCGGCCCTACCACAGCACCACAAAAAGCAAAAAGCTGGCCACGGCCAAATAGACCCCAATCCACACCCCCGGCCGCAAATACCACTTAGGACCATCCTCGCCGACCGGGAAAGGATACTCTGGCCGAATAGGTGCTTCTATCAGAGTCTTCTGCAACCAGGTGCCTTCCAGCGCCGCAATCCGCCGGGCCATGAGCGGACGCAGTGCAGCCGGGTCTTCGTGGCGGACGTAAATCAGCCCGCGCAATTCTTCGTCGCGCACCGGACCGCGCCGCCAATCAATCAGCTTCGAGGCGACGAGCATACTCACCGCCGGCAGCACCAAGTTCCACAGGTAGGTCCACCACGTATTCTGGTACCACACCGGCAGCGGCCACTCATTAAAATCGGCCAAGATCGCCGACATCCCGTAGCCAAGCCCCACCAACAAACCGACGATCCCAGTCTCGCGGTGTACTCGCGTGAAAACCCCCATCAAAATGACCGTCATCAGCGGCACGGCAATGGCCCCGGCCAGCCGCAGATAGAACATCAGCATCCCCTTCTCGCCTAAAAAGGGCACATAGATAAAACCCAGCGCCAGAATGATCGGCACCGAGATCCGCCCCACCTTAGTGTAGTGCGCGTCCGTAGCGTCCTTGACGATAAAACGCGCGTACACGTCGCGGACAAAAAGCGAGGAAATGCCAATGCCAATGGAGTCAAAAGTCGAGTACCCAGCCGCCACCAGCCCAGCGACCACCAGCCCGACCAACCCAGCGGGCAGGTACGCTTCGATCATCAGCGGATAGGCCTGATCGACGATTTCCAAGCCGGGAAACTGCGCCCGCGCCATCGGCCCCAAGCTGACGTTAAAGAACAGGCAAATCGCCGTGGCGATGCTGGCCACCAGCGCAGCCATTTTGAAGTCCCACTCCGAGCGCGCACCTAAGAAGCGGATGGCCTCGTACTGGTTGATGACCGCGTACGTAGTCAACACCACCAAAAAGCCAAATATCACGATGAAGGGAGGCACACCGGGCGGCGAATAGCCTCCCACGTGCAGCAGCGTATCCGCCAACCCTTCTTCCACGGCCTCCAGCCGCGCCGTCACCCCATCCCAGCCACCCAAACCCGAATAGACAAATCCCCACAGCACAAAAGAGGCCACGATCATCGTCGCGCTTTGTAGCGCGTCGGTCAGCACTCCGGCCCGCAAACCGCCGCGCACGATGTAGAGCACCGAGCTGAGTGCCACGCCCACTACCACCAACCAGCAAGTCGTCTCCTCGATTCCGGCGATGATATTGAGCACCAGAAACATGGAAAAGAAAATGTTGCCCAGCACGTTGGTCCGCGATTGGACGTTGATCAAGACGGCTAGCAGGCGGGCCGCTGGCCCAAAGCGGAACTCCAGCCACTCGGCGTTGGTAAAAACCCCCGAGCGGTACATCGGCACGATGACGAAAAAGCTGAGCACGGTCCAGCCCACGGCAATGCCCAACCACCACTGCGCCAACTGCGACAACCCGAGGTTGTACGATCCGCCGACAATGCCGACGTAATCGCCGCTATCAACAGCCGTGCCAAACGCCGACAGCCCGATCACCCACCAGGGCATGGACTTGGCCGCGAGGTACCAGTCGAAACTCTCGCCCTTGTTGCGGAAGGCAATCAGGCTATAGGCGACGATGCCGCCGTTGAGGACCAAGACGACGGCCCAGTCTAATGTGGTCATCTAATTATGGGGCCGGCAGGTGGTATCCGTCCTTGCCGACTGTTATCTTGGCCAAGATGCCAGGGTTTTCCGGCGGCGCGCCTCCTCCGTAGGTGACGTAGAGCGTCTTGCTCTCCTCGCCGCGGCCAAACGCCACATTGGTCGGGACCACGGGCGTGGGGATATAGCCCAGTTCCTCGCCGCTGGGCGCATACACCACAATGCCCGGGCGCGTCACGTCCCGCACCGCCACGTACAGGTTCCCCTCAGCATCGACGACTAAGCCATCCGGCCCGTCTTCGGGATAGTAATCGACCATCACCTCGCGGAAGGTGGCCGTGCCGTCGGGATGCAAGTCGTACGCCAACAGCGCCATCCGGCCCTTGAGCGCGGGCATGTCTAGCAATTGGAATATCCCCGTATTGCCGTTGTCGTTGCTCACCACGTAGAGCGACTGCTGGTCCGGGGACACGCAAACGCCGTTGGGCTTGCCCGCGTCGGTGATGATCCGCTCGATGGTGCCGTCCGGGTCAATGCGATAGACCGCCATCACCGGCTGGGCGATCGGCTCGTGCCCCAGATAGCGCGGGTCGCTGAAGTAGATGCGGCCCTTTTCGTCGATAGAAATGTCGTTGGGGGCGTTAAAGGGACGGCCCTCGTACAGCCCGGCGATGATCTCGGTCTTACCGGTCGAAAGGTCGGTGCGCGTCACGCGCTGTCCCCCGAAATCCGCGCCCTCCGCGGCAATCAGCCGACCCATCGCGTCGAACTTGAGGCCGTTGGACATGCCGCTGGGCGAGCGAAAGATCGCAGTCTGGCCGGTCTTGGGATCGTAGCGCCAGATGTGCCCGGCCTGCATCCCCGATTCCATGGAAAAGGTAATGTCGCTAAAGTAAACCGAGCCATCGAAGGCCACGGCCGGCCCTTCAGAAAAGAACGCGCCGTCGAAGAGCACTTCGAGCTTGGCCCCTTCGGGTATGATCGACGGATCGCCCATTGGCTCTTGGGCGAAGGCAGTGCTGGCCACCAAGACCAGCGCGATTGTGGCGAGACGTTGCATCATGGTATCTCTCCTTGGATTATGTGAACGTAGGGGGCGGTTTGCAAACCGCCCCCTACACCTACCGATTCGGCGCAGATGCGTAACATCAGTTGGTCAACAAAACACCGCATCGTACAGCCGCCGGACGCCTTGGCAATGCCCTTCCAAGACCGCCGCTAGCGGTTCGTCCAGTTCCATCAGTTCCGTTAGGATTTGGCCGCGTACACCGGCTGGGCCTCCTGAATTTGCAGCAAGTTTTCTAGCTGCCGCAAAAAGCGGTAGGCCTCCTTTAGGGTTTGGGCGTCCGCTGGCGCAAGCAATTCGGCCCGGCGCAGGCGCTCAATCGCCGTCAGAGTATTGTGAGAGCGGATTTGCGGATGGGTATGGCCGTTGAGTAGCTGCAGGCACTGGACGATGAACTCGATGTCGCGGATACCGCCAGGCTGAAGCTTGATATTGTTTTCACCGGCCCTACTCGCTATTTCGGCTTCAATGCGCTGCTTGACGCGGGCAATCTCTTGGCGCGGGTCGTCCTTGAAGTGGCCCGGAAAGACAAAAGGGACCAGCATCTGGCGAAAGCGCTGCCACACTTGAGTTGAACCAGCGGCGCGGCGGGCCTTAATCAGCATCTGGCGTTCCCACAACTCGCCCCGTTCCTCGTAGTAACTCAAGTAGCTAGCCAAGGGTCGCACCAAGGCTCCATCAATTCCGTCGGGCCGCAGCCGCATGTCAACGCGATAAAAAAATCCCTCCCCGGTCATCTCAGTCAACAACTGGATAAGCCGTTCGCCCAAGCGCCGAAAAAACTGGCCGTTATCTACTGAATAGCCGCCGCGCGGAGCGCGCGTTTCGCCTTCTTCGTCGTAGATGAACAACAAATCGACATCCGAGCTGTAGTTGAGTTCTTGACCGCCGTACTTGCCCAAGCCCACCACGCAAAACTTGGCCGGCCGGCCGCACTCGTCCAGCGGCCGGCCCCAGCGCGGCAGCAACTCCTCCCAAGCCCACTTTAGGGCCTGATCGACTATCCCGTCGGCCAAGTCGGCCAATTCGCGCCCGACCTGCCGCACGTCTTTCATCCCCAGCACTTGGGCCGTGCCCAACCTCAGTAACTCGCGCCGCTGGAATCGGTACAAGTCCGCAAGGGGATCGTCGCTATCCGTCTCTTGGATTAGGGCGCGGCGGAGGGCAGACAGGGCCAACGGCTGGCTCATATAGGTCGTCTCGGCCAGCAGCCAATAGAGGTGCGCCGGGTCGCGCATCAATGCATCGGTTAAAAAGCCGCTGTAGCTCAAAATCTGCGCCAATTGCTGCCCCAAGATGGGGGTGTCGTTGGTCCGGTGATGTAGCGTCGTGATTCCGCCAACCGCCGCAGCGCTTGGTCGGGCTGGACGGACTGGCTCACCGCCGCCAGCAGCGACACTGGGGGATCTAAGGCGTAAGCTGGCCCCGCCAGATCGACCAATAGGTCCAGCCGCCGCAGGGCTTGATAGGGCTGGTCAAAGCCCAATTGCGCTAGGGTATGGCACGCTGGCACGCTCGCTTCTTCAAAGGTCCGATGGGCTAGACGCAGACTCTCTTGGAACGCAGGCATCCAGAGCCTCCTTTAATGCTCACGCGCTCGGCGGCCACGGATCTAGACAGGCTCCAATCGGCCGCGGCCCAGTCGGTCGCCAACGGAACGCATCATACGACCGGTATTCCAAGTCCAACCACGGCGTTTCCAGCCGCTTGTACCCCTCGTAGCGCGACGTCAGCGCCGCTTCGAGGATGCCGCTAGTCAGCAGGGTGCGCTCGACCGGATACTGGGCCTCGCCGCTCAGGAACATCTCTTCGACGTTGAGCGACAGATAGCTAAAATGCGCGTACGCCCCTTCCAGCCCGCCGTGCCCTTGGGCGTGGAACTCGCAGGCTTGCACCTGCCCGCCGACCCGCGCCGCGTACGCCAAGTCGTGGACATAGCCATTGAGCATCAGCACGGCCCCCCGCAATCCGTCGCTGTATTCCACCGCAAAAAGCGCCGGGTTTTCGCAGTGCTCCTCCATCGTCCCCTCGGGCTTATCGACAATAGTCGCGCAGGCAGCCTCTGCTAGTTCCCGCGACCACAATCCCTCATCGGCAGCCCGCCACACAGCCTCCCCCTCCAGACAAGTCACTGCCGCCACTCCTGTCTCCCCACCCTGCCGTCGTTCGACCATGCACTGGAGCACTTCGAGGGTGTGGAACCCGTAGATATCCAGCCCGGAAAACCCAATCGCCACTGCCTCTTCCACGGGGGTTTCCAACTCGTGCTCAACCCAAGGCTGCCGCCAACACACCGGCAGTGAAGACCCGCCCATAAACGCCGCACCCACCGCCTGTGCCCGTTGGTACATCCACAGCGCATCGGTCCAGCTATAGGACAAGTGCTTGTCGTTGAACACCGGCACCCCCCGCTTCGACGTCGCCATCACCCCGCAAATTTGCTCCATAAAGTAGCGCCGCGGATAGAGCTGCTGCTCCTTCTCGTTCCAAGCGTAGTCCCCGTGCTCGCCAATGGACAATACCCCATCCACCGCTAGCTCCCGTCCCCCCAGACACAGCGCCGCTGAGATGCTGTTAAAAATCGGCACCCCGTGCTCTTGGGCCATCGCCCGTCCCATGTCGTTTTCGGGAAACTGGTCGATGTACATAGACGCGACCTCGACCCTCGGCGCGCACAAGCCCTCGTCCGTGGGGAAACCCTTGAGGAACTTGGAGACAATCACGTCGGCGTGCGACCGAGGGCGGTATTCAGTGATAATCGCCGCGATTTTCTTTTTGCTTGTTGTCATAGGAACCTCTTTGGAGACTCATCGACTTTAGAAGCCGTCTCAAAATTCTAAGAAGCTGTCTGTAAATTCCGGGTGTGCCCCGCGGACAAGGCGGGTAACGCCGCCCATATTGACGAAATATGGGTGGCTTTGCCCAACGCCGGCCGCCGCGTTTGCAGCCGCGCGAAGGCCGCCAGGGGTTTGCAGACAGCTTCTAAGTGCGCTCCGATCGACGTTATTTCACATCTGCGTTCATCTGCGGCTCACTACTTAACCGCCGCCAACGCGGCAAACAACGCCTTGATGTACCCCACTGAGTACGCCAACCCCCGCGTCAATGCCCCCGCGTCTCCTTCCAGCGCCGGAATGTGATCTGGATTAATGCACCCATCGAAACCCACCCGGTCCAGTTCCAGCAAAATTTTGGCCATATTCATGTCGCCGTCGTCGAGCAGGGTCTCCTCAAACCCCTCGGCCGTGGCCAAACTCCCGCGCACATTGCGCAAATGCACCATGAAGATCCGTCCCTTGCGCCCATAATTGTGCACCTCGTCGAGTACCAACGGCAAGCCCCCAGCCTCGGCGCGGGTACTTGGCGGCTGGGAAAGGCGTCGATGACCTTGTGAAAACCCAAGCCGCCCAGCGGCGTATCCGGCAGCGGCGAGTCCGAGGGATGGATCGCCAGCTTGATGTCGCGGTCTTCGGCAATGGGCACCAAGCGCTCGTACACCGTGCAAAATCGCGCCCACCAAGCATCGAGCTGTTCTAGCGAAGGCGGCCCCTCGTCGCTCTCGGCCAAGCTGCGGCTCTCGGCCCGGTAGTGATAGCCGCCGCGCCTTGGCGAGTTCCAGCGGTGGAGCATCCAGGGGAACACATCGCCGTGGAATCGCTGCCGCGCAATGGGTGCTCCGGCCTCGGCAAAGACCTTCAGTGCCGCGGCCGCGTTTTCCAACTCCTTCTCGCCGTCGTCCTGCCCGGACATGAACTTTTCAGTTATGTCCGGCAGGGTCACGCGGTTGAAGTCTAGTCCCCAAGAACGGACTTTTTTTCTTATTTTTATCACGGCGTCCAAGTCGGGATAGCCCTGCTCTTTGACCCCGGGGAAGTAATCACCCGAGCCAAAGTCCAAACAATCCACCCCGAGTTGGGTGACGTAGCGCAGGTACGATTCCGACAGATCGCCGTGCCAGACGGATATTTTGAACATCGTTTGCCCTCCTTTTACGGGGCACAAAATAGCCAAGTCCCCTCAATCCAACAAGCAGAGCCTCTCTTGCCCATAGGACAATAAAACATGCCAGCACAGCCTCCCGACTTCACGCTCACCCTAGACGTCCGCGACTACGAATGCGACTTACAGGGCATTGTCAACAACGCAATCTACCAACACTACCTCGAACACGCCCGCCATCAATATCTGCAAAGCCTCGGCCTCAGCTTTGCCCGCTTCCACGAACAGGGCCACGACTTAGTCCTCACCCGCGCAGAAATCGACTACAGGACTCCTCTCCGCAGCGGCGACCGCTTCACAGTTGAGCTGCGCGTAGAACGGGAGAGCCGCCTGCGCTTTTGCTTTGTCCAAGATATCTTCAGAGAGGCCGATGGCGCACACGTGCTACACGGCCGCCTCATCGGCACCAGCCTCAACCGCGATGGGCAGCGCGGTTTTCCGCCTGAGATAGAGGAACTGTTGGCGAATCGCTGATTTTTGTCGGATACGTCCACGTGAGCGCGTTGCGCTTGTTTTGCTCAATCGTTACGCTCAGTCTTGTTCCTTCGTTTGAGGAGTCGTCATGCCCGCATCCTACCCCCGCATTCCCTATGGTTGGGCCGATTTCAAGGCCATTCGGTTAGAAAATCGCCTCTACGTCGATAAGACCCGCTTTGTCCACGCGCTGGAAGAGGAGCGCTACGCCTTTTTTATTCGCCCCCGTCGCTTTGGCAAATCCTGCTGGGTGTCCCTGCTGG
>JAGWBY010000063.1:0-1244 GCA_021295675.1 Candidatus Latescibacterota bacterium | reverse complement strand
ACCCTCGAATACCACTTTGAAGAGTATTGTCAACTGATAGTCCGGCACGCGCTGGAGCGCAATGCGGATTTGTTTCCCGAGGCGGCGCGGCAGCACATTCGCGCGCCGAGTTCGGTCAATGGCCAGCTCAACGAGTTATTCCTGTACGCTGGCGATCACGGCATTCCGCTGTACGTACTCATCGACGAGTACGACAACTTTGCCAACACGATACTGGCCTATCACGGCGAAGAGGCGTATCAGTCCTTCACCCACGGCGGCGGATTTTATCGCAACTTTTTCGCCACGCTCAAGGAGGGGGCCGGGCACAGCGATGGCGGTCTAGAGCGCATGTTCATCACCGGCGTATCGCCGATTACCATGGACGACGTCACCAGCGGCTTCAACATCGGCAAAAACATCAGCTTGCGCCCTGAGTTCAACGACATGCTCGGCTTCACCGAGGAGGAGGTGCGCAAGCTGCTGGAAATGTACCGCGACTACGGGGTGTTCAATCAGGACGTCGAAGCCGCGCTAGCGGTGATGCGGGAGTGGTACAATGGCTATCGGTTCGCCAAGAGTGCCCAAGGCGACCTCTACAACACCGACATGGTGCTCTATTTCCTCGATGAGTCCATACCGAACAGAGGGATGCCGGACGAACTGATCGACACCAATGTCCGCATCGACTACGGCAAGTTGCGCCACCTGCTAACGGTCAACCGACAACTCAACGGCAACTTCGACCTGCTCCGCCACATCATCGGCGAGGAGAGTACCGACAGCAACATCCAACTCAGCTTCCCCCTAGACCGTTCCTATCGCTGCTGCATTACTTCGGCCTACTCAGCATTCGCGACGTGTCATACGGCGTACCCCGGTTGGGCATTCCCAATCAAACGGTCAAGCGGCTGATGTACGGCTACCTGCGCGATGCGTACGATGATGTGGGGGTGTTTTCCGTCGATGTGTACACCTTCTCCCGCTTGATGCGGCAGATGGCCTATGAGGGGGCTTGGCAACCCGTGTTGGACTTTTTGCGCGATGCCTTGGCCGAACAAACCGGCATCCGCGACTACATGGATGGCGAGAAAGTCATTCACGGCTTTGTCGCCGCCCACTTGAGCATGATCGATCAGTTTATGCTCCACTCGGAATACGAACTGAACAAGGGGTTCGCGGATCTCTACCTAGAGCCATTCGTCGCCCAATACTCCGACATGAGGTACGGCTACGTACTCGAACTCAAGTACCTGAAACGAAGC
>JAGWBY010000002.1:106168-133803 GCA_021295675.1 Candidatus Latescibacterota bacterium | reverse complement strand
CAGACGCGCAAGTTCACCCTAGTGCAGTGAGTTGGCTTAAAAAATTAGGAATTAGGAATTGAGAATTACGAATTACCCCTGCCCCAATTCCCAGTTCCTAATTCCTAAGGCTTGGTAAATACGTAAATAGAGACTTGGTACTCGACTGAATTCCACGTCTCGATTTGCGTTTCCCGCCGCTGACTATAGCCTTGGGCGACGAGCCGCGCGACGAAGTCATCGGCGTCCTTGCGCTGCGGATCCCCGAGATAAAAACGACCGCCGGGCAGCAGCAGCTTGCGCAGGATGCGTTCGAGATAGCGGTGATTCTTCTTTTCGTAGATGATGTCCGACCCCACCAAGCACTCGCGCGGCTCTCCCACGGGATTCCGCCAATCCAAATAAGCCACCCGATGGTTGTGCTGGACCTCGTTGAGCCGGGCATTGTGGGCGGCGAAAATCAGCGCGTCCTCGACAAAATCAGTCGCTTCGACGCGCCAACCGAGCCTAGCTAAGGCAATGCCTACCAATCCCAAACCGCAGCCTAATTCACAGACCCAACCTCTGGGGATTGGCTCCTCGGCATGGCAAAACCACCGGGCCATGGCCAACGCCGTCGGCCACAGCTCAGCCCAGTAGGGAAAGCGCTCTACCCGCTGAAGCCGCCCCTCGCGCTCGATCATGCGGTCCACCAAGGCATCTACATCGCCGACTGCCGTCATCTGCAACTCGCAGCCGGTTGCCAAGGTGCGACGCACCTGTCGAGTGTCGTATTTGCTCAGGGTGCGGCGAATCTGCCGGTCGCCATAGCACTTCACGACTGCCGGGTTATCCTCTGCTTAACCTCGGCGATGCGCTCTTCGTTCATGGCGACAGTGTGATTGTCCTCTGCGGAAAAACTGCCCTGCGGATAGTAAGACTGTCCGTACATGGGGTACGCCTCGCTGCGCAGGTGGGCCAAGGTGTGGTGGCCAGCGCGCCGCTTGCGAATGTGCCTCAATGCCCCGATATCGACTTCGGAGACGACGATTTTTTCCCCTGTCCCCGGGTCGGCTTGGGCGAGGATGCGGCCGTCGAAATCGACCACCATCGAGCCGCCCGGCCAAGAAAAGGGAGGATAGTGACTCAACTCGGCCCCTTGATTGGCAGCGAGCACATACGCCGTATTTTCCAGGGCACGGCAGCGATTGACCGTCGTCCACCAATCCATCGGCGGCGTCGCGCCCCAAGGGTCCATATAGGCCGAGACACGGACGAGGATTTCAGCACCGTTGGCTGTGAGCTGGCGCAGTGGCTCGGGAAAGAGCCAGTCGTAGCAAATCGCCGCGCCAATGCAGCCGATGGGCGTCTGAGCTACCGGGAACAGTTCGTCTGCGTAATCAGCCAAGTCGTGGGGGCTGGCGTGAACTTCCCAAGGGATCCAAGGGTTGACCTTGCGGTACTTGTACCACAGCCCTTCCGGCCCGAGCAAGCAGGTCGTGTTGAACACCTTGCCCGGCCATTGGGGATCCTCTTCGAGAAAAGTGGCCGTTTGGATGTACACGCCCAATTCGCGGGCTTTGTCCTCCAAGCGGGCCGTGTGTTCGTTGGGAACGGGAACGGCCAATTTGGCCAGCAAGCTCTTGGCGGTGGGATAGATTGGGGCGGCGTGGCCAAATTCGGGAAAGGCCAGCAGCTTGACGTCCATAAACGGCCCGTAGCCTTCAACGGCCATATCGACCATTTCGACCATGCGAGCCGTGTTGCGGGCCATTTCAGAGCGGTCGGTGGGATTGGGTTGGTCAACCTGACAGGCGGCCACCCCGTAGCGCAGTTCATCCTCCATGAGTTTTTCTCTTCGTCTTCCACACTTTAGGCGTTCCGCGCCGCTGCTCGATCAACTCAGCGACGACGCTGACCGCAATCTCGGCCGGGGTATCTGCGCCGATGTTGGCCCCAATCGGCGCAAAGACGGCGTCCAAGCGCAGCGGGTCCCCGCCGCGCTCGGCGATCCGCCGCCACAAAATGAGCTTCTTGCGCTCGCTGCCCAGCATGCCGATGTAGCGCGCCGGCGTCTTGATCGCCCCTTCGACGACGATTTCGTCGTGCTGGTGGCCGCGAGTGGCCGCGATGATGTAGGACTGGTCGTCGATGGGCAAATCGGCGAACACCTCCTCCATGCCGGCGACTAAGCACTCGTCGGCCTGCGGATGTCGCTCGGGATTGGCAAACGCCGGGCGGTCGTCAATGAGAACGACGCGGAAGCCCACGTTTTTGGCCAGCGCACAAATCTGTCCGCCTACGTGGCCGCCGCCGAAGACGTAGAGTACAGGCTCGGGCAAGAACGGCTCGATAAATACTTCCGAGGTCTCTCCCAGCTTGACACTCGGGTCCAGCGCACAGACTAGGCCGCGCTCGCGCTCAAGCACCGCGGGCAAGTGCTCCTCCACCTGTAGGTCGGCTTCGGACGTGCCCAACGAGCCGTAGGTGCTGCCGTCAGCCCCTAGCCACAGTCGCCCTTCCCCGCTGGCGTCAAAACGGCGCTTGAGCAGCGTCGCCAGCGCGCAACCACTGCGCGCCTGACGCGCCGCCAGTACTCGGCTATAGAAGTCGGCTCCCTCGTCCGGCTCGATGACTTCGGTGTAAATCCGCACGCTGCCGCCGCAATTTAAGCCACTTTCCCCGGCTTGTTTTTCCGTCATGGTGTAGCGCATGAGCTGGTTTTCTCCGGTCGCCAGCGCGATGCGACCGGCGCTCAAGACCTCGGCTTCGAGACATCCGCCGCCGATGGTGCCGACGACATCTCCCTCTTCGGCGACGATCATTTTGGCCCGTCCGCTCATCGGGATCGATCCGGTACTCCACACGAGCGAGGCCAAAGCCATGCGCTCGCCTTGCTCCTTGCGCCGGACAATTTCAGTGAGGATATCGTCCATAATTTACTCTGGCCATTGTTCCAGTTCGCGCTGGTAGTCGGCTGGCGTGTCCATGTCAGTCAGTATAGCGTCCTCTGCCACAGGCAACTCGTACGTATCCTCGGGATGACCCCGCGTCACCGCATTTAATCCCACGTCCAGCGGCAACCCCAAAATTTCCGCCCGGTAGGTATTGCGGATCAATACGGGATGGCCCCTTTTCCCGTTGGCTGTGGGTATGATAATGCCCGCGCCAACCTGTGTTCTCGCCTGTAAAACCTGTTCTACTACGGCTCCACTCAGCCGGGGTTGATCTCCTAGACAAATCAAGTAATCGGCTTCTATATCCACCGCTTGCACAGCGCATTGTATAGAAGAGAGCATACCTGTTTGATAGTCGGCATTGACGACCCAACTAACCGGATAAGCGGCCAATACCGGGGCAATCTCCTCAGCGCGATGGCCGAGTACGACTACCACCTCATCCAACCGCCGCCCCACGACCTCGGCGATCCACTCAATGGCCGCCCGTCCCCCCAAGGGCAATAGCTGTTTGAGCTGTCCCATGCGGGTGGACATGCCCGCCGCCAAAATGATGCCGGCCACCCGGCCAGTCTCATCTGTTCGCATCTATTTCAATCTACGCCCACAGGCAAATCGCGCCAGTGCTCACGACCCCAACCGGCGACCGGCGAGAACGCCGCTAGCCCAAGCCCATTGGAAGTTAAATCCCCCCAAGTCGGCGTGAATGTCAACTATCTCGCCGGCAAAATACAAACCTGGCACTAAAAAGGATTCAAGCGTATCGGGATTGATGTCCTCGGTGCGCACGCCCCCGATCGTCACTTCGGCGTAGTCAAAGGGCCTCGGCCCGCTGACCGCAATCGGCCAATTCGTCAAGCTCTGGGCAAGCTGCCAGCGCGCGCCCTTGCCGAGCTGATCGACCCGCTGGGCCGCTTCAAACCCCAAATGATCCAAGAGGGGCCGCACCAATTTGCTGGACGAGCGAGCGATGGGGATGGCGCTGCCAGCGCTCTTTGAGCAATTGGCTGATTGCTTCCGGGCTGCGGCCGGGGAAGAAATTGACCCGAAGCACAGTGCGCTTTGCCCCCAACTCGGGTACCAAGCGGGCGCTGAGATTTAATATGGCAAACCCGGAAACCCCGTATTTCGCAAAGAGCAAGTCGTCTGTATCAATGGCCTCGCGTCCTCCTTTGAGCACAACGCGCACTTCAGCCCGGACCTTAAGCCCTTGCATGCGGGCGACGTACTTTTCCGGGCTGATTAGCGGCACCAATCCAGGCTTGAGGTCGGTGAGCCGGTGCCCCAAGCCCACGGCCAAATCCATGCCCGAGCGGTCGGCTCCCAAGCGGGCAAGGCTGACGCCGCCACTGGCCATTATCACGCGCCCACTGGTATAGCGCTGCCCCTCGGCGTCGCGCAGTTCAAAGCGAGCCGAGCCAGAAGCGCGACCCATGCCCACCACTTTGGCATTGGTTTCGACGCGAACGCCGAGACAGTGCATCCGGTCCGCGAGCAAATCGACGACCGATTGCGCTTGATCCGATACCGGAAAGAGGCGCTGCCGCTTCTCTTCGCGGAATTCGATCCCTAAAGCAGCAAAGAACGCCAAGGTTTCCTCTAAGCGGAATTGGTCCAGCGCGCTGCGGACAAAGCGCGGATGCGTGCCGTGGTAGTGCCTGAGATCGTCCGCAGCCCTATTCGTCAGATTGCAGCGCCCATTGCCCGAAATCAATATCTTCCGCCCCAGTTTTCCGCTGCCTTCGAGCAGGGTCACCCGCTCGCCCGCCTCGGCGGCGACAATAGCCGCTATCATCCCGGCGGCCCCACCGCCAACCACTATGCAATCCCTTGATTTCAAGCCGGTTTACACACCAC
Source organism: Candidatus Latescibacterota bacterium (assembly GCA_021295675.1). The sequence continues at coordinate 129,031 of JAGWBY010000002.1, read as the reverse complement.
TAAAGTTATTATAAAAACAATAAGATAGATCGGCTTCGCCCTCCGGTCAAACCAAAGGGCCTTCAGTTTGACATACTCTCGTTTATTATCTAAGTTATTTGACTTTGGAAAAATTAAAAACGCGCTGAGTCAGGACATTTCATGGCAGACCTCACAGGGGCGGCAACGGCTCTGGTCGAGCAGCAACCCGCATCCGCTAGCCAAAGCCAACCCTCGATCTTTCCCACGCTCCAAGAAGAAGTCGAAACCTCGATCCGCAAAGAAGGTATTTCCTTTGTCTTTGAAAGCCGCTCCGTCTCTGCCGTGGTCCAATTTATCTACACGCCCATTGATGGAACCTTCGCCGATATCGAGTTGGAAGTCAACAATGGCGACCCAATCACCCCAGCCGAAGACGGCGGGATTGCCGTGGAAATGGGCGGCTCGGTTTGGCCAGCCAATAGCGAAGAAGTAGAGCGACACTTCATTTCCTGCGAGCAAGTCGGCGATTGCGTCGAGGCCCGCTGGCAATGGAAACTAGGAGAGGAACAAGCCAACTTCCTCTACCGGTTCCGCATCAGCGGCAAGTCCCTCGTCGTGGAAATCGAGGGCGGGCATGGCAAAGGCACCGGCCTCTCGCTTGGTCGCGTCACCGGGGCCTTGCACCCGCGCCTGATCGCCATCCCCTATTTCAACTTCGGCGACAACTACCCGCGCATCCTCTGCACTGCGGGGCACTTCCTGTCTAGCTTTGTGGATTGGCACTACTCGCGTGCTTCCACTTTGTATGCCCCTTCCGAAGCAGAATCTCAGCGCTTGCTCCAACTCAACGGCGGCTGTAGCTACGCCAGCCAAAGCGACGGCAAGCGCAGCGACTTTCAGGAACGCTGGCTCATAACGGTCTCCACCCAATACGAGGAAGTCCTTCCGGCCTTTTCCTCGACCGAGGCCGAGTCAGGCGAAACGCTAGCGGATTGGGTCTGGTACAACATTCCCTATATCGACGCATCCCAAGAGAGCTACGTCGAGTTATACGAAAGTATGCGCCAGCTTAAGCTGATAGGCATCGATCACTTGCTAATCAACCACCCCAGCGAAACTTGGCACGACGGCGACGGCGACGCCACGCTCGCGGTGGAAGGAGCCGAGGCCAAAGGCGGTGAAGACGCCCTCGACGAGTACCTTGATGCCCTGTCCGACTTGGGCTACAAAACCAGCCTCCAGGTCAACTATCGCCACATCGCCCCTACCAGTTCCTGCTGGCAGCCCGAATTGGCGGCCCAACTAGCCGACGGCAGCCCAACCCCGACCGGACCTGGGTTCTATCTGCTCAAGCCGTCCGAAGCGCTAGCGCGCGCACCCGAACACGCGCGCACCATTATCGCCAAGTACCCCTGCGACGCCCTGTACGTAAGCGAACACGCCGAAGTCCCGCCTTGGGAATTCAACGACTTCAGCGACGGCGCGGCAGCAATCAGCCACTTGGCGAGTAGCTGTTCTCTGCAACAGAGCATCCTCCGCTCTCAGGCCCAAGCTGGCTTGGCCATCGGGAACGGCGGCAATCACTGGCTCTACGCCGGCGTCCTGACCGGCTACCTCGCTCGCATGGTCGGGGACGATCCCAGCCGCATTCCGCCGCTGGTGGACTTCGACCTGCAAAATCTTCATCCCATTGAAAGCGATGCGGGTCTGGGGACCATCGATCAGTACTTTGCTGGGCAGATCCCCCAAGACGAGAAACACAGTCGCAGCACCTATCTCGACCGCTATCTCGCCGCGACCGCGGCCTTTGGCCACGCTTGTCTGCTCCCCGACCAGTTGGAGTGGGGCATCGCCTCTACGGTCAAGTCCTATTACATGCTGCGCGAACTGCAAAAGCACTACCTCCGCGTCCCTGTTCGCTCCATCGCCTATTGCCATAACGACCAGTTCCTGGAGACTAACGATGCACTGCTTTCCGGCGCGTTTGCCCAAGGACAGGTGCGGGTGACGTACGACAATGGCCTCGAAGTCTATGCCAACCTCGGTTGGGAACAGCCTTGGACCGTCCACCAGAGCGATGTGGCTTACCACATTCCCCCAGGCTCGTTTTGCGCCTGGCAGGACTCATCGCTACTGGTCTATTCAGCCGACGCCGGCTTAGGGCACATAGACTACGCCTCTTGCGCGGACTATTTGTTCGTCGATACCCGAGGGCAACGGGGGCAATTTGGCCCCGTAGAACTCGACGGCGCAGTCGCCATTAAAGAGCGCAAATGGGAAATTGACGTCGTGCCCTTTGGGTGCCAAACCGATATAGTAATCGACGTGGGCCAGTACTGGCCAGATCGCAAACTACCCCCGTTGCGCCTGTTGGCCTTCAAGTCCGATGACGAGGATCCCGACGTCTATCGGGTCGATATGGAAGGAGACCGCGTCCGCTTCAAACCGCTGGAGGACGTAGTTACCTATCGCATCGCCTTGCCCGAGTGGATGGTCGAACCGGGTCGCTAGCGCTTTGTCCGATTCAGCCGCCCCCTTTCTCCAAGCCTGTCGGGGCCAAGCGCCGGCAACGCCTCCCATCTGGATCATGCGTCAAGCTGGCCGTATCCTCAAGCCGTACCGAGAGCTGCGCCAGCGGCACGGTTGCTTGCTCAAACTTTTCCAAACCCCCGAACTTGCCGCCGAAATTACCCTCATGCCGGTCGATATGCTCGGGGTCGATGCGGCTATTCTCTTTACCGACTTAGTGACGCCCCTAGAGGCGCTCGGCTGCGAGCTAACCTACGCACCCGGCCCTGTCTTCGCCCGCCCGATTCGCTCGGTCTCCGACATCGATGGCCTCCGTAACCCCATCCCCGAAGACGACCTCGCCTACGTCTTAGAAACTGCGCGACTGGCACGCAATGCCCTGCCTCCCGCGGTCCCGCTCATCGGGTATGCCGGCGGGCCTTTTACCTTAGCCTCTTGGCTAGTGGAAGGGAGCCATGCCAAGGACTTTCCTGCCTTTCGCCGCATGATCCACAGCGACCCCGCCCTCGCCCATCGGCTGCTCGATTTGCTCACCGACCTTGCCAGCCGCTTCTTGCGCGCCCAGATCGAAGCCGGTGCCCAAGCTGTCCAGATTTTCGACACTTCCATCGGCTTGTTGTCTCCGGCGCAGTTCAACGAATTCGCCCTGCCCTATGTGCGGCGAGTTTGCCGCAGCCTCGCCGCGCTGAATGCTCCGGTCATTTACTTCCCGCTTGCCGGGGCGCAAAATTTGTCCAGCTTTGGCCGCGTCGGTGCCCACGTCCTAAGCCTCGATTGGCGAATCGATCTCGATGCGGCTTATGGATTGTTCGGAGATACTATGCCTTTACAAGGCAATCTAGATCCCTGCGCCCTCTACGGCTCAGAGGCGAGCATTGCCAAGGCCGCTCAGCACATTCTAAAACAAGGTCGGGGCCGTCCCCACATCTTCAACTTGGGGCACGGCGTCTATCCAGACACGCCCTATGAAAAGGTCAAATTGCTAGTGGATGTGGTCCACCAATTCGCGCAAACTTGAAGGGGTACAGCGAATGGAACACATGGAAGGCAAGGAAAAAGGCACGAAGCGCCGACACACTTTTTTCTGTATCAACAAAGAGCGGCACACCGCTTCGTCCAAGGTCATCGACGCCCAGCGCAAGGAGATTAATGTCTTTGGTCGGCGAGTGCTCGGCTGGATCGTGACCACCGAAGAGCCGGTTATCGACAAGGACATCTCCCTCGACGAATCAACGCACGGAGCAATGCCCTACCGCGACCCGGAATAATGGCACTAGCCCTAGCGCCCCCAAGAGAATTTGTTTTCCAACCAAGTGCCGATTTCTCGCGGTGGGTCGTTCCATTTCTCACCTGGGCCGAGAAATTGCCCGCGAATATCTTGGCGGGGGTCAAAGTTCGACCACAAGTTCGGGAACTCGTCGCGGATCAATGTTTCTACTTGGTCACTTATGCCCTGCGCGTGGTAGGAAATAACCTCGTCGGCTTCGCTCTTGTCCAAGTCTTCGGTCAAATGCTCGGCCATCCCGCTACTGGCGACAAAGGTAAATTCAATCGCCGAGTCTTCGGTCAGTTTTAGGTTGATGCGGTAGGCCGGATAGCTCAGTTTTAACCCCAATACGGACAGTTGTAACTGCAACCACTCGGCTTCGGTGACCTCGCGAGTGCTGTTCAGGGTGGCCCAGTCCAGTTCAGCTCTAACCCCTAGAGGACTCAACAGGACCAATGCGAGGAGCGAACATATCGCCGTGCGGCTCAACGACATAGCACAACCGCCTTTCAAAAAACTGGAGCTAGCCCGACGGCCAACTCGCTCAAGCTACGGAGGAAAAATTCTCTTCGATAAAACGGACGATGTACCTAAACGAGACCAAGCCAACCGGGCGGTCGTCATCGTCCAATAGCGGCACGTGACGGAAGCCGTGGATGCTCATCAAATGTAGGGCGTGCTGCACGGCCGCATCGGCCTTGAGCGCAGTGGGCCGCGGCGTCATTAGGCTCTCGACCGCGATCTGTTCCAAGTTGCTGATCAAGCACGCCACCCGGTAGAGGACGTCGCGCTCGGTAAATATGCCGATTAACTGCCCGCTCTCGCTGGTTATTAACACGCAACCGACGTGCCGCTCCTTGAGCAAGGAGATGACCTTGGCCAACGAGGTGGTCGGCGACACGCAGACCATCTCCTGCGGATTGAGCGCGGAAAGCGGTTCGGTGAAAATTTCCTTGTACTCCCTGTTTCCCCAATCTTGGTACGCTTCACTCAGGCTCTGGCCGCACTCTTGGCAGAGGTCAACTCCAGAGATATTGTCGTGCGAACACGAAGGGCAAATCAATGGCTCTTCTCCTATTCGACGACCCAAGTGTCGCCCGCGCTAAACAGCGTCGCGAGGTCGCCGGTGCCCCGTTGTTGGGTCGTCGCATCGATTTGGTCGAGTAGCAACTCGGTGTAGCTTGGCCTGTCGAGAGCGCGCAGTACGCCAAAGGGCAGCGGCATCGACGGGTATTCCATTCGGCTGAGCATATAGGCGTAGCTGGCGTTTTCGCGCCCTTCGCGATGCACGACCAACTCATCTGGGGCCACATCGCTGAGCGCGACGACCTCGGGCTCGGTGCCGTTCATGCGGATGCCCCGGTCCCGGTCTTTCCCAAAGATGAGGGGCTCGCCTTCCTCTAAGAACACGATGTTGTCGTCGCGCACATCTGAATCCGTAGTGTGCTCCCAAGCCGTGGGGTTGAGCACGACGCAATTTTGATATATCTCGACAAAAGCGGCCCCCTTGTGTTCGGCCGCTCGCTTGAGCACGTAGCTCAGATGCTTGGTATTGGTGTCCTGCGAGCGGGCGACAAAGGTCGCCTCAGCACTCAGCGCCACGGATATGGGGTTGAGCGGATAGTCAATCGACCCCATGGGGGTGGACGTGGTGCGGTGCCCTAGCAGCGAAGTCGGCGAGTACTGGCCCTTGGTAAGCCCGTAGATGCGGTTGTTGAACAGAATAATTTTCAGATCGACATTGCGCCGCAGGCTGTGCAAGAGGTGATTGCCACCAATCGAGAGCCCGTCGCCATCGCCGGTGATGACCCAGACGCTCAAATCCGGGTTGGCCGTCTTAATGCCCGTGGCGATCGTGGGAGCGCGCCCGTGGATCGAGTGAATGCCGTATGTATTCATGTAGTAGGGAAAGCGGCTAGAGCAGCCGATCCCAGAGACGAACACGATATCTTCCCGCGCGATCCCCACTTCGGGTAGCATCTTTTGCATTTGCGCCAAAATCGCATAGTCGCCGCACCCGGGGCACCAACGAACTTCCTGATCAGAAACGAAATCCTTGCGGCTTAACCCAGCCTCTACAACTGCTTCGGCCATCTCGATCTCCCTACTTTAGCTTAGCACTTGGCGAATTTTGTTGGCCACTTCCCGAATTTGGAAGGGGCATCCCTGGACCTTGTTCAGCTTGATGACGCGCACGGGAAAGTGCGCCTGGACCAACATAGCCAATTGGCCCAAGTTTAGCTCGGGTACCAACACTTGCTTGTAACGGCCAAGCACGTTGCCTAGGTTGCGGGGAAATGGGTTTAAGTAGCGCAAGTGCGCGTAGGCCACGTCGAGGCCCTCGTCCCGCACTTGCTCAACCGCGGCGCGAATGGCACCGTATGTCCCTCCCCAGCCCAAGACCAGCAAATCCCCTTGGTCCGGCCCGGTTACTTCCAACTCGGGAATGAAATCGGCAATGCCGCGGACTTTGTCGGCGCGGACGCGGACGATGCGCTCGTGGTCTTCGGGCGCGTAGGATACATTGCCTGTCACATCCTGCTTGCCCAAACCGCCAATCCGATGCTCCATCCCCGGCGTCCCCGGCAAGACCCAAGGCCGGGCCAAGGTCTGCGGGTCTCGCATGTAGGGTTGGTAGCCGTCGGGATCGGTATACGGCTCGGCATCAATGGCCGCGATAGAATCCGGGTCTGGTATTTTCCACGGCTCGGAATTGTTGGCCACGTACCCGTCGGACAACAGAAAAACCGGCGTCATGTAGCGAACGGCAATGCGGAATGCCTCGACGACCATGTCGAAGCATTCGCTTGGGGTCGCCGGAGCAATGACCGGGATCGGGCTTTCGCCATTGCGTCCGTAGAGTACCTCCAGCAAATCGGCCTGTTCGGTCTTGGTCGGCAAGCCCGTGCTAGGACCGCCGCGCTGGACGTCAATGACCACCAACGGCAACTCCATAACTACGGCTAAGTTGATCCCCTCGCTCTTGAGCGCGATGCCCGGGCCACTGCTGGCGGTAGCGGCAAGGCTGCCGGCAAAGGCCGCGCCAATCACCGAACCCATAGCTGAGATCTCGTCCTCGGCCTGGAACGTCCGCACGTCGAAGTTCTTCAGCCCGGACAAACCTTCTAGGATAGTGCTGGCCGGCGTGATGGGATACGAGCCGTAAAAGAGCGATTTGTCAGCTTTTTGCGCGGCCGTGACCAACCCCAAGACAAGCGCGTCGTTGCCCGTGATCCGCTTGTACACTCCCGGCTCGACAATCTCTCGCTTCGGTACCGAAATCTGCGTCTGAAAGGTCTCGGCCGTTTCGCCGTAGTAGTAGCCCGCTTTCAAGGCCCTCGTATTGGCCTCAACGACCTCGGGCCGGCCGGCGAACTTGGTCTCGTAAAATTTGAGTGTGTAGTCGAGCGGGCGGTCGAACATCCAGAACACCAAGCCCAAGACAAATGCATTCTTGCACATGTCCTTCGCTTGGTTGCTCATGCCCTCAATGTCGGCGAGGGCATTGCGAGTCAGCGTGGTCAAGGGGACCGGATGCACGTCGTAGCCGCTGAGGCTGTCGTCTTCGAGCGGGTTTGTCTCGTACCCAGCCTTGCGGAGGCCATTGCGGTTGAACGGATCCGTATTGACGATGATGGTCCCGCCCGGCTCGAGATCGGGCAAATTGGCCTTGAGCGCGGCCGGATTCATCGCCACCAGTACCTGGGGCGAATCGCCCGCGGTGTAGAGATCGTTGGCGGCAAAATTGACTTGATAGCCGCTCAAGCCGGGAATGGTTCCGGCCGGAGCGCGAATTTCGGCGGGAATATCTGGAAAGGTACTGACGTCGTTGCCCACCACGGCTGAAGTATTGGTAAACTGCCCGCCGGTTAGCTGCATCCCATCGCCCGAATCGCCGGAAAATGAGATGACTACAGATTGGCGCTCTTCTTGCGAGTATTCTCGCTTACTTGTAGGTGCCGATGGGGCCACGATTTCGACCATGCACACGACCTCCTTAAAAAGAAAAAAATCTCAATCCGCAGCGCATGCTCAAGCTCCCTCTTTGGTGTGAGCGATGCGCTCGGGATCGGGCGGCAAATTGTAAATGTCTTCGGGAAACTGATCGGTGAGAAAGCGGATGACCTCGTGTTGGGGTAGATTCCCCTTTATGCGGCCGTCTTCATCCACAATCGGCACGTTGCGATAGTCTCCAGCGTTCATCAGCCGCAGGGCGCTACTGATCGGCTGTTGGGCATCCAAGCTGTGCGGATCGCGGGTCATCAACTCGGCCACTGGCCGCGTCCACGTCGCCGGCTGGTCGGCCACCTTGGTGAGTGCATCGCGCTCGGTAAAAATCCCCACCAAGCGACCGTCCTCTTCCACCAGCACGGCGCTGACGTGTTGGTGGCGCATTTTCTTGAGCACGTCAAGGACCGACTCCTGCGGCTCGCACAGGACGTACCCGTCCAAGTCCAGATGGCCAATGACCTCTTCGTGTAACTTATGCACAACCTTCATTAGAAAGCCCCTTTCTCGGGGCTTGGATACCGCATTTTTCACCTCGTTTACTTGAACAACTATATCCAATTTAAGATAGATAGGAGCGATACATCTCGCAAGATAATATGTCGCAACAACATTGCGGATTTTAGCACGCCAAATCCACCACCCAATCCGCCGCCACCTTCACCGTTGGATGCTGGTCGGCGACGACGACGGTGGCCCCGCGATCCACCAGCCCCCGCAAGGCCGCGACTATTGCGCGTACATCTTCTGGGTGATCACCACTGGCCGGGTCGTCAATCAGCACCCAAGTGCGCCGGGAGGCCCGCGTCGATTCGAGCGCCAGCCGCAGCCGCAACCACTCCCCCCACTCCAGCCCCTGCATCTCCTGCCCCAAAAGCAGGTAGCCGAGGCCACAGCCGACAGCGGCCTCTAGACGCGGACGAATTGGATCGTATCGAGCAAAGTGGGCACAAGCCTGTTCCAAGGTCATGCCCAACACATCGGCGATGCTCGCGCCGCGCAGGGTTACCTCACAGGTTTCGTCTCGGTACCTGCGACCCTCGCAAGCGGCACACACCATCGCTATGTCCTCTAGAAACTCCAGGTCGAAGTAGCATTGGCCGCGGCCTTCACAGCTAGGACAACGGCCTCCCGGTCGATCCAACAGGAAGGTGTCCCGATCCCAGCCACGCGCGGTCGCAGCCGGTGATGCGGCATATAAATCGGCGACGTGCTCGAAAAGGCCCAGTCCTGCCAAAACCGTAGCTTTGCCGCTCGGGGGTTCTACCATTACAACGCGGCTATTCCTCGGTACCCCGGCAGTAGCGTACTCGACGGACCGCCCCTTGAGCAGCGGTAGCAAGACCTCGTGCAGTAGGCGAGTTTTGCCGCTGCCGGAAGGCCCGCATACGCAGGTCAACTTCCCATGCGGTAACTCGATAGCAAGCGGCCCGACCACGCCGTCCCCGCGAATGGCTAACGCGGGCTTAACTTGCTCAGCGACCCATTTTTCACCCGCTTCATCCCGCTCTATTTCAGCCGTCTCCCCTGCCTGCACCCGTCCTCCTGCAAACGCCCAGACTTCATCCGCGACCACCAAGAGTTCAGGCGTATGATCCAACAACAGCGCCGTATTGCCGCCAGCGACTAGCCGACGCAGACCCGCGGCGACCTCGTCCAGCATCCCCCCGGATAACTGGCTCCCCAAGCCTTCTAAAATGTAGAGGATGCCCGTCAGGCCGCTGCTGAGACAGGCCGCCAATTGCAGGCGCTGCCACTCGCCAGCCGCCAGCGATTCGAGCCGACGACTCAATGGCAGGTGCCCTAGTTCCAAACCGCAAGCCTCGGCGAGCGCGGCCTCTACTTTGGCGTACTGGCTATCAGCGGCCAGCCACTCGCGCAACGAGCCAAGGGGCGCGTCCATCAGCTCGTCCATAGTGCGTCCGTGTAGGGTCACCTGACCGGCCAAGGGCTGGCCCGCGCCGAAGTCCGTTGTGGCTAGCGGTTCGTACTGACGACCACATTCGCCGCAAGTAGGCTGCTGATTCAAGTGTATCATCTCGCTAGTCCCATCCACCCAAACCACCGTCTGCCCCGACGAAATCGAGCGGCTCACGCGCACGGCTTCCAAAAAGCGCACGCTGGCGCTCGGGTCGGGCACCAAGCGGTCCACCACCACGTGTACCTCGCTTTCGCCGCTCGGCAATGCTGGCCCGTCGCCTTCTATCCGCTGGATCTGGCCGTCGATTGCGACCCGCGTAAACCCGGCCTGCACGAGTTGTTGCCACATCCCCTCGTTCCGCAGAGCCAACGGAGCCAGCACCAAACAGCGGGTGTCTGGATGGACGCGGGCGACCTCGCGCTCTACCTCATCAGCCGCATAGCTCCCGAGGCAGTGCATCTGTCCCTCTTCCAGCATGATCTGCGCCAAAATCCCGTCTAGCTGCAAGTAGTCCCCCACCGTGCGTCCACGGCGCGGTGCCCCCAAGTAAATGGCTGGCGGCAAGCCCGAGATCTCGTCCACATCCGCGCGCGCTGTCCCGCTGACGCTTTCGCGTTCAGCCGGAGACAGGGCCTGCATGTAGTGCCGGCGGCTCTCGGCATAGAGGATGTCTAAGGCCATGGCGCGGCGACCACTGCCACTGCGACCGGTAAAGCAAACAATCCGGCCCAACGGCAAGTCCATATCGACATTGGCCAGACCGCCCGCTCGAGCACCGCGCACGCAGAGGGTAGCTTTCAAGGGTTGGCCTGCGTCATGGAATCGATTTTTGCCTGTAAGCGCGCGTCGTCGGGGTTGCGCGCGTGCAAGAATGCCCAGTGGGCTTCTGCTTCGTGGGAACGTCCCAAGCGCAACAGCACTTCTCCGCGCCGATAGTGCGCTTGGCCGTGGTTGGGGTCGAGTTCGAGTGCTTGGGCAAAGGCATCGGCTGCGGCTTGGTCATCGCCCTGCTTGGCATATACCAAGCCGAGATTGAAATGCGCTCGGGCATAGCTGGTGTCGAGCGCGAGGGCCTTGTGGAAGTGCGCGGCGGCCTCGGCCCATTGACCAAGGCGATAATAGCACAGGCCGAGATTGTTGTGCAGACCGGGCGAGGGCTGAGCACGGCTAAAGGCCGCAATCGCCGCCTCGTACTCCCTCGCGCCAAAAAGATCTAACCCGCGTTGAATGTCCGAATCGCCGCCTTCTTGCTGCGCCAATACGGCGGCTAGACCAGAGGCGGCGGGAGCAAACGACGGGTCAATGCGCAGGGCCTCGCGGAACATGTTCTCGGCCGCAGTCCAATCTTCCCGACGTTGGTACAAAGTTCCGAAATTGTAGTAATCGACGCGCTTTCGAGTCAGCCGCTCGGCCCCTGCATCCCGATAGTTGATCGGCAATGCGACTAAGACCACCAACAAGCACGACCTCAGCAGCCGACGATGCGCGCCTCCTGCCACCCAAGCTGCGGCATTGGCAATCCAGCAAGCGGCGTAGAGCAAAATCACCGGCACGGCGGGCAGGCGGTATTCCGAGGACGTGAAAAACAGCAGGCACGCGGCTAGATAGCTCGCCAGATACAGGTCGAGCAGAGAAGAGCGACGACTAGTAGCCCAACCCACGACCGCTAGCGGGGCCACCAGCCACCAGCCCAAAACGCACCAGCGCAACAGGGGCACAAAGTCCCGCGCCAAGTACAGACTCAGGTTGTTTTGCGCTTCGACCCCATTCCAGAACATGTAGAGCTTACGGCCTTGTAGCGCCAGATACGCGAGGGGATTTTCCACTGCAAAGCGCAAGCCGGCCACAAGCCAGTATCTGGAGGCTTGGGCCGGGGTCAGTTCCCGACCCGTGCGCGTCTCGGCCTCGCGGATAAACGCCTCGCGCTCCAAATCCGGCTCGGCGCTGGGTAGGAAATCGACCTGCGCGTAAATGCCGTTGGCCTCGGGGTGGTTGCCCACGTAGAAGTTCATCCCGGCTGAGGATGTGGTCAGCAGCCACTCCCCTCCGACGAGATAGTTGCGACAAGCCACCGCGCCCACTACGAGGCCGCAGCCCACGGCCACCAACCCCCACTGCCGCCAACCGCGCCGTCCCCACTGCGCGACAAACCAGCCCGCAACCACCGCGACAAACAGCAAGACCATAGGCCGCGCCGTAGCCGAAAGTCCCAACAACAAGCCCGCACCCCACAGCCAACGCGCTGCACCTTGCGCGTGCGTCAAGCAATACAGGGCCGCGAGATTCAAAAAGGTGATCGGCGCGGCGGTCAGCAGCGCCCCGTCGTAGAACACATACGGCTGATAGATCGCCGCCATGCCCGCAGCCAACAGGCCAATTTGTGCGCTCCACAGTTTTCGGCCCAGTGCGTAGATCAAATAGCAGCTACCCGTCCCCAGCGCCGCCTGCACCAAGCCAACCCACCAGTATTCAGCCCCCAACAGCGCGTAGATTACGGCTAAAAAGTAGGAGTAAAACGGATTCATAAAGAAGGGCTGGTCGCCCAGCCAATCGCCTGCGACAATGGCCCGGGCACGGCGGTCGTAAAATTCAGAGTCGATCAGGAGGACGTCGAACAGCGGCGTGTCAATCGCTTGGTAGAGATAGGCTAGACGCACGCCGAGAGCGGCGATTAGAATCGCCCAGAGAATGGCTTCCTCTCGCCTTAGCTGTGCCGTGACGATACCTATGATCTGCATACTAATCAATATAGCCGGAATTACCGGTACTGACATGGCTCCTGATCCCTTGACTTGGCCGCTGCACTGCCCGCCCCGACGCAACGCTCGCCGACCTCCGCAAAGCACACCAAGCCCTCGAGCGCGCCGTCGATAGACTCTACCGCCGCAGCGCCTTCACCTCCGACCGCGAGCGCGTCGAACATCTATTTGGACTGTACGAAAAAATGCTGGTGCCGCTAAAGGCCAAGACCAAGCCGATGCGGTGGCGGAAGGGTGTAGAGGGGGGAAAGCTAGTGCTGAAAGGGCGAAAAGACGCCGACAGAATTGCCCAAGTCTAAACGGGCTTGTTACAACCCGCACAGGATGTCAAGATTATTCTCCGTGAATAGCGACTGACGATTTAGTCAATGTTTGGTCCTATTATCAGTCGCACAGAAGAGATCGAGCAGCAGATCGCCGATAACGAGTCAGCCTAAAGGCAGTGGAACAGTTATACTCCAATGAAAACTTTCCCCTTCGCGTCAACAGGCCCCAATCTGGCGGCGAGCATCGGACGCCATAATCTCCTTTGCTGACTAAAGCGATGCTACCTCGACAAGCGACTCAATAGCACTGGTGTCAATCGAGGCGCGGGCGAGATCAAGGTCGTACATCCGCTGGAGGTTCAGCCAGAACTCGGGGGTCATCCCTAGAGCCTGTCCGATCCGCAGCGCCGTGTCCGCCGTAACCGATCTGCGGCAGTGGACGATTTCGTTGATGCGTATTGGGGGCACCCCTATAGCCTTGGCCAGACGGTACTGACTGATACCGAGTTCTTCTAAAATCTCCGCTAAATGTTCTCCTGGGTGGATCGCAGCCGTTACGGCCATTGGCTTTCTCCTCAATGATAGTCGGTGATTTCGATCTGCATCGCACCTTGATCTGTCCAATGAAAACACACCCGCCACTGGTCATTGATGCGAATGCTGTACTGACCCGCTCGGTCCCCGCGCAGTAACTTAAGGCGATGGGAGGGCGGTACCCTCAGATCATCTAAGACGGTCGCTGCAACTACTCGCTGTAATCTCATTCGCGCCCTGCGCTGGATGTCAGCAGGCAAGTGACGGACCGTTTGCCCATAAAATATCCGTTCAGTGTTATTGTCCCTGAATCGGTTCATCTCGACTCATAGTAACGTGTCGCGTTAATATTGTCAATCACGGCGTCACCGCTGCAAAACCCAATAGTGAAACGAAACAATCGGCCGCAAATCGCCGCCAAAGTGGATCGGCTGCGTCTCAATCTCGACGCGGCCATGCACATCCGAAGCCGGTATCTGGCCGACGGCCAGTTCGAGCCACTGACGCCCCCGCCCCCCCGGCAACTCCACGTTGGCAATCTTCTTTCCATTGGCGAATACCGCAAAGTGCTGAGCAATACCCGTAACCGTGCGCATAATCACCATCGCCGGTTGGCCAGCATTCAGCGTCACCTCCATCCGCTCGCCCCCTGTTACCGTCCGCCCTCCGTCGATGTACACAGTTTGGGGATCGTCGGCAGCGCTCAGCGCCATCAACAGATTCGCCTCCCCACTGCCGGGAACCCACACCTTAGATTGGTAGCCGTGCCGACGTTCGCTTGCCAAATCAGCCACATCCACTTTATCAACCACCCGCCAGCCCTCCACTAAGAGCGTCCGGTTGCGGATGGCCTCGCCGCTGAGATCGGCGGCCCAATGCGCCTGATACAACACCTTTTCCGCATCTATAATCGACGGCTCAAAAACGCGAATGCGGTGCAGCGGCTGCAAAAAGAGGCCCTCGGGGAAATTGAACCAATTGGGGAAAATGGCGAAGTACTGCGGACGCTGATCCGGTGGCATGGCTTCCAGCCGCTCGAATAGCGACCCGCTCCCGTGCCGCCAAGGTGCGCTGTTCCCGGCCGTGGTCAATCCGACTAAGTCAATGGTTTGGCGACCGCTAAAGTAGCGCAGAGCACCAGCGTCGTTGACGGCGATGCGCGCGTCAGGCGGCAGCTCGGCGTCTATAAAGCGCGCCAGCTCGACCTGCTGGTTGCGGATATCGCTGCAATTTTCTCCGTACGCAACCGCGAAGAACCCCACCGACATCAACCCCCACAAGCCGAAAAAACAAGCCAACCCCCGCGCCAGCTTGCGGCCCCATTCCCCCCCAGCCGCGTCCAAGCGCCCCAGGCCCAAAGCGGTAAAGAGAATGTAAAGCGGTAAGAAAGGCTGCTGATAGCGATTGAAGTGAGCGTCGTATTCGACGAGGGTGCAGGTAAGTAAAACGCCGCCGACAAACCACGCTCCACCCAATGCCGCCACCCCGAGCCGTCGCTCGGACAGCTCGCCCCAGAGCCGGTAGCTTAACTCTGCCAAAACAAAGAGCGCGACAAACGGAGCAAACACCATGCGACGGTAGTTGCCGTCGTACGCGTATAAATTGACGCTAGTCTGATGCCCTAGCGACCCGGCGAGAATCCCTTTGACAAATTCGGTGAAGTCGAAAAAGACGGCTCGGATCTGCTCGGGCAATGAGCCGTGCGGCTCGGCAAAGCGCCATTTGGCCTCGACCCCAGACGCCCCGGCCTCCCCCGTCCACCAAGCCAGCAACAGGGCCTGGAACACGTATCCTCCCAAAGGCACTCCCCACCGCCAGTTCAACGCCCGGCGATAGGCGACCATCGCCAGCAGCAGCAAGACCAAGGCGATCCCCTCAGGGCGCGCCAATACCAACAAGGCCGCTGCCAGCGGAGTACGCCGGTCGCCCGCTAGGTACAGATACAGAGTCAGCAAGATGGCAAAGGCAAACAGGCCAATCGCCATGCCGCTGTAGTACCCCCACAGCAGCGGGCCGCACAATAGGAACATCAACGCGGCCACCCAGCCGCTAAAAGAACCTCCCAACTTGCGACCCAGTAACAGGAGCAACCAAGCGCTCAACCCAAGCCACACAAGCCCCAATGCCAACGCGTACAGCGCAATCCCCATCCCATCCAGCCCCAGCCAAAAGCCCGGCACCAGCAGCAAGGTGTACAGCAGGCTAGTCGCGCCAGCCGTTGGCTCAGCGCCGGTATTGTATTCGAGGAAGTGCCCTTGGGCCGCTTGCCGCGCGTATTGGAAATAGATGAAGGAATCGTCCAGCGGCAGGGCCAAGCGACCACCCGTGTGGTAGAGCATGGAGGCCACAAAGAGCAACAGCCACAACAGAGCTAGGCCCCAAAGAATGGCCCCCTCTCGTCGAATGGCGTTCATCACCTATTCGTCCGTACGCTTGCCAATTGTATCCGCTAGGTGATCCATCAAATCATCCAGTGCCTGCCGCGAGGCACGACTGCGAAACGCGTTGAGTGTCGGATCATCTGTCTCCACCATCCATTCCTCAAGCGCATTTCTCAAACCCTGAATCTCATCGGCATAGTTGGGATCATCAATCAGGTTGTTCAGCGCATTGGGATCGTTCGCAAAGTCGTAAAATTCTTCCAGCACGCGATACGTAAACAAATGATTGCGCGCGGCCAATGCTGGATCGTTGGCCGCTACTTCTTGCATCGCCTGCCAGGACCGACCACTCTGGGACTCATTGCGAAACGCTCGCTCGCCATCGGACCAAGGGTTAAAAATGTAACCGAACCGCGCATTTTGTACGCACCGCATGGGATAATCGCGCCGCGCCGAAGTCTGGTGAAATTGTGTAAACACCTGCTCGCATCCAGCCTGCGCTTCACTCTGCAACACCGGCAAAAACGACTGGCCATTGACGCCATCTGGAATATCCACGCCAATTGCATCCAGCACCGTAGGCAAATAATCTATCCCTGAAATAAAATGCTCGGCATCCACACGCCCGGCCTGAACAACCGCTGGCCAGCGCGCTGCCCAAGGTGTGCGCGTACTGTTCAAGTAACAATTGGTCTTTGCAAACGGAAATGCCATGCCATTATCCGACAAAAACATCACTAGCGTATTCTCCGCCACACCCGCCTCATCCAACGCGTCGAGCAATCGCCCCACCGTATCATCACAGCGGCGCACGGAATTGTAATACTCAGCTATTTCCAGCCGCACATCCGGTATATCAGGCAAAAACCCAGGGACGATCACCTCCTCTGGCGCAAATGTGCACGAAGGTGGCACCGCGGGCGGATCGAGTTTGCCATACCACTCGGACTTGTCATTGCCGTAAAACGGACGATGCGGATCGTGAGAATTGGCCATCAAAAAGAATGGCCGGTCGCCAGCTATGGCATCCTGTACAAAACTTTTTGCATACTGGTAATACACCTCGGGATTTCGTCCCTGCCCCAAATGGACCTGATCGCGGGCCATATCCCATTGAAAGGCTTGGTATGGCGTCGAATGGGGAACTTTGCCCAAAATGCCCACGTCATATCCTTCAGCACGCAGAATAGCGGGCAGAATGGGTACGCCTTCGTAGCGCAAATGATGAAAGCCCTCGCCCCCACTCAGATGCGGATAGCGCCCAGTCATCAACGCCGAGCGGCTTGGTTGGCACACCGCAATCGTCACATGACCGTGCTTAAAGCGCAATCCCTCTGCGGCCAAGCGGTCGATGTGGGGCGTCGTTCCTTCGGTCGGACACCCAAATGCCCCCACCGCATCCCAGTTCATGTCATCTGCCGTAATTAGCATGATGTTTACTCTATTCATACATTTTTATCCCATCCTAATCATTGGAAAGACCATGCGCTCACTTTACTTCCTGCCCTTGTGGCTACTCGTCCCGGCCACCCTTTGCGCGGCCCCTCCCTTTGATCATGGCCCCTTCGACCAAGTGCTGCAAGAATACGTCGATGATCAAGGCTTGGTCCGCTATGCCGCCCTAGCCAAAGACCGGGTCCAACTCGACTCCTATGTCGATAGCCTCGGCCTCTATAGCCCAGCAAGCCACCCCGACCGCTTCCCCACCCGCGAACACGAGCTGGCCTACTGGATCAATGCGTACAACGCCTTTACCTTGCGGGGCGTCATCGACGCCTATCCCATCGCCAGCGTCAAGGACGCCTTTGTACTCAGCGGATTTTTCAACCGTCAGACCTTTGTCGCTGGAGGGCGCGAAATGACACTGGATCACGTTGAAAACAAAATTATCCGCCCAACCTACCAAGAGCCGCGCATTCACTTTGCGGTCAACTGCGCAGCCCTCAGTTGTCCGCAACTAGACAACCGGGTCTTTACCGGCCCCGATCTCGACGCCCGCTTGGAAAGGGCACTAACGCGCTTTGCCCAAGACCCCAACCATGTGCGCCTGCAAGAGAATCGGCTCTACCTATCCAAACTTCTGGACTGGTACGGGGAAGACTTCTCGGCTTGGTTCCCGACTGACCGCCCTAATCCCGAAAACATGCCCACCATCGTCAACTACCTGCGCCCGTATCTTCTCCCGGACCTAGCCGCTAGGCTGACCGAAGATATAGCCATCGAATACAACGAATACGATTGGGCGCTCAACGAAGACAAAGAAACGGGAAGCCCCCGCCCAGCGGCAGACTCCCCGTAATCATCTCAGCGACGTTTGAAAGCCTTATGAGAAAAACGGATTGTTCTCCCGTTCTTCCCCCACAGTAGTAGCCGGTCCATGCCCGGGAAAGAGCGCGACGTTTGCATCTAGCGCGAGTAGCTTCTCGGCCACGGCTTGGCGCTGCATCCGGTAGTTGCCCACGCTGCGAGTGCCCCCAAGCGAACCCGCGAAAAGCGCATCCCCAACAAAAGCCATTTCCTCGTGGACTAAGCTGATGCCACCCGCCGTATGCCCGGGCGTAGAGCGAACCTCAAAGCGCAATTGGCCGATGTGCACGACTTCGCCCTCTGCTAGTTCGCCTTCGATTTGGTCGGCCAAACTGCCCGTTAGGGCCAAATCGCCGCGATGGATCCGTGCTGGCGCAGCCGTAGCGCGGCCAATCTCGACGAGAGCGCTGATGTGGTCTTGGTGTCCGTGCGTCAGCAATATCTGTTCGACCGTTAGCCCGGAGGCGGCCAAGTGCTGGAGGATTTTGTCCGCGTCGAACCCCGGGTCGATGATCGCGGCACGGCCCGTTGCCGCACAGCCGACGATGTAGCCGTTCATCAGAAAGCCGCTGCCGAGCACCATCATCTCCACCTGTGCCCCGGCAATCGAGCGGCCCGCCGGGTCGCGCGGGAAAAACGCCTGCGCCGCGCTCGCCTGCAATTTGCCCGGATGCAACCCGAGAACTTCGGCCAGCCGCTCGATGGTATCTGCGGCCGGGACCAGCTCGTAATCTTCGATCTTTGCAATATCCCCGGCAGTCAATCCCACCCGATCAGCCAATGCTGCGACCGCAATCTCCTGCCCGCGCCGGGCCTTGGCGACGACATCGCCGAATTCGTCTTCTAATTGCGTGTACATATTTCCTCAGTATTTAGGCTCAACGGAGCCGGCTTGTAAAGTGCTCAAAAACTCATCAAAGCTAGCGGCCCATTGCCCGATAGTCTGGGCCGGTCCAGTCATCTTGAAAAACACCGTGCCCGAGCGGTGGACGGCAATGGCTCCGAGCATTCGGTAGCCAGCTTGGGGCGTTGTGTCTCCCATCCCCATTCCCGCAGAAAAGGTGCCGCTGACATCAATTCCGGTTATTTCGATGTCCCCCACCTGTCGCGTCCAACGCCGCCCTTGGGCCGGTTGGCCGTCCTCCTGTGTGAACTGGCCGAACCAGCGATCAATGTTGGCTTCGACGCTTCCGCCTTGCCCTGGGCCGAAGAAAAAGATGCCTAGTGTCGCTTCGCCGGCCGGGCCGGGCAGGCCGTATTGGGCCACCCGCATGGAACTGGACGGCTGCTGTGCCACCCAGCCTTTGGGAGCCACCGCGCTGAGTGGTCCCAGCGCCTGTCGGCCGCTCGCCTGACTCAAGGCGGGTGCTGGTGTTGCACCAGTTGTGGTTGTGGAGCGGGCAGTGAATCCCCGCTCGGCCATGGCCGCTGCCGGCTCTTGGTCGCTGAAATTTTGGCTGCACCCGATGGCTCCGAGAATCCCAGCAAAGATCCACGCAGGTCGCCCCCGAGATCGAAGAATATTCTTTAGCATCACAAATTCCCCCAAGCAATAAAGCCAGCGAGAGTCGCTAGCACGACCAAGCCCCCTAAATAAAACCAAACCTTGTTTCGCCTGCGTCGTCGCGATCTTTTAGGCAGCTCCCGCCTAGGCCGGTTGAGAGCGAGCGTCCCCACTTGCAGCGTCGGCGACTTGTGTTGGATGTAGTGGGACATCCCCTCGTATATGCGGCGAATGCTTTGCACATTTTCGGCCTCGCCATAATCGGCCAGATGCGACAGTGGCAACCACTGCACCGGAGCGACTTCTTGGGAGATGGGAAATTCGATCTGCGCTTTGACCCGCGCCTGTTCGTAGCCTAGGAGGCGGACGTAATAGCGCAGCCGACAGCTATCGAAATCGACCAGACAACAGCGATAGCCGATTTTGCATAGCTGGCGCAGGCCCTCTTCTACATCGCGCAACAAGACCAAGTCGCGTTCTTGGCGCGCATTCACTAGCTGCTCGCGCAGCACTTTGACGGTTGTTGGGGCACCCTCGTTCATCGTCCTACTGCGAACTTAGAGCGCGAGAATAAGGCCGTTCTCGCGCTGGCTGTCAACTTGCTTCCGGCGCACTTTTGCGTACTGTATCGGTTAAGATAGCCGCCAAATTGTACCTGCCTCCCTAGTCCATGTTGTACTACAGCCACCCATATTTCGCGTTGGGTCGGAGCTTCCTGCTCGCGATCCTTTTGCTCTCAGCCGGACGTGCGCATACCGCAGACGACCTTCCACGCATCCACCACATTGTCATCCACGGCCTCCAACGAACCGACGAACAGGTCATTCGCCGCGAATTGCTCTTTGCCGAAGGCGATGTCCTCGACTCAACCCTCGTTGCCGAAACAGCGCGCAATTTGCGGCGCTTGTTGTTTATCGGCGAAGTACACATCCGCTTACTCAACCGACCCGAGGGCGTCGAGGTGACGGTCTCGGTAGAGGATCTCTACTCGCGCGCCTTATCTCCCTTGATTTCGGGACAAATCGATGAGTTGAGCTTCGGCGCGATCGCGCTCGACTACAATTTTCGCGGCCGCGGCCAACGCCTGCGCTTGGGCCTCGGCAACCAAGCCATTTCCGGTCCTTGGGCCGAATTGCTCTTTGCCGAACCACGCCTCAACGGTAGCCGACGCGCCTTGGCAGCCCAGCTCGCCGCAGGTGCCGAAGGCCACGACCATGCCCTGACTTTCTCGCGGCCCTTTGCCGCCTTAGCCGATCGCCGCGCCTATGGCCTTTCCCTGTTCAGCCAGCAGGCCGTGCGGCGCTTGTACTCGGAGGGCCAGCTAAAAACGCGCTATCAAGACGCGCTCGACGGCAGTCGCATCTGGCTGGTCCGCTCCTATGGCGAGCAGACGAAGGTGCGCCCTTCGGTGCAATTGCAGGTCTCGCGCCGCCGATTTACCGCGAGCACAAGCGATGGATATGCACCCTCCGACCGGACGCGGATCGTGCCGAGCGTCGGCCTTCTCGTGTGGCGTCCCCGCTATAAGCGCACCCGCTACATCCGCAATTTGGGCCCGCTGGAAGACTTACAAACGGGCAATTGGCTGTCGCTGCGTTGGGGCTTTGTCCATCGCTCATTGGGATCGGATCGGACCTTTTCTTTGTATCAGGCCCAGCTAGCCCCCCGCTTCGAGCCTACCAAGCGCAGTTACGCCGAACTGACCCTGTTCACCAGCGCGTACCGAGGCGAAGGGAAATTTTACAACCTCCTAGCCTCAGCATCCGCGACCGCGTACTTCCGGCTGGGAGCGGCTCATTCGCTCGCCTTGCGCGCCGCTTGGGAAGCACTGCACCGCAGCGAGGACGCCGACCAACTCCTCCTCGGCCTAGCGCGCGGCTTGCGCGGCTATGCCCCTCGGCGCTACGACGGCACGAGACGCGCACTGTTCAACCTAGAAGCGCGCCCCACTTTAGTTCGCCGGGCTTGGTACACTCTCGCCAGTGCCGCCTTTGTGGATTGCGGCGCAGCTTGGACACCCGACAGCAAAATGGCCAATTGGGTCTGTTCCCCTGGCTTGGGCATCCGCCTAGGCTGGCCCAAGGTGTACAACACGCCGGTGTTGCGCGGCGATATTGCCTACGGATTAGAGGAAGGCTCGTCCGAGTTATCCGTGGGATTAGGACAGTACTTTTGATAGTGCGAACCTTTTGGCATACTTGGAGCGTCTATAAAGAACCAACGCAAAAGGAGGAGCTATGAACTCCAAACTACTCATTCTGCTCGGCGTGGCCCTGTGTGTGCTTAGCACGCAAGCCAGTCGCGCCCAAGACTACGCCCAAGCGACGTTTGCCGGGGGATGCTTCTGGTGCATCGAAGCACCCTTTGACAAGGTCGAGGGAGTCGTCTCAGCCGTTTCCGGCTACACCGGCGGCGAGCGCGAAAACCCGACCTACAAGCAAGTCAGCTCCGGCGCGACTAAGCACATAGAATCCGTGCTGGTCACCTTTGACCCGGAAGTTGTCTCTTATAGCCAGCTTCTAGACATCTACTGGCGTCAATTCGACCCCACCGATCCAAGTGGGTCCTTTTACGACCGCGGCCATCAATATACCTCAACCGTATTTTACCACGACGAAGAGCAACGCACTTTAGCCGAAGCCAGCAAACAAGCTCTCGACGCGTCGGGCCGCTTTGACAAACCTATCGTCACACCCATCCGCCCAGCCGCTACTTTTTATCAGGCCGAGGAGTACCACCAAGACTACTATCGCAAGAATCCCCAGCACTACCAGCGCTACCGTCGGGGGTCGGGCCGCGACCGCTTCATCGAAGAGACTTGGGGCAAAGACCTGCCGGCGCCAACGGCCAGCACCCAATACGCCAAACCTCCCATCGATACCTTGCGCACCAAGCTCACGGACTTGCAATTTCGGGTCACGCAGGAAGACGGTACCGAGCAGCCCTTCCACAACCTGTACTGGGACAATAAGGCCTTGGGCATCTACGTCGATATCGTTTCTGGCGAACCCCTCTTTAGCTCGCAGGCCTAGCTTTACCCAGCCCCTAGAGCCGGATCACATCGTCGAGCACACCGACAATTCGCTGTTTATGACCCGCGTCGAAGTGCGCAGCAAATACGCCGACTCGCACCTCGGGCACGTCTTTCCAGACGGCCCGCCCCCCACCGGGCTGCGCTACTGCATCAACTCGGCGTCTCTGCGCTTTATTCCCGTCGAGGATTTGGCCAAGGAAGGCTACGGCGAGTACGCGGCCCTCTTTGAGTAAACGCGAGGGCTTTGGCATTGCAAAAATGCAAACAGCCGGACAACCTTACCGAGAATCGGGATCGGTTGGTCCGGCTGTTTTTTAAGTGGCTCCGCGGGTAGGATTCGAACCTACGACCAAGTGGTTAACAGCCACCCGCTCTGCCAGCTGAGCTACCGC
>JAGWBY010000002.1:0-106086 GCA_021295675.1 Candidatus Latescibacterota bacterium | reverse complement strand
AGTCCGCGTAGTACTCCTTGAGAGAATCGCAACGAGCGGGATGGCGGAGCTTCTGCAGGGCCTTTTCCTTGATTTGCCGCACCCGCTCCCGCGTGCGTCCGACATAGGCCCCGATTTTCTCCAAAGTCATCGGCTCGTGTCCATCCAAGCCGTAATACATTTTCAGGACGCGCGCCTCGCCCTCGGTCAGGGCATGCATGGCGTTGTAAATTTCCTCTTTGAGCTCGTCGCTGGAGAGGGCCTCGTCACTGGGCGGCTGACTGTAGTCGGGAATCAGATCGCCGAAACAGCGATCCGGTTCGGATTCGTCGCAGGGCATCTCCAGCGAAACGGGTCTCTGAGCCAATCGCAACAGGAGTTCCATATCACCGGGTTCGACCTCTAGTTCTTCGGCTATTTCCTCTACTTCTGGGGGACGCCCTAGCCCCTGTTCGAGCTTGTTGAGCACCCTATTGATGCGCGTCAGTTCGCCGATGCGATTTAGCGGCAACCGCACGATGCGCGACTGATTGGCCAACGCTTGCAGGATCGACTGGCGGACCCACCACACGGCATAGGAAATGAACTTGAAGCCCTTCGTGCCGTCAAAGCGCTTGGCGGCGATGATAAGCCCCAAGTTCCCCTCATTGATCAGATCCGAAAGCGGCAAGCCCAGATTCTGATATTGCTTCGCCACGCTTACGACAAAGCGCAGGTTGGCTTTAACTAAATCGGATAAAGCCTCTTCATCGCCCTCTTTTATTTGCTGGGCGATGGCCACTTCGTCCTCCTCGTGGAAATACTGATCGACGATAGAATCGGTCTGCAAGGTAGTCATAACTTGACGCCTCCTGTTGCTAATGAGCCAGTATGGGGACTCTTGGCTGCATTAAGCTATGATGGTACCTAATATGGAAGAGCAGGGAGTTTCGGATGTGGGGGAAATACATCCGAAAGGAAAACGGTTTTGAATAAACCGCATAGAGGATGCAGCTTAATATAGGGTTCTAAATTTATATAATCAACTCTTTTTGTTTCCTAACTGTTTGATTTTGGCTCAATCTATGCCGATAGCTTCTTGGGCCAGCCGGACACAGCGCTCGACGTCGTAATCGCGCAGAATGGTGATTTTCTGGGTTTCCAATGAGCCTTCGGCGTGAATGGCCAGTAGCTCGTTGTAACCACCAAAGGTTGAAGCCGTCAGGTCGCGTACCAAGTTGATTGCCTTCAGCCGCGCCTCAGCATCGACGCCGCTCCCACCGCCTAAGAAGTGTTCGATATAGCCCTTGGTCTCGGGATTGGCCAGATCCTCTTCCGACGGCCCAGTGACCACCAACCCTCCGGCAATATCCTGGACCCAAGACACAGCTTGATGATAGTTATTGGCAAAGTGGAATTTGGCTAAGTTGGTAAAGACGATATTGGGCACGGCCGTGCCGTTTACAGCGATGCGGCAATCGTGGGCCGCGGCCAAGGTCAGCCCGCGAACGGTCTCGGCATAGGTGATGAGCTTGGTCAGTTTCTCGCGCACGTGGCCAGCCTTGGCGATGCCGTTATAGTGGGCTAGGAGCGCCGCTGCTCCGATAAAGAGGTCGCAGAGCGGCGGTTTGTACGAGGCGGCCGTAAAGCGATGGAATTCGACGAAGGCGTTGGCCAGCGGCCCGGCGTATTGCCATTCCCCTTTGAGGAAGACGCGTTCGTTGGGAATAAAGACATCGTCGAATATCGTCAGCGTATCGATCATGCGGTGCTCGGAACTGACCGGATGGTGAAACTGGCTCACCGGTGGCGAGCCAAAGGGGCTGGCGATCAGCTTGAGCCCCGGCGCATTGACTGGCGTTGCAAAGGCAACCGCATAGGCTGCGTCCTCCTCTTTGAGCGCACGGGTCGGCAAGACGATGAGTTCATCGACATACGGGGCACATGTCGTATGGGCTTTGGCCCCCCGCACCACGATCCCATCGCTTCGCTCCTCGACAATGTGGACATAGTAGTCGGGGTGCGCTTGCTGCGAGGGCAAGAGACTGCGATCGCCTTTTACATCGGTTTGGGCCACGGCCAAGCTCAGGTCGCGCTGCTTGCACGCGCGGTGGAAGGCTTGCACGCGCGCGTTGTATTGTCCACCGGCATTTTTGTCCAAATGGTCGGAGACTAAGTCGAGAGCGAAGAGCGCGTCGGTGCCAATTTCCTTGATTAGCAGCACTACGCTGTTGCCCAGCCGCGTCGAACGCTCAATCATCTCGCGTCGGTTGAGTAAATCCTCGGCATCTAGCGGAATCTTAAAATAGCGACTGACGAATTCGCCCAGTTCTTCATCCATCCAAGTCATCAGATCGCGGTGCTCTGGATCCTCAGCCAATTCAAAATCCAAGGCGACGTGATCAACCCCGATCCCCAAGTCGTCGTGTGTGGTCACGTCCTCGACCCGCTCTCCCCGATGGTACACTTCGCGCCCATCGCGCAAGCCCTCTTTAAATTCGGCGGCACTACGCAAGCCCATAGAATCCCCTTCTCTTTCAATTTCTCAATGGTTTGCCCGTGTGTAGCATGTGCGCGATGCGCTCTCGCGTGCGCTCGGTGCTGCACAACTGCAAAAAGACCTCGCGTTCCAAATCGAGCAAGTCTCGCTCCTCTACTTGACGACGCGCTCCTCCTCCTCCTGTAAGCACCCGTGCCAGACCATGCCCTACGACTAGGTCATGCTCGCTGAGCTGCCCAGCAGCCCTGCCTTCGTCTAGGCGCTCGTGCAAAAGTGCCAGTCCTTCGTCTCCAGCGACTTCTACTCCATCCGGCACGCCAGCGCAGTAGCCTGCGGCAAGCAGGCTGTGCAATTTAGCTACAGCCCGCTTTAAGAGTTGGCCCTCGGCAAAGGCAATCTCGTCGTCAGCACCGAGGAGACCCCACGCTTGGGCCTGGAAGGCGTTATCGCTGAAATTTCCGGCAAAAATCGTCTCAAACGCGGATTCTATGTCGCCTGCTCCCCGCCGCGCCATCTCCATACAACCACCGCTGCCGGGGATCAAGCCGACCTTGGTCTCCACCAAGCCCATGCGTAGCTCAGCCGTCGCCACGCGCCCAGTGGCACCCAAGGCAAACTCGCACCCGCCTCCCAGCGCCAAGCCGCGGAGAGCTGCGACGACCGGGAAAGGCGCGTAGCGCAACGCCTGCACGGCCTCTTGGAAGGCAGCGACAAACGCTTCTAGCCCCGCCCAGTCGTTCGCATCGACGAGCTTGGCCACGTGCTTCAAGTCGGCACCGACCGAGAACAAGGAGCCAGCACCGACGAGCATCAAGCCGGTAAAGGGACCTGTATCCACCGCGTGGTGGACAGCTTCTAGGGCCGCTGGCCCCAAGGCGTTCATCTTACCGCTGAAAACCAGCGCTCCCAGTCCCTCGTCTAGCTCGACCAAGTACGCTCCATCATTGGACCAGATAGTTCGCTCGGCAGCAAGTTTATCCCAATCGTCTGCCGGTGGTTTCCAACTTTCGTGCTGCAACCGAGTCGGTGAGAACGTGCTCTGCTCCCCGTAAAAGTGCATTTCACCTGCGGCGAGCAATTGGGCGGCGAGGTCGGGGACGCGCTGTTGGTTGGCTGTCAGAGTGCCGACGACTTCTTCGACGCCGAAGAGATCCCACAATTCAAATGGCCCTAGCGCCCAGTTAAATCCCCAGCGCATCGCCTGATCGATTTGGACGATATCGCCGGCAATGTCGGCTGCATGCTCGGCGGCGTAGGCCAGCACAGCCGAGAGATGAGCCCTCCCCAACTGCCCCCACGGACCCGAATCGTCCCATAAGGCACGGAGGCGGCGCGCCGGGGAACGCTCGCTCAACGCCGATTCCAAGGTACCCAACTCCGCCTTTTGCACGGGTTGATAGGCGAAAGTATCCCAATTGAGGGCCTCAATGCCCGTCTCGGCCTTGCGATAAAACCCGGCATTGACCTTGGCTCCGAGCAGATTCTCCTCTAACATGCGCCGATAAAATGCTGGCAGAGCAAAAAGCGACCGCCACGGATCCGCCGGCAATCCTTGGTAGCTGCTCTCAGCCACGTGCGCGACCGTGTCCAAGCCCACGATGTCGCAGACGCGCAAGGTCGCGCTTGGGGGGCGTCCCATCAGAGGGCCGGTCAGCGCGTCAACTTCTGCCACGCCTAGCCCGTCCCGCTCTATCCTCTGTAGCATGTCGCAGGCGGCAAAAATCCATAGGCGATTGCCGATGAAATTAGGCGTGTCTTGGCCGCGGACCACACCCTTGCCCAACTCCCCAGTGAGAAAATCCACCATCTGCTGAACGATGGCCGGATCGGTATCAGGCCCGGGGATGACCTCGACTAACTTCATGTAGCGCGGCGGATTGAAGAAATGCACCCCGAGAAAGCGGCGGCAAAACTCCGGCGACCTGCCGTGCGCCAACTCGGCGATAGATAGCCCCGAGGTATTGCTACTGATGACTAATCCGTCGTGCAGGTACGGCTCCAGCCGGGCCAGCAGTGCCTGCTTGGGCGCACTTTCTTCTACTACGGCTTCGATGACCCAATCGGCCTCTCCAACGCAGGCTAAATCCTCTAAACTCCCTAGCTGGATGCGTTGGGCCATCTCCGCTAGATAGAAAGCGGGAGGTCGGCTCGCGAGGGCTTTCTCCAACCCCTGACGCGCACGGCCCACTTCATCTCCTTCCAACGGCAAATCGAGGAGATGCACCTTGTGGCCCGCACAGGCGAGCAGAGCCGCGATTTGCCCTCCCATGACTCCAGCGCCGAGCACCACCACATTTTTCGCTTTTTTATTCGCCATTTTTCCCTCCCATCGGAAAAAGGGAGAGTTGATCTGAATTCGACACCACCACCCTTCCTCGCAAGAGCACCGATCCTTCGTGGTGCAGGGCTAACCAACGCTCGATTTCGCTCAGGCGAAACCGCACTAGCTTGCCGAATCTATAATGGGGAATCTGCCCGCGACGGACCATGCGACGCACTGTGGAGGGCGAGCAGCGGAGATAGGCGGCGACCTCTCTGGCGATCATCATCTTTTCCTGCACCATAGCTCTGCACCCCAGTGCTCAGCAACGGAGAAGGCGGTCAGCTACAAAGAAATTGTTGTCAGTCTCTTGGATGGAAACTTCAATGTGGTACTGATAGCCACGCTGTGGGAACAACCCCTGCAATACCTCGACCGCTTGGTCGAGGCAGTACTCGGCCACGTTTTCCACACTCGGATTTTCTCCTGGCATGACCACGACGCCCTGTGGATCAAAGAGCTTGATGTCGAGAAAGGTCGCATCCCGCGCGGAAACCAACATCTTGTGATCCAAGAATTTGAAGATGTCCTTGAGTGCGCCGAAGTCAACGGACATATCCAATTTTTCGAGTCGCGGAAAGCGTTCAGTGCGGATGACGAATGCGCCGCGCCAAGTATGCCCGTGGACGTAGGCGCATTTGCCGTCGTAGTCTAGCTGCCGATGGGCGGCGTGGAATTTACCCCGCGCCTTAATGGTCTCCATGCGGGCTATCCCCCTCGACCTTTGCCAGCGCTTTCTCCAAACGAGTGCGATAGTACCAAATCCCTACAGACGTGAGTGCCTGTAACGCAATGACGTAGTAGAGAGCCTTGCCAGTAGCTCGCACCCACTCGGCTGTCGAGACCGTGGTTAGGATGATAATTAGCGCAAAAGCCACGAGTATGACCCCGGTGTTAATGCGGAGTATCTTCTGGCATAGCGCCAGTGCTTTGTGTCGCGATGCGTTGGTATTTTGCGCCATAAATTTATCCCGCCCGCCCGGCGACCCACTCCCGGGCCAGCCGCCGTGCGCAGCGGTCCTCGTCTAGTATGGATTCGAGCGAAACCGCCTCCTGTGTGCCGCAGTGTGCCAACACGTCGCGGTTCAGGTCGGCGATATCGAGGAAGCCGATTTTCCGCTTCAAAAAGGCCCCCACAGCCTCCTCGTTGGCTGCGTTGAGGGCGGCTGGATAGGTTCCTCCTCGCCTACCTGCTTCGTAGCACAGATCCAAGCAGGGAAAATTCGCTCTGTCTGGCGCGGCGAAACTCAGTTGGCCCACTTGCTTGAGGTCGAGATTGTCGAGCGGCACCTCCCGACGCTCTGGGTGAGTCAGCGCATATTGAATCGGCAGCATCATATCGGTCTTGCCCATGTGCGCCAACAGCGATCCATCGGCGAATTCAACCAGCGCATGCACAACCGATTGGCGGTGGACCACTACATCTACTTGTTCGACCGCCACGCCAAAAAGCCAAGCAGCCTCGATGACTTCAAAGCCCTTGTTCATCAGGGTTGCCGAATCCACGCTGATCTTGGGACCCATTTTCCAAGTGGGGTGATCAATAGCCTGCTCTGGGGTAATGTAGCGCATCTGCTCGCGACAGCACCCAAAAAACGGCCCTCCAGAGGCCGTGAGAATTATCCGCTGCAGGCTTTTGCGGTTTTCGCCTTTCAGGCACTGCCAAATGGCGTTAGGCTCGCTATCCAATGGCAGCACGGTCCCCCCACCGCGCTCGGCTTGCTGCAAGATCAGACCACCCGCCATGACCAGAGGTTCTTTGTTAGCCATAGCCACGGTCTTGCCCTGTGCCAACGCCGCCAGTGTCGGGGCGAGGCCGACAGCACCGACAAGCCCGTTGAGCACTATATCTGCTTCCGGCATGGTGGCCAGTTCACACAGTCCCTCTGCACCGCAAACCACCTCGACCTGCGGTACTGCGCTTTGCACCCACTTTCTGGCCCCGGTGTCTAAAACGCAAATTTTTTGCGGCTGCCAGTAGCGGGCGCGGGCGATCAGTTTTTCGACCTTGGATCCACCCGCCAAGCCCACGATCTCGTACCCATTTCCCAAGTTTTCGAGAACTTTGAAACACGTGTCGCCAATGGACCCGGTGCAGCCGAGGATGACGATTTTTTTAGGGTCGTCAGCCATTTCAGTTGAGGCGAATTTAGCTACCGACACCCCCTCTATGACCTCCGTTGCGCGGCCGACGGCTGCTTCTATTGCGAGCATCGCCATTGCGCCGATCTCCACGTCCCCGCTCGGTATGGCGCACCACCTGCGTCTGGCGCACGACCACGACCTTGACTTGGCCGGCAAAAGTCAACTCGGTCTTGACGCGCTCGGCTATGTCGAATGCCAGCATCTCGGCGTCTTCATCCCCGATCTGTTCGCCGCAGACCATGACGCGGATCTCTCGGCCGGCGTTGATGGCGTACACGTCTGTGACGCCCGCAAACGAAGTCGCGATTTCTTCCAAACGCATAATGCGGCGGGTATAACCTTCGAGGTCCTCGCGCCGCCCGCCGGGCCGTATCGACGATATAGTATCGGCCGCCTTGACCAAGAAGCAGATCGGCGAAAGACGATCATGGTCCTCGTGGTGCTCGGCGATGACTTCCTTGACCGTTGGATCCTCGGCGAATCGCTCGCCTAACCGAATGCCCAATTCGACATGGCCTCCTTCTAGCTCCTTGCTGACGGTCTTGCCGATATCGTGCAAGAGGCCCGCCCTCTTGGCCAACGACACATCCAATCCGACCTCGGCAGCCATCCCTCCGGCCAAATGGGCGACCTCTAGGCAGTGCTGTAAAAGGTTTTGTCCAAAGCTAGTGCGATATTTGAGCATGCCCACATAATAGGGCAAATCAGCGTGGTACTGGCTAGCCCCAATTTCGCTGAGGGCGCTCTTACCGACCGCAACCATGTCTTGATCTAGGGTCTTGCGACACTCCGCTACCACTTCCTCAATCTTGGTTGGAGTGAAACCGCCGCTGCTGATTAGCTGCTGCATGGCACGGCTAGCCACTTCGCGACGCGCTGGATCGTAGGACGAAAGTAACACGGCGTCGGGCGTATCATCAACCACGACTTTGACTCCGGTCGCCGTTTCAAATGTACGCACATTGCGTCCTTCCTTGCCGATGATGCGACTCTTGATTCCCTCATTGGGCAAGGGCACGGTCGAGGTGACCAAGTGGACGGTCTCTTCAACTGCACAACGCTGGATAGCTTGGGCGATGATTTTTTTGGCTTCTCGGTCCGACTCTTCTTTAGCCTTGGTGCGCTCACTGCGGATCATGGCCGCCGCCCGTCCACGGACCTCGCCGGCCAGATGCTCCATCATCTGTTCGCGCGCTTCGTCCGCAGGCAAACCACTGGCCAATTCTAGACGTTGCTGGTACTCGGTGCGCACTTGGCCTAGCCCCTTTTCTTCTTCTTTTAAGGTTCTTTCTCGCTGGCCAATCCGCTGCTCTTGATTTTTGAGGCGATTCCACGCCCGGTTCTGCTCTTCTTTCTGGCTATTGAGGTCGCGCACGAGCTGTGCCAAGCTCTTATCGCGGCGGTTCAGATCGGCCAATTGATCTTCTAATTCGGCCTCTTGGCGGGCTTTGGTCTTATACCAGTCATCCCGCTCTTCGAGCAAGCTCAGCCGCACTGCGCGCTCCTCTTCGGCTAGCTGCTGCCGGACTCGGTCTTCTGCCTCTTTCTCCACTTGGGGCAGGATGCCCCTTTTTAATTGATAACTCAGCAGAAAACCCAGACCACCACCCAAAGCGAGCAAACCCAAGCCCACTAATGCTTGGATCATATCTGGATATTCCATTGCTGTACACCCTGATGGTCTTAAGGTTTAATGTTGCTAATAGATAAGACATACGAGTCCACAAGGGCAAATGCCAGTCCTTGTGATTGCCCGCTCGCTACGGCTGGCAGGCGGCTTCTAACGCCGCTTGCCGCATAGCCGCACGCTCGGCTGGATCGCTCCAGCGCTGGACGATCAGCGGGTCGAGCGCATCTAAGGGATCGTAGTAAAAGAAGAACTCGCCGGGCCGCACGGCTGGGCTAGTAAATACGGCGATGCCCGTCTGGCGATCGTAGTGTTCGTAGGAGTGGACATCGCGCTTCCCCCCGCCCCCCATGGTGTCGAGCACAAAGGCCGGCGTATTGAAGCCCGCGGTCCGCCCGCGTACCGCCTTCTCTAGGGAGATCGCCGTCGCCAAAGTCGTGCGTAGCTCTTCGACCCCGCGCACCATATCGTGAACAAAGGTATAATACGGATGCACGTTGAGATAACTGAGCTGCCGCACGAGATGCTGCATAGTGCCGACGTCGTCGTTGACGCCTTTTTGCAAGACGGTTTGGTTGCGGACGCAGATGCCGCGCTCCATCAGTTCGTCGAGTGCGCGGCCGCTGATGGCCGTGATTTCGCGCGGGTGATTGAAATGCGTGTGCAACGCGACTTCCTTGTGGATCTTGCGTCCCGCTTCGACAACTCGCGCCAGGGCATCAACCCACTCGCGGTCTGTGACGAGTTTCTGCGGCATAATCGCCGGCGCTTTTGTCGCGTAGCGCATCCGCCGCACGTGTTCGATGCTGAGTAAGCGAGTGCCAATGTATTCGATGTGTTCGGCCTTGAGGTTGGCCACATCGCCGCCGCTGATGACGATGTCTTCTAACTCGGGACGCGAAGCGATATAGGCAAAAACTTGCTCCCACCGCTGGGCAATGGCCCCAAAATGCACTTTCTCCACGTCCTCGGTATCCAACCCTACCGCATAGGAACGAGTGCAGAAACGGCAGTACACCGGACAGGTGTCGAGCGTCAGAAACAGCGCCCGGTCAGCATAGCGATGCGTCAGGCCCGGAACGGGGGAATCCACTTGCTCGTGCAGCGAATCTAGGTCGAGTTCTGGGTGGTCGGGTCGCATCCGCGACCCCATAGGCAGAAACTGAATGCGCAGGGGATCCTCGGCTGGCTCCGACCAGTCAATCAGGCTCAGTAGATATGGAGAAATCCGCAGACTCATCGGCGAACGCAAAAGCCCCTGCTCGACATCGCGATAAAACGCCTCTGAAACGAGGCTACCGAGCACCTCCCGCAGCTTCTTCAGGCTCGTCACGCTATTGCGGCTCTGAAAGCGGTGCTCGTGGAACTCATCGGCGCGCAAATCAGCATAGGCGGGAATGGCGCGCCAATACTCGTCGTCGCACAAGTCTCGGTGGGAAATATCGACTAGCGCACTAGTGGACGGCGTCAGTACCTGCTCTTGGATATCAGACATAAGTTTGTCTCGTACTGCTTCAATTCTTCTTGATTAAGTTGAAAAATTCCTCGCGCACTATCGGTTCGGCAAAGCGGCCCCGGAGCGCCGAAGTGGTCGTCACCGCTCCAGGTCTTTCCACTCCCCGCATCTCCATGCACAAATGCCGAGCCTCCATTACGACGATGGATCCTTTGGGTGCCAGCTTGGCTTCAAGGAAGTCCACAATTTGCTGGGTGAGACGCTCTTGGAGCTGGGGCCGGCGGGCGTAGAATTCGACGATGCGCACGATTTTGCTCAAGCCGACAATCGCGTCTCCCGGTATGTAGGCTATGTGCGCCTTGCCGAAGAACGGAATCATGTGATGAGAACAAACCGAAAAGAACTCAATGTCCTTGACGATCACCATGTTGTCATAACCATCGCTATTGGGAAAACAAGTAATCTCCGGTTCGCCCTGGTCATCCAGTTCCCGAAAGATCTCCATGTACATCCGCCCAACTCGGTCTGGGGTGCGCCGCAAGTGCGGGTCGCTCAAGTCGAGCCCCAAAACCTGCATGATCTGGGCAAAATGACCGGCTATTTCGGCAGCCTTGGCCTTGTTCTGGCCCTGGAGCCAGCTTGGAGTATCTCGCTCGCCAAGCGTCGCATCTTTCATTGGGTACGTTCCTTTGCGGGCACTATAAATAGTGGGACAAAGCCGTCTGTGCCTTGCCCCACTCTACTGCGAAAACGAAGTGCCTCAGTTGAGCGACTGCAAACAAGCTCTAATGGCAGCAAAATCCGGCAGGACCTTGGGGTTATCGGATATCCAAGCGTAGCGGACAATACCTTGTCCATCGACGACAAAGGCCGAGCGCTTGGCGACTCCTCTGAAGCCCAACAGGTCTTCGTGCTGGGCACCGTACCCAGCGGAAACTTCCTTGTTGAAATCGCTGAGCAGCGGAATCTCAATGCCTTCCTTTTCGGCCCAAGCACTGAGGCTAAACGGACTATCGACGCTGATTCCCAAAACTTGAGCATCGAGCTCTTGGTACGCGTTGATTCCGGCGGAAATCTCGCATAACTCCTGCGTACAAACGCCGGTGAAAGCCAGCGGCACGAAGAGCAGGACGACATTTTTACCAGCGAAATCGCCGAGACTTACGTCCTCCATATCCGCATTCTTGAGAGTGAACGCGGGCGCTGTATCTCCTACTTGAATCGCCATCTGCTAACTCCCCATCGCTGCGGCAAAGCGGCGATTGACTTCGTTCCAGTTAACAGTCTCAATCCAAGCGGCGATGTAGTCGGGCCGACGGTTTTGATAGTTGAGATAATAGGCGTGTTCCCAAACATCGATGCCGAGGATGGGAACTCCACTCCCGTCCATTAGGGGATTATCCTGATTGGCAGTACTGAGGATGTCGAGTTTGCCGTCCTTGACCACTACCCAAGCCCAGCCGCTGCCGAAACGGGTGGTTGCGGCTTGCACGAAGGCTTCGCGGGCTCCGTCTTGGCTGCCAAATGCGGCTTCGGCCGCGGCGACTAACTCGGCCGAAGGCTCGCCGCGCTCCCCTGCTGGAGCCATGATCTGCCAAAATAGACTGTGGTTGGCATGACCGCCGCCGTGATTGCGCACCGCCGTGCTAATGCTCTCGGGTACGGCGTCGAGGTCGCCCAAGTCGTCGTGCCCTTCGAGCGCGGTGTTGAGGCTGGTCACATAGGTATTGTGATGCTTGGTGTGGTGAATCTCCATGGTACGGGCATCTATGACTGGTTCTAGCGCGTCATAGGCGTAGGGGAGGTCGGGAAGAGAGTGAGCCATGGTGCAATCCTTTCGGCTTGAGGTTAAAATGCGTTAGGAGGCCGTATTGGCCTGATAATTTTTCACTAGGGCCCGAGTTGCGTCAGCGGCTAGTTGGGCGGCGTGGCGCTTCATGGGCGGCAACCCTCCTAGTGCCTCTTCAATAGCTGCCGGCTTTAGCTGGGCCGCGTCCGCTAGCAGCAAGTCTGCCAGCAATTCGGTGAGCACCGAGCCAGCCGCGACCGAAGGAGCACAGCCGAAGGTCTTACAACTAGCGCGAACGATGCGGCCGTCTTCGACGCGGGCAAAAAGCTGCATCGCATCGCCGCAGGCCTGATTTTCAGCTTGCCCCGAGGCATTAGCATCACCGATTTGCCCAGCGTTGCGAGGGTGCCGGTAGTGGTCGAAAACCATTGCGCTAAAGGAGGTCATCTGCTCGCTTCAACAGCCTAGTAAAGAGGTCCAAGAAATGAGTTGTATAATACTTGTGGCCGCGAGGGTTGTCAACCACACATCCCCTGAACTACAATCTATACAACGAGTTAGAGCCACCTCATCAGACTTTGAGGCCGCCGGAACCACCCGAACCACAATCCCGCCAGTAGGTCCGCACCATCCGCAAGACGTCCCAGAGCATGGTATCCTGCGCCACTTGGTCGATCAACGAGTGCAGCCTCGCGGCTTTCTCAGGCTCGATCAGCCCCAAGCCGTTCATCATCGTCAGGTGGTGGATCAAGCCCGTTTGCAACAATGTGCGGTTCATGTCCGAGAGAGGGATACTGCTTTTGTTGGCGAACTCCTCTTCGAGGCCAGCATAGAGTTCGCCCAAGTTGTGGGAAAGTGTGGTCTCGACTTTGTAAATTTTTTCCATGTGCCGCCCGCCCGTATGGGAACCTTGCGGTTAATATACCCGGCGCGTTCCCGCTGTCAACAAGACTCGGGCCAGAGGGCGCGGTGAGTCATTTGGCGGTGATTTGGTATTTGCGGAGCAAGTGTCGAAAGCGGTCGTAGGTCAAGCCCAATTGCTGGGCCGCGTCTTTCTGCCGCCCGCCCGCTTGGACAAGCGCGCCGTCGAGCAAGCCTCGCTCCACGCGCTCAATTTGCTCGTCAAAATTGCCTCCTTTGGGAAGGGCGACGCTACTGTCGCCACACACTTCTAGGGGCAAGTCATCCATGCCCACTTCGTCCCCCTGCGCGACGCAGAGGGCGCGTTCGACGGCGAATTTGAGTTCGCGCACATTGCCCGGCCAAACGTAGGTTTCTAGCGTGGCCAAAACGCTTTCGGCAAACGGGCGTCGTTCAATCGCCGGCACTTCGTCGCACAGTTGCTGAGTAAAATACTCAACCAAAGGCCGGATGTCCTCGGGTCGCTCCCGCAAGGGCGGTAGCTGGAGCACGCTAAACCTCAGGCGGTCGTAGAGGTCGGCGCGGAATTGTCCACTGGCTATTTCCCGCTCCAGATCCGCGTTAGTCGCCGCCACGACGCGCACGTCAACGTGGATCGTCTGCGTCCCGCCCGTGCGTTCAAATTCTTGGTATTCTATGACGCGCAATACGTTTTTTTGGAAGTCCAGCGAAGTATTGCCGATCTCGTCGAGAAAGAGCGTGCCACCATTGGCAGCCTCAAAGCGGCCGTGGCGTATTTCAGTCGCGCCCGTAAAGGCCCCTTTCTCGTGGCCAAACAACTCACTTTCGAGTAGGGTATCAGACAGTGCCGCGCAGTTCATCTTGACAAAGGCCCGCTCGCGGCGATTGCTCCCATGGTGCAAGGCCGCGGCGATCAACTCCTTGCCGGTGCCTCGTTCGCCGCAGATCAGCACGGGTCGCGGTATAGAGGCGACCAGTTCAACTTGCTTGAGCAGGTTCTGAATCAGAGGACTGCGACTGACGATCTGATAGCGCTGACCTAGCTGGGTCCGATAAAAGGTATTATCGCGGTCGAGGGCTTCGTTCTCGGCCTTAAGACGGGCGTTTTCGCGCAATACCGCCAACATCCGCTCGACCTTTTCCATCTCCATTTCGAGCTTGTCCTCGACGTACAGATCCTTTTCAATAAAGTCCGCGGCCCCGGCCTGCACAGCTTTGACTGCCAAGTCAACGCTTCCCTTGCCCGTGAGAATAATAACCGGCAGCTCAGTCCACTGTTTTTTGATCTCTTTCAGTACTTCAAGGCCATTAGGCTGGCCAACTCCAAAGTCAAAGTCCAGCACTACGAGTTCGACATCCGTCGGCCTAGCAGCCAGATGCCCGAGCAACCGCTGGCCATTGGAAAACGAGATGACCTCCTTGCCCAAGCTCCGCAGTTTCTCCGCCAACATCTCGCGCAATTCCTGCTGGTCGTCGGCGATTAAGACGGCTTTCTTTTTTTTGCCTACCATGTCAGTCCTCGTTCGATCACTAAAAAGCTAGGTCCCGCCGCTCGAAAAATTGAGCGGCAGATCGAGCCGAAAAACGGTCCCGTGTCCCTTTCTACTCTTGACTCGTAGCACACCCTGATGGGCCTGGGCAATGCGGCGTGCAATACTCAAGCCATAGCCGTTGCCCCGCTCCCTAGTGGTAAATCCAGGCTCGAATATCAACTCCAAATGCTCTTCCTCAATGCCCGGTCCATCGTCTTCGACCTCAATAAAGACCAGCAACTGCTCCTCGTCGTAGCCAGCACCCAGCACCACCCGACCGCCGCTATTTCCTTCGAGAATTTCCAAAGCGTTGAGGCAGAGGTTAGTAATGGCCTCGCGCAGCATTCGCTCATCGGCCTCTACGCGCGGCAAGCCCTCTTGAATCCGCGTCTGGATCGCGGCCTTCCAAGTTTGCCGGTCAAATCCAGCGACCACCCGGCGCACCAAGCGCCCGAGATCAATCACCGCCGGGTGGATTTCATCCGTTTTCATCGCTTCCAAGAACCCCACCCATTCGTCGTACAGGGCCTCGTATTCGCCCCCTAAGCGGTTCAACTCCCCCTGTTGCGTCCCTTCGGCCTTGCGCCCCAGCCCTCGCAAGCGGCTGCCGATGATTCCCATCAGGTTTTTGATGCGATGTCCCTTCGTGTAAAACCCCTCGTACACCTGTTCCTTGCCCAGCTCGACCATTTCTAGCGACAAACGAGCAAGGACTTGGGGAGCGCTTTGCCCAAATTCCTCGCAGATGTGCTGGTATTCTTGCTCCAATTCAGGAGGTTTTACGTGACGAAAAAACAAACGGGCCAAATTCGCATACGGCTGACTGAGCTTGGGATCGAGCTGGATGGCGACCTTGAATTCCCCCATCGCCCCCAACACTTGGCCACTTTGTAGCAAAAGCTGTCCTAAACTGTTGTGGCCCACCGCGGAAAGCGGATTGAGTGCCAACCCCTGGCGGAACGCGCGAACGGCTTCTCCACGCCGCTGCGGATCTTCATTATACTGGCTACCAAGAGCGAAAAAGACGCGGTCGAGGGCCGGGTATTCGCGCCCTTCCTCGGCTGCGCGCACAATGGCCTCAAAGTGCGCCAGCGACTGCTCGCGGAACCGGGCGTTCCGCCGCCCTTGGCGCATTGCGAGCAAACCTAGTTGGTAGTGACTTTCTAGATGCCCACTCGTCGCGGTCGCTTCCAGTGCGGCGATGGCCGCTTGTTCGTCTCCCACCTCCAAGAGGCAAAGCCCTTTGCGATGCTGAAGCTCCAAGTCGTCGGGTACCTGTGCTAGGCCGCGCTCGCACCACTCCAGAGCCTCGGCCCAACGCGCACCTTCACAAGCCTCTACAGCGCGGTCGAACCAATTCACGGCTAGTCTTGCTCTCGCGGTTCTTGGCGCTCCCAAGACTTAGATCCTGCCCCCTCCATGTGGTCGATCTTTTCGCTGAGAGCGATCATCACGTCTTGCACCTCGGTCAGTCGCTGCTCTACTCCGGTCAGCCGTTCCCGCAGCTCGTCCGGCTCAATGTCCTTGTCCTCAGATACAGTCGCCTTGAGCTTGAGGTATTCGGCAACTTTGGCGATGCCGAAAATCGCCACAGCGGCCAACAAGAGCGGCACCAGAATGACGGGCCCAATCAGACCGTAGGAGCCGGGGTGGCTGGGAAAAGTAGAGAAAAAAAGCACACACAACGCGATACCAGCGAGGAATCCGAAGACGATCCCCTTATTCTTGGCCATGATTAGTTCCTTTCCCTCTCTTCGATGGAATCAACTTTTTCAATCAACTCTTCTCCCCATCTGCCTTTTTCGCATTCCAAGGTTTAGTCCCTACCCCATCCATGTAGTCGATTTTCTCACTGAGGGCAATCATCACGTCCTGCACCTCGGTCAGCCGCTGCTCTACTCGTTCTAGACGCTTGACGATCCGATCTTCTTCCTGTTCGGATTTTTTGTCCCGTCGCTTGCGGCCTGAAAAATACATATTGCCCCAATTGACCAATCCGCCGCATAAGATGATGAAGCCGATGCCAATGGCGACCTGCAAAAACCCACTCATTTACTCCCTCCCTGTCTGAGCTATAGCCTATTTGTATCAAGCGCTTTCGACGCCCCGGCTCCAGTGTTTCTCGATAGACGATCAGGCCCGAATCGGTTATTTCGACCTCGACGAACCCCCCATCGGCCAAGCGCTTGAGAATCTCCGAGGCCTCCTCGACGGTCAGCCCGGTATCGGCCGCCGCTTCGGTCACCGTCAGGCGGCCATTCCTCTTCTGGGCCAGACGCACTACGCGATTTTGTTGACGGCGGTAGCGCACCAAATGCGCGGCTGCATCGAGTTTTTTGGCCAATATCCAGAGCAAGCTACCGAAAATGGTCTGCGTGACGCCAATGGCAAAAAACTCGAAATGAGAATCGGCACCATCGGCATGGAGAATTTGAAAAAGGCCGTAGAGCATAAACCCCAGCCCTATCGGCACCATCGGCACGGCCATTACCTTAAGAAAAAGAGCGCCTAGGCGCTTGAATCCCCCTTCCATAGCACTTCGTACCTCGCTTTTTGCCGCGTCGGGCGATTTCATCGTCACAGCCATTAGTTCCTCGAATCCAGCAGTTGCACAACATGCTGTGGAACAAAGGATTACTTGTCTTTATTCATCTTGTCCTTTAGGGCTTTCAATTCGTCGTCAACGCTGTGATCGACTTCGATTTGACGGATCTCTTTTTCAATGTTTTCCATCTCGCCCGAAATCTCCGTGTGCGCGGTCGCCTCTGCCTCGCTCTCTTCGACTTTCTGCTCAAAGCGCTCAAAGCTGGAAAAGGCATCCTCACCCAACCCGGAAATGCTCTGGGCCAGACGCTTGCGGGCCTGGGCAGCTTGGTGACGAGCGATCAATGTGCCCTGGCGGGTCCGCGCTTCTTCGAGCTTGGTCTTTAGCTCGCGTAGCTGCTCGCGCAACTGCTCGGCTGTCTGCCGACTCTCCTCCACGGCCGGAGCCAGATCCTCAGCCGCTTTGGCAAACACCGCCTTGCGCTCCAGCGCACGTCGCGCCAGCTCATCCTCGCCCGCTTCCACCGCCCGCTCGGCCTTGCGCTGCCACTCGGCGACTTGGCTTTGCTTGTCGTTGAACTGGCGCTCGAGCCGCTTGTGGTTGGCCACAGCGGTCCCTACCGAGGCCGTGGCCTTGCCGACCGCCTCTTCCATGTCCCGCACCATCTGGCGGATCATCTTGTCCGGCTCTTCGGCCCGGTCGAGCATCTCGTTGATATTGGACTTGAGGATATCGCTTATCCTCGAAAAAGCTCCCTTAGCCATCGCACACCTTCCTTGATTGAGTGAAGCTTATTATACGTTATTCCTAACTTGCAAGGACCATGCCAAAAGTGCTAGCACACCCATAACTTATTACAGTACATTTTGTTACAGATGAAAGGCCAGATTCGCCACTTGGCTGGCGTCATTGGCCATTTTCACTCCTTTAGTTATTATAACAAATCTTCGCAAAGGATTTCGCCATGGCCAATCCATTGGTCTTGATCGGTTTGGGTGTCTATCTCGCGGTGATGCTCGGTGTTGGTCTATACGCTGGTCGCCGCGTCCGCAACTCGACCGACTTCATCGTCGCCGGCCAACGCCTGCCCCTGGTGCTCTGCACTGCAACGCTCGCGGCGACGTGGTTTGGCGGTGGAATCTGCATTGGCGCGGCAAGTGCTGCATACAAGGGCGGCATCCTCGCAGTCATTGCCGACCCTTTTGGCGCGGCTTTGTGCCTGTTCATCGCTGGCTTCTTTTACGTCCGGCTAATGCGGCGCATGGGCTTGATGACGATCGCATCTTTTTTCACCAGCCGCTTCGGCCCTCGGGCGGGCCTGCTAGCCAGCCTTTGCACCATTCCCGCCTATGTCGGCTGGACCGGCTCGCTCTTGTTGGCCTTTGGGCGGATTCTGCAGACCCTAACCGGCATCGATCCCACCGTCGGCATCTGTGCAGCCGCAGTCATCGTGCTGGTCTACACTTGGGCCGGCGGCATGTGGGCCGTCACGCTAACCGACTTTATCCAAGTGACTGTCCTCGTGCTCGGGCTGTTTATTCTGACGCCGATCCTCCTCGGCGACATGGGCGGCTGGAAGGCCCTCGTCGCCCAAATCCCGGCCTCCCGCTTCGATTTCTATCCTCGCGGCGACGCGGCCAGTTGGTTGGCCTACGCGCGCGACTGGCTGGTCATCGGTCTCGGCAACCTAGCGGGCCAAGACCTAATTCAGCGCAGTCTGTCTAGTCGCAACGAAAAGGTGGCTTACCGCAGCGCTTATCTCGCTGGGCTGCTTTATATAACGGTCGGGCTTTTGCCCGTTTTTCTCGGCATGGCGGGTGCAGTCATCCTCCCGGATTTGGCCGATCCCGACCTAGTTATGATGTCCCTCGCCCTAAAATACCTTCCAGATATAGCCTTGGTCCTCTTTATGGGAGCCCTCGTCTCGGCCCTCCTATCCAGCGCCGACAGTGCCCTCCTCGCTCCGGCGAGCGTCATTGGCTGGGATCTCCTGCGCTACTTCAAACCCGACACCGAAGAGCGGTCGTCGCTGCGCGTGACGCGCTGGTCTGTCCTCCTCTTGGGCGTAGTATCTCTACTGTTGGCCCTCCGGACCGCTTCGGTGTATGACCTGATGGTCGACTCTTGGTCCGTGCTCCTCGCCTCGCTCTTCGTCCCACTAACCGCCGGCTTGTGGTGGCCCAAGAGCAACGGGCCTGGGGCTTTAGCTTCCATAGGGGTCGGCCTGTGCACCTGGCAGGTGCTGAGGATGCTCCCTATGGATTTGCCAGCCGACCTTTTGGCCGTGCCCTTTTCCGCCCTCGCCTTGGTAATCGTCAGCTTGCTAACTCAAAAAAAGGCTCCACCGCAGCCCTTGCTCGATGCCGAGGGACACCCCCTGGACTATAAAAATCGCTTGGGTATTTAACCTTAAGCTCGCTTGACAGGTAAAAGCGCGCACTTAACTTGTTGACTACTTACCACCACCTTAAAAAGGAAT
Organism: Candidatus Latescibacterota bacterium; assembly: GCA_021295675.1. The sequence continues at coordinate 86,853 of JAGWBY010000002.1, read as the reverse complement.
TTGACCATGAAGATGTACATCGCCGGAGAATGGGTTGACAAAGCCGAAACCATGGACGTCGTCAACCCCTACGATGGCTCAGTCGTCGACACCGTCCCCAGGGGCGACGCCGCAGACATCAACCGCGCCATTGACTCGGCCGAGCGCGGTGCCAAGGCTATGGCCGCAATGAGCGCCCATGAGCGCTACGAGATCATCCATCGCGCGGCTGATCTCATGCTAGAGCGGCTCGACGACCTAGGCCGCACGATTACTCTCGAAGAGGGCAAGGTCCTCGCCGAGGGCATGGGCGAGGCGTCCCGTGCCCAAGAGACCATCGTCCTGTCTGCCGAGGAAGCCAAGCGTCTAACTGGCGAAACGCTCGACCTGAGCGGAGCCTCTAACGGGGCGGGCAAATTCGGCTTCACGCTGCGGGTCCCCTGTGGCGTGGTCGCCGCCATTACGCCCTTCAACTTTCCGCTCAACCTCGTCTGCCACAAAGTGGGTCCGGCCCTTGCGGCCGGCAATGCGATCATCATCAAACCCGCTAGCGACACCCCGCTTTCAGCCCTCAAGCTGACCGAGATTTTTGTCGACGCGGGCCTGCCGGAAGAAGCCATTCAATGTGTCACGGGTTCGGGCGGCGTCATAGGCGATGCGATCAGTTCCAATCCCAAGGTCCGCAAAATCAGCTTCACGGGCAGCCGCGATGTCGGCGAACATATCTGTCAGGTCGCTGGCCTGAAGAAAGTGACGATGGAGCTAGGTTCCAATTCTCCGCTGATTGTCATGCCGGACGCCGATCTCGAAAAGGTCGCCGCCGCCACCGCCAATACCGGCTTTGCCAACGCTGGCCAAGTCTGCATTTCGACTCAGTGTACGGAGATTTTATCGACGCTCTAAAACCCGCAGTCGAAGCCCTGACAATCGGCAACCCCCTCGACGACGACGTCAAGATGGGGCCGATGATCCGCGTCCAAGACGCCGAGCGCGTCGAGGCTTGGGTCCAAGAAGCCGTTGGAGCTGGAGCCAGTGTCGTCACCGGTGGCACCCGCGAGGGCACGATGCACGCCCCGACCATCCTAGCCGATGTAGCACCGGAGATGAAGGTCTCTTGCGATGAGATATTTGGTCCAGCGCTCGGCATCAGCCGGATCGACGATATCGACCAAGCCATCGCCATGGCCAACGACACCAACTATGGTCTCAGCGCGGCGATCTTCACCGAGAACCTCAACTGGGCACTCCAGTTTGCCCAGCAGGTGGAATCGGGTAATATCCACATCAACTGGGGCACTCAGTGGCGCGCTGATCTGATGCCCTATGGCGGCCTCAAGGAAAGCGGTATGGGTAAGGAGGGGCCCCGATACGCGGTCGAGGAAATGACCGAAACTAAAATGATCGTCATCCATTAAACATCGCTGACGACAACGCAAAAGGGGGAGACGCCAGCCGAAGCGTTCTCCCCCTTTTTTTGTACTCTTATCCTTGCAACTCAGGTCAAATCCAGGGACTCCATAAACGCGGCGCGGATCTGCTGCGTTATCGTCCCCGGCGTACCATCTCCGATAATGGCATCATCGATTCTTACCACTGGCATCGCCTCAAGCGTAGTACCGGCAATGAAGACCTCATCGGCTTCCTTAAATTGATCCAGCGTGCAAAACTCTTCGTCGATGGGTATGCCGAGCTTGCGGGCCAAATCGAGCAAAATCCCTCTGGTGATGCTCGGCAGAATGTGAGGACCAATAGGCGCGGTGCACAATCGCCCTGCCTGTACGCAGAAGGCACTAGTCGAAGCCCCTTCGGTGACCCGTCCTTCCGCATCGACCAGCAGTGCCTCAAAGACCCCCGCTTGCGTCGCCAACTGTTTGGCCAAGATATTGGGCAATAAGGCAATGGTCTTGATATCGCAGCGCTTCCAGCGCAAGTCTTCGGTGCTAATGACTTCGACGCCTCGGTCATAGAGATCCCGTGGCAGGCGACGCAATTCCTTAAACGTCATTACGACAGTGGGAGTAACCGGGACAGCGGGAAACTCGTGATGCCTCGGGGCGATCCCACGCGTGACTTGGATATAGACCAAGATATCGCCAAAACCGCTCCGCTCAATACCCTCCATCAGCTTAGCCTTAAGGCCATACTCGCGGATATCCAACGGCAAGTGCAGTGCTTCTATATTGCCCTGGAGGCGCACCAAGTGCGGCTCTAAAGCATAAGGACATCCGCCATAGGTCCCAACGACCTCATATACTCCATCGGCGAACTGATAGCCCCGGTCCTCAACCGACACCACGGCTTCGGCCAGTGGACAGAAGCGGCCGTTGACATAGGCGATCTCAGGCATCGCCCCTCGCTATCCTTTGGCGAGGGCCTGCCACAAGGCTCGATAATAGTGCATCAGGCGCAGGGGGTCTGGGCTTTCGGGGATTTCGGCGAGACAATAACCTGAGTAGCCGCTCTGCCGCAGCAAGGTGAAAAGCCGCTTCCACGGATAATCGTTCCACAACTCGGTAATGTGGACCAAGGCAATGGCCTCCTGTAAGGAGACGAAACTGCCGTCGATGGAGCCGTCAACTAAGTCCGTCGGATTGGAATTCCAACAGACGAAGACATTGTCGTGGTCGGCGTAGTCGAGTATTTTGCGGATGTTGGCCGGATCCGAGGTCGTGCGACCGTGGACCTCCAAGCGGATCTGCACCCCTAGATCGCGGGCAAATTCGCCGCACTCGCGCAAGCTGACACCGATCTGCTCCAAGGTCTGCTCGATAGGGATCCCCTCATCTACGTGGACGTTATTAGGGCGCACCTTGACTCCGCTAACCCCGAGATCATGAGCCAAACGCACGTATTCTTTGGTCCCGTCGATGTGACTTCGGAGCACCTGCGGATCGACGGCGTCGTATTCAAAAGCGCTGCCCAATCCCACTAGCTCGACCGCCGAGTCGGCAAATCGCTTCTTGACCTCGGCCCGCTCGGCTGCACTAAGCGACACTTCGACCCCGTGGGCATGCGTCGTCCGCAGCTCCACTCCAGCAAAACCAGTCTCTTCGCAATGGGCAATCAACGTCTCTAAATCCCAATTGCGACCCAAATTATAGGTAACCATACCGAGCTTCACGTTGCATTCTCCCCTGTTTGATCACCGGTAAAGAGCTCCCGGCGAAAGAGTGCCTTTTGCTGCTGGAGATATTCGTCCTTATTCATGTTGGGCGCGTGATTTTGTAGGATGTCCCGTGCTGTGGAGGCATCGCTGTACAGCAGGTCGATGGCCATCATGGCCAAGACCTTGGCCGGGGCGAGGTACCCAGCGGCAGGGTCGGCAATCCCCCAATCGGGGCCGTGGATCGTGCCGCTGGCCCCGGTCATAGCCGGGTGCAGCACGGGCATAATCTGACTGAGGTCGCCAGCGTCGGTCGATCCGCCGCCGTGGGGGTAATCCCGATACTGATCGGGGCCAAAAACCTGTGCAGCGTTGTCCTTAAAAAGCTGCCCTAAATCGGAATCATTGCACAGCGGCAGGTAGCCGGGCACCGTTTCGATCTCAACCGAACAGCCAAGGGCAACCGCCGCTCCCCGTAGCGCCCGATCGACCTTGTGAGACGCATCGAGCATCGCCTCGGTGGTGCGGGCGCGAACATAAGTTTCCAACCGCACCTCGGCTGGGATGATATTGACCAGATCGCCCCCCTTGGTGATGATCGGATGCACTCGCACGCAGTCCTGGTCGCGGAAGGTCTCGCGCTGGGCGTCAATCGCGCTGAGGGCGAGCGTGGCCGCACTAAGCGCGTTGACGCCTTTCTCCGGCGCACCCCCAGCGTGGGCGGCCCGGCCAATGAAACGCACGTTCTTAGCCAAGAAGCCATTGGACGAACGGGCAATCCCCACCGCCCCCTCGCTTTGGGCTGAACTGCTGGTGTGGATCATCACGGCCATATCTACATCGTCAAAGTGTCCCAATTCGACCAGTTCGGGCTTGCCGCCGAGGAATGCGATCTTGCCTTCTCCGACGAGTCCTAAGCGATAGTCTATCTCGACGTATTCTTCGGCGGGGACAGCGAAAAACGCGATTTCTCCTGCCAGTTCCTCGCTGACGCCGGCTGCTACAAGCCCGTAAGCGGCCCCTACCATCCCGGCGATCTGGGCGTTGTGGCCACAGGCGTGTGCTGCCCCAGTTGTCGGATCGGCGCGTGGGTGATCGGGCACGATGAGCGCATCGAGCTCGCCCATCAGCGCCACCGTCGGCCCCGATTGCCGCCCTTGGAGCCGGGCCTTCACGCCGGTCAGAGCCAGTTCTCGCTCGTACTGCAATCCGAGATCGGCAAAACTGTCGCAAACGCGGCGGGCCGTCTGTTCCTCCTTAAAGCCCAATTCAGGTTGGTCCATGATGGCTTCTCCCAACCCGATGATCTGCTCGCTCTGCCGCTCAATGGCCGCGCAGACAGCGGCCTTTAATTCTTCTTTGCTCCGCATAAATCTCCGTCTTTTTTAGGTCGGCCAGTATAGCCGAGGTTCATAGGATTGTCAAGCAATGTCCCGCCTTGCGTAGGTATAGCGCACCCCTTAGTTTTTTAAGCCGTAAGCCTTCGTTCAGCTTCAAATTCACCCAGAGCCATTGCATTGTACAAAATCCTTATTATCGACCGCAATCCCATATTTGGTGCAACCCTCGCCGAACTGCTTGAGCGGTCCGGCTATCAGGTCGAAGTCATCAACCAACTAGCCGACGGACTCGACCATTACCAACTCAATGCTCCAGATTTGGTCCTCCTCGGCGTCGAGATTGACGACCCTGCCCCTTTTGTCTCGGCGAGTCGCTCGCTCGACAACACCAAGGTCATCGCCTTCCTGTCGCGCCAAAGGCGTCCCTCCGATGACCTCCAAGAGGTGCTGCAAGCCCTCAAGGGGTGTCCCATTTTTTACAAGCCCTTCCGCACCGAAGACGTCCTCGCCGCCATCGCCACAGAATTAGTACCGCACGAGACCTAAGCCTCAGCCGTGCGGCAACACCCCGATGTCCTCACCGCGCTGATAGTTAAGCGCATCGACCATCATCCGCACGATGTCGTAACTAGGGCTAAATCCTAGGTATTCCTCGGCCTTGCGCAGGTTGAACTCGTAAAAGGTGGGCGTGGCCTGTATAGCTGCTTCGACATGGGGTATGCCGCGCAATTCGGCGAGCCGGTAACTGACCTCGTCCCAAGTGAAAGGGCGCGGGCCCGCTAGCTGGAAAGTCTCGCCCAATGCCCTCTTTTTACCCAAGGCGCAGAGGCAGCCATGCACGATGTCGCGCACATCGGTGATGTGCTTTTTGAAGGGACGATCACGCTGGTCTTTTAGCAGCACCGCGCACTCCTCACCCTGCCACAGGGCCACCAGTTCCGGGTGCACCTCCTTCATCTTGCTCAGGTAGAACTGCGGAAACTGCAACATTTCGTCGGCAGCCCAGACCATGGCGAAACGCAAAATCGTCGTCGGCACTTGGTATCCCTGCCAATAGCCGTTGCACAATTCCTCGCCCAGCGCCTTAGTCAAGGCATACGCTCCCTTGGGCACGCGCGGCGTCTGTTCATCAATAGGCGCGCTCATGCCGCCGGGGACGTATTTGTCGTAGAGCGCGTCCGAGCTGGCGAATAGGAATTGGCCCATTCCCTTCACTCGACGCACGGCCTCCAGCATGTTGAACGTGCCGCGCACGTTGATCTCAAAAAACTCCTCGTCGGTAAAGGGACCACCGCCCTGAAAGGCCGCCCCCAAGTGATAGACGGCCTCAATCCCCTCGACCGCCTGTTCCACTGTGGCCGGTTCAGTCAAACTCCCTTCGACGAGTTCGACCTGCATCTTCTTGAGATTTTCCACTCGCGGATCTCGAGGCCAGACCAACCCGCGAAGTTGATGGCCGCGCTCGACGAGCTGTTTGGCCAAGTTGGCACCAATGCGGCCGGTAATGCCAGTAATCAGTATCCTCACGCGAACCTCCCAGTTAAACTGCCAACAACAAACCGCACCGCATCACTGCTGGCAACCCCACTGCGCGAGAAAGAAGGCTGGAAAAGATGACAGCCTGTTTTATATTTAGAGAATAGCACTGCCCGAGCTATTACTCGGCTTGACGCCTCACGATAAAGATGTCACCTGCTCAACTTCGCATTCTAGTCCCGCTCGAAAATCCTCACCAAGAACACAATCTCGTCGACTTGGCTGCGACCCTTGCCCCCTCGCCTTGGGGAGAGTTGCACCTGACCCACATCCTCACTCCCGACGCCGAGCCTATACCCGATATAGACCAATCACTCGCTGCTTTGGCCGACCGGGCCATGGCCCGCAATATTGGCGCGATTGCGCACCTCGAAGAGGGCGCAGACGTAACAAGTGCCATTCAACAGGCCGTCCACCGCTGGAGTTGCAACATGATGCTCATGGCCTGGAAAGGCGATGTCGAACGAGCTGCCATCCTTTCCGCGCCCAATCGTGCCCTCACCAAGGACACCGACGTCGACACCCTGATCTTCAAAGAAAAAAAGCGCGGGCCGGTACGCCGGATTCTCGTACCTTTCGGCGGCGGCAACCACGCATTGGTCGGCGTGCAGATCGCCTACGATCTGGCCCAAACTTGGGGAGCCGAACTGGAGATTCTCCGCATCGTCCGCGACTCCCGCGACCCCTCCGACCCCATCCTCCAGCGCTACTGTGCGCAGCTAGCCGCCGACACGCGCTTGCAGCTAGAGTTACTGAAAATCGATGTGCCGTTGACGGTGATCCCGGCCATCGATGTGGTCCCGGCTATCGTCGCAAGGGCGCAAGACCACGATTTGATCGTGCTCGGTGCCTCAAACGACTGGCGCCAAGAGGAACACCTCGCTGGCTCCATCCCGGACGAGATCGCCTATCAGGTGCCCTGTTCGGTGCTAATGGTCCGCTCGGCCGCGGCCAACGACTTGCAGCTAAGTCGCATTTTCTGGGAACACACCATCCGCTTGAACCTCGCCCCCAAAGACAAGTGGGATGCCATCGCTCAGATGGTCGATGCGTTAATAGAAGAAAAGCAAATCCCCGCTAGCGAGCGCCAGACCGTGCTCGAGGCCGCGCTCGACCGCGAGCGCAAAGGCTCGACCTCGCTAGGGCACAGCACCGCCATTCCCCATGCGCCTATTCCCGATTTGGAGGGGATCATCGGCTGTTTGGGAATTTGCCGACAGGGCATCGACTTTGAAGGTCCGACCTCGGATCTGGTGCACTTCATTTTCCTGCTGTTGACCCCGGAACAAAACTACCGCAGCTATATCCCGATCCTCGCCCAGATCGCGACCTTAATGCATGCCGACACCACCCACCGCGACATGCTCGCCTCGCAGACGCCAGCGGAAATAACCGCCGTGCTCAAGCGCCTGCCGCAACCTAGCCGCTAAATCCTCTCGATCTGGCTACTGGCAAAATAATCGCAATACGGCATGAGTGCGCACTCGTCGCACAGAGGCTTGCGCGCCTTGCACACGTAGCGACCGTGCAAAACCACGCGCTGGCCAAAAGTCGTCCACTCCTCGGCCGGCAGGAGCTGCCCCAAGGCCATTTCAACCTTGACCGGATCCGTTTCTGCGGTTAGCCCCAAGCGCCGACTCACCCGTCCCACGTGCGTATCTACCACGATACCAGACACACCGTACACATTGCCGAGAATGACATTGGCACTCTTGCGACCGATGCCGGGCAAGCGGGTCAAGGCGTCCATCTGCCCGGGGACTTGTCCGTTGTGCTCGGCGACGAGCAGCGTCATGGTCGCGCGGATATTTTTGGCCTTTTGCCGGTAGAAGCCGGTTGAGCGGATATCCTCTTCCAATTCCTCGGCCGCCACCGCCACGTAGTCGGCTGCGCACTGGTATTTTTTGAATAGCCCTGCGGTGACTTCGTTGACCTTGACATCCGTGCTCTGCGCCGCGAGCATGGTGGCCACCATCAACTCCAAGGGATTGTCGTAGTTGAGCTCTACTCTCGGTTCGGGAATGGTTTTCTTTAGTTCCCTGCAGACGATCTGTGCCCGCTCGACTTCGCGTTTCCCCACCTCGACTTCCCCCTCTTCAGCGTCGAGACGGCTCGGATAGCTCAACGCCGGTACCGGCCCCACGCACGCGCCGGCCCCACAGGTGGACGCGGCCCTTCCAGCGGAAAATCCCCAAGCAGCCCATAGTGCCGACCAAAACTACGTGCAGGGGCTGCAACAAGGCCCACAGGGGAAAATAGCGGCGCAACTCGCGGCGACCCGCCAGTGCTATTCCACCGTTAAATACACTCCACTCGCCCCCCACTTTCGCCCCTACCGCGCCTAAGGCCCACAGGGGATCCAGCAAGCCGGCTAAGCACAGCAAAGGGGCCATGAGCATCGCCCAGTTCAAAACGTATGTGAGCAGCATATAAACGAAAAAGTGCGGATCTAGGCGGGCGAGGACCGGGGCATTGGAAGCCCAGCGGCTGCGCTGGCCGAATAACCCACCCCAAGAGGTGGCCACTGGATGCCGCACAAAAGTCGCTGGCTGGTTGGCAAATACAATGGACCACCGGCCCGAGCGGCGCATGGCCTGCATGAGCAGCACATCGTCTCCAGAAGCCCGGTGCATGATTTTTTTATAGCCGCCAACGTCGAAAAACGCCTCCCGCAAAAAGGCCAAATTCTGCCCAGAGGCCGCCATGGGATGCCCCCAACCGGCGCTGCCGCATATGCAGGCCATCAAGCAGGTAAAGTCAACGGCCTCGTATCCCTGACGCCACCCCTTGATCTCGGACGGCGAGCCGATTTGCGAAAAGCCGATAACCATGCCCACCCCATCGTCAAAGTGCGACAACATGCCGCGAATCCATCCCGGAGCGACCTCGCAATCGGCGTCCGTGGTAAGAATCACCTCTCCCCGTGCTTCGGCAATCCCTAAGCTGAGCGCGGCTTTCTTAGAACCCGACCCTTCGGTTCTTAGCAAGCGCACGGACGCCGTCTCCCCGCTGAACTCGCGCACAATGTGGCCAGTACCGTCGGTAGAACCATCGTCAACGACGATGATTTCGTAGCGATTTTGGGGGTAATCCTGCGCCAGCAGGGTGTGCAGGCAGCAGGCGATGTGCGCAGCTTCGTCGCGGGCAGCGACGACGACCGAGACTAACTGGACGCGCTCGGCATTGGCATTGCCGGGACGGCGGCGCATCCCGGTGATAAACCAACAAGCTCCGAGCAAGTAGGCCAGCGCACAGAATGCCAAGAAGTATTCGGGCGCGGACAACGCGGGCATCAGCCCTTGATTTCCTTGATCAGCGAAAACATGCCTCGATAACCTTCGGAACAGTTGCGGCACATGTCGAAGCTATTGCGGTCGGCGAGGACTTGACGGCGAAAATCCATATAGGCCCGGCTGCGCCAGATCTCGTCAAAAGAACGACCGTTGAAGGCCTGCCCCATGCCAAAGTCGACGTCCTTATCGAAGCAACAGGGCGCGACCGCTCCGTTCCAATTGACCATCGAGCTGTACCACAGCACCTTGCAACCCCGCGTAGGCTGCCCCTTGACTACCAACTCGTCCTCGGCGTGCTCGTAGCGGCTGTACTGTTCGTCCTCGGGCAGGAACTCCTCGGCGTCCGCCTCGGAGTAAACTTGGGCAGTCTTGACCAAGAACTTGTCAACGCGCAGGTCCTTGGCCAGTACTTCAGCCGTGGCCAGATCGTTCTCGTTGTGTTTCATAACGATGAATTGCAAGTTGATCAGCGGCGTCTGCGACCCCAGCGCCTCTTTGGCTGCGACCAGCAGGCGGACCCCGGAAAAGACGCGCTCGATCTGACCGCCGACCCGGTACTGTTCGTACGTGGCTTGGTCAACCCCATCCAGCGAGACGATCATCTCGTCCAGCCCGGATTCGACAATGGCCTGCGCCTGCTCCGGGCTGCGGACGAAGTGGCCGTTGGTGCTAGTGAAGGTGAAGATGCCGCGATCACTGGCGTAGCGCACCATCTGGTTGAAGCACTTGTTGATATACGGCTCGCCTTGGTTCCACAGCATCATCATGAAGGCCTCGTCGCCGAGCTCGTCAACCAGCTTTTTGAAGTCTTCCAAACCCATCGTGCCCCGGGGACGACGCATCTCGCCATTGCCCGAAGGGCACAAAGGGCACTTGAGGTTGCAGAAGTTAGTAGGCTCGACCATGAGCATAAAAGGACGTCCCCACACGATGGGTCGGCGGGTTATCCACGATAGCCCCATAGACGCCAAAACGGCGAGAAAATTGCCCAGCCGCTTCCAAGAAAATGCACGAGCGTAGCGCCGAACGTAGCGAGGCAGTGCTTTAGGCGTGATTAGGTAGGCCAAATCAGCTCCTTTATCAGGTTTTCCAGCGAAACCATCCCCAACGGCCGACGACCGTAAAGATTAGGACATAGGGAATATACAAAACTTCCACTAGTGGCAAATAGCGCAGGTGCGCGCGCTCCTCGGGCACAGCCATCCGCTTGAGCAACAAAAAGTCAACGGCCCAGCGCGTAAACCACACTCCCGAGACCCAGCTATTCCAGCTTTGGGTCCAGAGCATCTGCACCAACCCCCAAGCCAGAAAGCCGTGGAATAAATAGATGCCTACGGCCAAATAGAACGCGCGGCCTTTGTAGTGACCTCCTTTGGCCGCGTGCCGGAGCTTTTGTTGAATCGCGTCCGCGAGCTTAGCTGGTGGTGGCTGCGAAAGGACGACAGCCCAGCGATTAAACGCCATAGCCCACCGGCCTTGGGCACTCAGCAACCGCATGAAGTACACATCGTCTCCCCCGATCAGATGCCCTATTTGCGCGAAGCCGCCCAATTCATCGTACACCTGGCGACGGTAGCCCAAATTGCGGCCCGTACACGACAGCGGGTGCCCCATGCCAAAGCTGCCCACCCCCAGCGCCCCAACCCCGATATTGTCCACGGCCAAAACCTTGGCTAGCACGCTGGAGACCGGATCAGGCCGCGCGTACCCGGCGACTAAACCAACCTCTGGCGCAAAGTGCGCCACCATCGAGCTAACCCAATCTGCGGGCGGGCAGCAATCCGCATCGGTAAAGAGCAAAATCTCCCCACTGCTCACTGCAATTCCTTCGGCTAGCGCGCTTTTCTTCGGACACTTAAACCGCCCATTTGGCGCGGCCTGCACGCCCTTGAGTGCCGGCCAAGTCGCCGCCCTTGCGGCTATGAGGTCCCAAGTTCGGTCGCGCGAACGGTCATCTACGACGATCACTTCAAACGCTCCCTGATAGTCCTGGCGGGCGAGCGCGTCCAAGCAGTGCGGCAAAGTTGCCTCCTCGTCGCGCGCAGCGACGATGGCGCTGACCGAGGGCTGATCGCTAACTAGGGCCGGGCCGGACCGCCGCCTACTCAAGCCGCGCCACAGCCAGAAAACGCTGCCCACGTAGATCGCGCCGCTCAAGAGCAAGCCCGCCTTTTGCAGATCCATCAGTTCCATAAGGCGGCCTTAGAAGTAGTTAAAGCGCAGGTCAAAGCGCAGGTGCTGCTGGCCGCCATCTCCGTAGCCAGAGCGCCACGCCAGTGGCACAGCCGGGCCCCAAGCCGGGGGTAGCGGCACTCCTTGGCCCCACTCCTGCGCGTATTCGACCTCTAGCTGGAGATCGGGCAAGATCCGCCAGTGCAGGCCAGCACCCAACTCGGTCCGCTGCATGAGATGCCCGTCGAGGAATTGTTTAGTCTCTCGCTCGTCCCCCGGCCGCCAGCCATAGTGCATATCGCCGCCGATGTTGTGAATCGTGCCGTCCGCTTCTAACTCGTTCTCGCCGTGACGGCTGCGCGTGACATATACCACAAACTCTAGGTCTCGGGTTGCCCTCTTGGTCAGGCCCAATTGCCATTGGTCGCTGTTGGGCGCGAGGCTGTGGCCCAGCGGCGAGTCGAAGTGGCGAAAGGTGTTAATGGGAAACCGATGTGAGTAAAGCCAAGGTTCGATGCGCACGTACTCGGCCCACAGCTCGGCATCGGACAACCCCAGTGGATCGACCCATAGCATCCCGGCCTGCAGAGAAAACTTGTTGGCGAAATCGTCGGAAAAGATGCGGGCCTTCTTCAGGTCATCAACCACGTACGCCAGATAATAGCGCCGCCCGCGCCCCGGATGAATATCCAAGTCTAAGCCCATCAGGAGGTTGTCCTTGTCGCCTAGGTGGCTTTGGGCAGCCCAGTAGAACATCAGCGGATTGACGTAGCTAGGCTCCAGCCCCCGATCGCCGTACACTACTACCTCCTGAAAACCCAAGTCGAGCCAAGGGGCCAACGCGACCTCCAAGCGGTGGGCTGCCAAGTACTTTTGGCGCTCCAAAAGGCGCACGTTAGTCGCACCGTTGACTGCATAAGTCGCCGCTGAATCGGCCGTTCCCACGCAAAGAGGCGAGTCGGATCGGTTGGGACACGGGCGGAGTTCGGCGGAGATGCTGACCAGCTTAAAGGCCCCAAGCTGCGACTGCAAGCGGATCATGTTAAACGACGGCGCATTATTGCTCAGTCCCAAATTTTGTCCCAAGGCCGGCCCCCACAAGGCCTCATCTTTGCCCAATTGCACATCTACCGGCCCCACCGCAAACTTGACGTACGCCGTGCCCTCGTGAAAATCGGCTGCCTCTCCCTTTAGCTGAGGCAGATCAATCCGCCGCTCGTACAGGTCGTGGCGATACTCGTAATCGCGCGAGCCTTGCTCCCGCACCTGTTCAAAAGCCATGCGGAAGCCTACCCTGCTACCTAGATGCCCGCGGACGATACCACCGCCGCGATGGCGGTACACCACTTCGGCCTCCGACCGCGCCCGGCCGCTAAAGCGATCCGTTTGCTGGCGGGCGAGAAAGTCGGCGAAAACGGCCCCTCCACGGGCGCGGTATTGAAACATGGCCCGCTCTTGGACAAACTCGCTGCGCAATAAGTCCAGTTCTCCCAGTTCGATCGGCGATAGATCAAGGCGATACTTTTTATCAACTGCATCAAGCAATTCTATTATTTTGTTGCGGCTGTAAGGCTTAATTCCATCTGCAAAGCCATTAGCTCTCCCTTGGGCTTCAAGCCGCTCGACAAACCGATAAACCCAGTGTTCCAAAGGTACATAAACCGACGAATCCGCTCCGGCGGTGACGGTGCCCAACAGGATCAACAAGCCCAATAAAACCTGTGTTGACAGCATTCCCAAGGGCTTGTTGATTAATTGTTTACGTCTTTTTTCACTCATTTCTTGAAAGCCGGAAATTTCATGCCTACTATTGCCGATGTCCACGCCCGTGAAATTCTCGACTCGCGCGGCAATCCCACCGTTGAAGTCGATGTGCGCCTCGCAGACGGCCATCTCGGGCGGGCGGCAGTGCCTTCGGGTGCTTCTACCGGCGAACACGAAGCCGTAGAGCTGCGCGATGGCGATCCAGCCCGCTATCTCGGCAAAGGTACCCGCAACGCCGTGGACAATGTGTGCCGAGAAATCGCGCCGCTGCTCAAAGGCCTAGACGCAACTGAGCAAAATCAAATCGACCAAGCGATGATTGACCTCGACGACACCCCCAACAAGGCCCGCTTGGGTGCCAACGCCATACTCGGCGCATCGCTGGCCTGTGCCAAAGCGGCCGCTCAATTTTACGGCCTCCCCCTCTATCGCTACCTCGGCGGCCCCGCGGCCCACACGCTGCCGGTGCCCATGATGAATATCCTCAACGGCGGAGCGCACTCCGACAACAACGTCGATCTGCAAGAATTCATGGTCATGCCCGTCGGGGCATCCTCTTTTGGCCAAGCCCTGCGGATGGGAGCCGAAATATTTCACCACCTAAAAGCCGTGCTAAAAGAAAAAAAGTGCCACACAGCGGATCTCGACTCCAACGACGAGGCCCTCGACATCATTGTCGAAGCCATCCAACGCAGCGGTTATCAGCCGGGCGAAGACGTGCTGCTGGCCCTCGACGCGGCCGCCAGCGAGCTGTTTGCCGATGGCAAATACACCCTGCACTGGTCCTCGGGCCAAGAGCGCAGCGCAGCAAACATGGTTGCTTTCTACGCTGAACTGGCCGACCGCTACCCCATCGTCTCCATCGAAGACGGTATCGACGAGAACGATTGGGATGGCTGGACGCAGCTAACCGCGACCTTGGGCGATCGCGTGCAGCTAGTGGGCGACGATCTTTTCGCGACCAATACCGAGCGGCTCAATCGCGGCATCCAACAGGGCATCGCCAACTCCATCCTCGTCAAGGTCAACCAGATCGGCACCCTGAGCGAGACCATCGCCGCCATTGAGCTGGCCAAGCGAGCGGGTTACACAGCCGTCATTTCGCACCGCTCGGGCGAAACCGAAGACACGACCATCGCCGACATTGCCGTGGCGACCAATGCAGGCCAAATCAAGACCGGATCGGCCTCGCGCACCGACCGCGTGGCCAAGTACAACCAACTGTTGCGCATCGAGGAAAGCCTCGGCCAACAAGCGCTCTATCCGCAACGGGCCGCCTTTTACAACCTACGCCGCAGATAGTCTGCCTGCTGTCCACATCCCAACAATGTGCATCAGCCGCTGCCCCAAGAGCGCCGCAGCCAAAAGAGCCGCTCCTTGTCCGGCGGGCAAAACGGTCGCTAAGCTCAGGGCTACGACCAGCCCCAAGTCATCTAGCTCCAAAAGCTGCCTCGGCTCTACACCGGTGCGCTTATGCACAGAGCGGTCGAGGAGCTTTCCCATTCCATGCCACACTCCTAACCGCACTCCCGGCACCACGGCAACCAAGGCCAAAAGGATCCAAGCACTAAACGCGAGTTCAAAGCCACCCTCGACGAATGCCGTCCCAAGCGTCCACCCCGCGACCCCAGGCAACACCGTCCGCACCATGTCTTGGCCCTGCTCCAAGGCGCGCAAGATATCCAAGCGGCGCATCGTGGCATTGACCAACCAAATTCCAGCCACAGCCCCCACCCACAGGGGTTCCAAGCCCAGTGCGCCAGCTATGCCACTACCTAACAGAAGCCCAACGGCTATCATATAGTACAAATATCCACTACTGACGTTGCGAGTCGCTAAGTCCACAATCAAGCCGACCAAAGCGCCCAATACTATACACGACCCCCATTCTGCCCACGTCCCTTCGACGACCACGACTGAAGGGAAGCCCAACGGCAAGTATATTTCGAATCTCCCTGGACGTAGCTGCATAACCCCCGACCAGCGACCTAACCCAAGCCAACCCACCGGAGCTTTTCTTTTTTTTGGCAGCCCCCCAGCGGCTCAGGCGTATCCAGCAAGCGGCCCCCAAGCCGCAAACGCCCCATAATACAGCCCCATCCACGCCCCCCTGCGAAAAGCCATAGCTCAGCGCCCACAAACCCAGGCCCAACAAGACCAGATAGCCGATTTCTAGCAACAGCAGGGGTCGGCTAACGTGCCTGAGCAGGCGCAACTCAATGCTACATCCGACCAATAACCCGAAAATCCCCACTAAAAACGCAGCAGCCAGATCGGCCGCCGAGCTGAGGCTGGGCCGCATATCCAACGGCGCAAGCAAGCCCAAGACTAGCCCGGCCAACGCGTACTGGACGCGGGAGGCTAAAAGCTCAGCCAAAAGAGGCGAGAGAGAAGCCCGCGATCTACAGAGGCGCACCACTACGTAAATCAACCCCACGGCAGCCAGCCCCACGCCAAAACTCAGAAGTACTTCGACGCTAGCCATCGCCTGCTTCGCCCGTGTATAAATCGGGATTGCCCAACTGGGCGAAGCCCTCGTCAAACCCACGACAAAACCGTTCCATAGCTGACTCGCCCAGCTTGACGACCTGCTCGTAGACTTGGTCTGAAGGCAACAGCGGGCGGGCTAAGGCTGCGCCATCCTTAAAGCGTGCCCAGTGCTGAAGCCAATCTCCGAGAATCTTGCGCCCTAGGTGGGCAAACGCCAATGTACACAGAGGATTGGGGCGTCGTCCGGCCACGCGGATGTGTCCTCCCCACCAGAGAATTTTGGGAATTCGCTGCAGCCACCGGATGGTGGCCTCCTCCCCTCGTTCCAGCAGGCTCTCATCGGCATCTCGACCGTAGAAAACCTTCCCCACTTCCCCTAGCAAGCTGCGACCATCAGCGCGGCGGGGAAAGTGTAAGCGCGCACGCCACAGTCCGTCCATTCCCGCGCTAGCCAATAAGCGACAGTCAATTCCCCATTCCAAGCGCATGTGCCACAAATCAGACACGGTTGGCCGGGTCCCCTCGCGGAGCAAGGCAGCCACGCGGGCCTCGACCCAAGGATGTACGGCCATATCCGCATAGACGTGCAATCCCCAGCCCGCAGCAAACGCCCGCTCGTTAGCGCTGGCGGCCCCTTGAATAAGGGCGCGCAAAAAATCGCCGCAGCGCTCCAGATGTGCACGGTGCGACAAGGCCGCCGGACCGCCGGGGAAAAAACCGATATCCGGGCCTATAGAACCGGCAGCAAAGGCCGCCTGCATCTTTCCCTCGTCCGCGCAATCGCCAAACACTAGGGGAAAGACCCGCTCGGCCAGCCACAAGTGGAAGAAACTGCCCGCCAAGCTTAGAACGGCAGATCGTCGTCGTCGCCACCCGGAGGCGGGGGCGCGGCGGACTGGGAGGCCGGACCGACGTTTTGCCCACCGGACGGATCGCCGGGCGGATTGTAGCCTGTATCTCTGCCGCCACTGCCACCGCCCTCGCCGCGAGAATCGAGCATCTGCATGTCGTTGACCACAATCTCAGTCGTATAGCGCTTCTGGCCGCTCTGGTCGTCCCAAGAACGCGTCTGTAGCTTGCCCTCGACATAGATCCTGGCACCCTTTTTAAGGTACTGCCCGGCGATCTCGGCCAGCTTGCGCCAGAGCACGAGCCGATGCCATTCGGTCCGCTCTTGGCGCTCGCCCGTATTGCGGTCGTTCCAGCTTTCAGAGGTGGCCAAGTTAAAATTGGCTACGGGCACCCCGTCCGGCGTGTAGCGCACTTCGGGATCGCTACCCAAATTGCCGATCAAGATTACTTTGTTTACCCCACGAGCCATATATTTGCTCCTTTCTGCGAGCACACTCATTAATGTTTGCAATTTCGCTTATCTTAGGCGCAAGACTTAGCTCAGTCAAGGCCAGCTTAGCCCCCGTCGGGCTTGACTTTCTCCGGTGGCTTTCCTATTCTTCCATATCCTTAACTATTAAAGTGTTTACGGCGAGCCGACTTCCCCCTTTGTCTGGCGCTGTAAGCATTGGTAATTAGGGGCCGAGCGCCCCAATCCGTCGTGTCGTTGCCGTTAGACGGTAGCTTTTCTCCCCTCCCAATACGTCCTCGCCTTGCTCCTATTGCGCTGCATTTTGCGGCTGCGCTTAGAAAGAAGGGACGCCAACTATGGCTGGATCCCCTGTCGTCGTTCTCGATGTTGGTGCCTCAAAAGTTCTATGCCTAGTCGGCGAGGTGCAAAACAATTCCCAAGTCAAAATTTTGGGCTTGGGGCAAAGTCCCTGCACGGGTCTGCGCCGCAGCGCCGTCATCGACATGCCCCAAGTAGCAGAGTCCATCCACACGGCCCTCGCTGAAGCTGAGCGTTCGACCGGCCTCAAAATCGCCGGAGCCTATCTCGGCATGGCCGGTGAAGGCATCAGCACCCAGACAAATTACAGCACGGTGGGCATCTCCGGCTCCTCCAACCCCATCTCCGAAGAGGATCGGAACCGCGCACTACTCGCCGTTGCACAGGAACAAGTCGCCGAAGACCAGATGGTGATGCACCGCTTCGTCCAGAGCTATGCCGTCGATGGCGAGCCGGTGAAAAACCCACTCTGGCTGCACGGCAATCGCCTATCAATCGAGGTGTTGACCGTTTCCGTGGCCGAGCATCTATGCACGGCCTTTCGCCACGCAGCTTCCAAGGCTGGCGTTGAGATCGTCGGCGTCGTCCTCGAAAGCGTGGGCGTGGCCCATGCTACTTTGTCCCAAGACGAGCGCGACATGGGTGTGGCCTTGCTCGATCTCGGCGCTGGCACCTGCGATCTCTCCGTGTTCCTAGGTCCGATGCGGCACCTAGAAGAAATTCCGTTAGGGGGCGACGATATAACGCACGATCTCTCGGTCGTCTTGAGCATCCCTATCCGCGAAGCCGAGAAGCTCAAACGCCGCTTTGGCAGCGTTAGCTGTCCCGGAGAAGACGGCGACGAGGTCGTCACATACCACACGACCGCCGGTCGCACCTGTACCTTAACTAAGCAGCAGGTCAGCGCGGTCATTGAAGCCCGACAGCGCGAGGTTTTCGAATACGTGCGCCAGGCCCTCGTCAATAGTTCCCACAACGACCGCTTAGCCGCTGGTATCGTCCTCACCGGCGGCGGGGCCTTGCTCGACCAGGTCGCGCCACTCGCCGAGGAGGTGCTCGGCCACCAAGTCCGCATTGGCGTCCCCCAAAACGTGATCGCCCCCACCGAGGTCAGCGACCCCAGCTATGCTACCGCGATCGGCCTGTTGCGCTTTGTCGCCAGCGAACACGGCGCACCTATCGAATCGCACGAGGCAGATCAGCCCCGCAACGGCTTTGCCCATGCGCTGGGCAAACTGTTCAATTTCTTTTAGTGGGCGGCGCGAACCGCAGCGGTTCTTGACACCGTAACTGGCTCCGCCTAGTTTCTACTGCACAGCATAGCCGCCATAGCTCAGCTGGTAGAGCAACTCACTCGTAATGAGTAGGTCCCCGGTTCGAGTCCGGGTGGCGGCTCCACGACACAACGCGGGCTTGTGCGTCAGTCGCCAGCTCGCGTTTACATTGGTCCCCTTCCCACTCAGCCTGTGTCTGTTACAGATCTTCCCACGCTAAACGCCTGCCTCAACATCTTGTGCGTATTCCTGCTCGTGCGCGGCTACCTGCAGATCCGTCGCGGCGCGCGCCAAGCTCACCAAAAGTCCATGCTGGCCGCTCTCGCCTGCTCCGTGCTTTTTCTGTGTTCGTATCTAGTTTATCATGTTCAGGTAGGCTCGGTGCCCTATCCCCACTACGACTGGACTCGCCCCCTATACTTCGCCGTGCTCATACCCCATATCATCCTCGCGGCAATAATGGCCCCTTTTGTAGCTCTCGTCGTCTGGCGCGCTTACAACCAGGATTTTGCCCGCCATCGTCGGTTGGCCCGCTGGGTCTGGCCGACGTGGATGTTTGTCTCGGTTAGCGGCGTAGTGGTCTATTTAATGCTATACCAACTCTGAAATCAGGAACGGCGGCTGCGGGCCACCATCCAAGCGGCCCCAGCGGTCGTCAGCACCGTCCAGACGCCGGTGATCAGCAGGGCGCGTACAAACGCCACATCGGCTATCAGTTGAGTCGGCACCAAATAGAACGCCTTGCGCAAAACGACTAGCGCATAGGTCACGGGATTGCACTGCATCACCCACTCGAGCCACGGGGCAGCCCCTTCAATGGGAAAGAGTGCACCAGAAAGAAACCACAAGGGGATGAGTACGACACTCATTACTGCGTGGTAGCCAGCCACTGAATCCAACTGCCACGCGACCATGAAGCCTAAACCCGTGAAGCCCATACCGATCAGCGCACAAAGAGCCAAGAGCACTAAGATCATCTCCACTGATAAGCCAATGCCAGCCACCGGTGCCAGCAATAAAAACACAAGCACCTGCAATAAGGCGATGAGCGTACCGCCGACCAGCTTGCCCAGCGCTATACTCAGACGCGGCACTGGGGCTACCAGTACGCCTTGCAAAAAGCCAGCGCTGCGATCTTCGATGAGGGTGATGGTGGAAAAAATCGCCGCGAAGAGCAGGAGCATCAGCACGATGCCCGGATAGAAAAACTCTCTGTAGCTCAACTCGCTGCCCCCGCTGATGAAGCTGTCGGCAAAACCCGAGCCCATGAAAAACCACAGCATCAGCGGCTGCACCAAGCTCCCCAAAAGCCGCGAAGGTTGGCGAAAAAAGCGCAGCACTTCGCGCTGGGCCAGAATCCACGCGCCGTTCAAACGGCGTTTCCCTCCTCGAGGTGCTGGCCGGTATAGCGCACGAACACATCGTCGAGCGAAGGAGGAGCCAAAGACAGCGAGCGGATCTGGGAGCCGAAGCGCTGGAATACCTCGTCGAGACTGATGTTGCTGTTGAGCGGGACGCGCAAGTCCTGATCGACCACTAGACCCTCTAAGCCCATGTCGCAGCGCAGTGCAACTTGCAGCGCGGCTGCATCGTCGCTGCGCAGTGTGAGGATTTCGCGCCCCAATTGGCGCTGCAAGCCCCTTGGGGGGCCACAGACGAGTAGCTGTCCTTGGTGCAAAATGGCGACTCGGTTCGCGCGCTCGGCCTCGTCCAAAAGGTGGGTCGAGACCACGACCGTGAGTTGTTCGTCCGCTTTGAGTTCCTCCACTTGGAGCCAGAAATTTTGGCGCGCCACTGGATCCAACCCGGCCGTCGGCTCGTCGAGCACGAGAATAGCTGGCGCTGGCAGCAGCGCCTTGGCCAATTCGACGCGCCGCCGCATGCCTCCAGATAACTTCTCCACCCGCTCGTTGCGCCGTTCCCACAAGCCGACAATCTCCAGCAACTGTTGACTGCGCTGGCGCATGGCGCGACGGCCCATGCCGTAGAGCAAACCCGCCATCCGCAAGTTTTCGCCGACCGTCATTTTCCCATCGAGCGCAGGATTTTGAAAGACGACCCCCAACTGACGGCGCACTGCCGACGGATCTTGCCCCAAGAGCACGCCGCCGACTCGCACCGCTCCCGAGGTGGGCACCAGCGCGGTGGTCAGCACGCGCAGGAGAGTGGATTTACCGCTGCCATTAGGCCCCAACAAGGCCATCGTCTCCCCAGCGTGGATGTCGAGATTGATCTCATGGAGCGCGCGATGGCCCACTTTCTTGCGCGTATCCGCATAGACGTGGGAAAGCTGCGAGATACTGATGAGCACTTGGGGGTCCAACAGAAATCTCCTGTAGCCGCTCCGCAAAGCCGGGCGCGTTGAGGCGATGAGACAAAAAGTTGGGAAATTAACCGGATTTTCTGTTAGCGTCAAGAAAGCTAATCAGATTGACAGAGATTGTCCTTTCTTATACATTTTTTATCTCAGCCTTGGTAGTAAAAAAATCCCGATTCATACTTTTGCGCTACACCTTAGTTCGCAGCCCACGTCCCTATGGACGAGCGCGAAACTCGACACACCCGCATCACTTTTAGGTAAGGCCGACAGTATGCCAACTCAAGCCAAGTCTGCACGCTGGTACCGTGCACTCTTACTCGTCGCGGTTATTGCACTGGTGGGGATGGCGTTGCCGCTCGGGGGATTTTGGTATTTGAACCAACCGACCTACGAATATCCGGCGCGGACAATCCACATCCCTCAAGGTGCGAGTGCCCGCTGGATCGGCCAGTCGCTAGAACGGGAAAATTTGATCCACAACGCTCACGTCTTTGCTTGGACCGTCCGGCTCAAGGGCCTCGGTCATCAGCTCAAGGCCGGCACTTATCAGCTCGACGGCACCGGCACGACAGCCGCCATTGCCCAATCCCTGCTCAAAGCCCCCATCCAAACCCAGCCCGCGACGATCCCCGAGGGGCTGAATCGCCACCAGATCGCAGGCCATCTACAAGCTGCGGGTGTAGCTGACTCGGCTCGCTTTATCGCCGCCACCGAAGACCCTCAGCTCATCCGCCAACTCGGCGTGGCCGCGTCCACCCTCGAAGGCTACCTCTTCCCCGAGACGTACTTCTTCGACTTAAACACCGATGAACGCACCATCGTCTCCCTCATGGTTGACCAATTCCACCGCGTATTTGCCGACTCTCTGCGCCAGCGGCTCAATGAGCTTGGCCTTTCGCTGCACCAAGCTGTGACGTTGGCCTCGATCGTCGAGCGCGAAGCAGTGGCTGTCGAAGAGCAACCCATTATCTCCGGCGTCTTCCAACGCCGCCTCAAGCTCAATCGCCGCCTCGAATCCTGCGCGACCGTCAACTACGCCCTCGGCACCAACAAGAAGCGGCTGACCTATGCCGACTTAGAGGTGGATTCGCCCTTCAACACCTATCGCCACCACGGTCTGCCCCCCGGCCCCATTAGCAGTCCCGGCCGCACGGCCCTTCTCGCCGTGCTCTACCCCGTTCGTCGCCCGCGGCGACGGCACCCACATCTTCAGCCGCACCAACAGGGAACACGAGCGCGCCAAGCGCCAAGTCAAGCTAGCCCAGCGCATGCAGACGAACTGAGGATGTCCATACTAGACGCCCTCAATCCAGCGCAACGCCGCGCTGCCGAGGCCCCGGGTGGCCCGCTGTTGATTCTCGCCGGGGCCGGCTCGGGCAAGACCCGCGTCCTCACCCATCGCATCGCGTTCCTCATCGAAGAAGTCGGTGTGCCCCCGTGGCGCATCCTCGCCGCGACCTTTACCAACAAGGCTGCGGGCGAAATGCGCGAGCGCATCGAGCAGCTAGTCGGCTCGGAGGCCAATGAGCTATGGATCGGCAACTTCCACTCGATCTGTGCGCGCATCCTGCGCCGCCAAGCCGAGGGGTTTGGTTTAGATCCCAACTTCTCCATCTACGACGAAGACGACCGCCGCGCCACCATCCGCCGCGTTCTCGACGCCCACCAGATCGACGAGCGCGACCTCGCCCCGCGCGCCGTCGTCAGCCAAATCAGCCGCGCCAAGAACGCCATGCTCGATCCGTTGGAATTCGCGCGCCAAGCGAACGAGGGACAGCGGCAAATTGCCGAACTCTACGCCGACTACGAGCGCGAACTGCGCCGCAACCAAGCCCTTGATTTTGATGACTTGCTCATCGAGGTCGTGCGACAGTTCGAACGCCACCCGGACATTCTGCGGACCTACCAAGAGCGCTTTGAGCACCTGCTCGTCGATGAATACCAAGACACCAACCGGCCCCAGTACTTGCTCTGCCGCCAGCTAGCAGCTCACCACCGCAACATCTGCGTGGTCGGGGATGACGACCAGTCGATCTACCAATTTCGCGGTGCCGACATCCGCAACATCCTCGACTTTGAGCGCGATTATCCGGATGCACGCAGCGTGCGGCTGGAGCAAAACTATCGCTCCACCGGCCGCATCCTCGCCGCAGCCAATGCCGTCATCAGTCACAACCAAGGCCGCAAAGGCAAAGAACTGTGGACGAACGGCCCCGAGGGCGACCCGGTCGCGGTCGTCGAATGCGACTCAGACCGCCGCGAGGCCCGCCACGTGGTCGATGCCATCCGCCGCTACGATCGCTTGGGACGCTACGGCCTCGGGGACGCCGCGGTGCTCTACCGCACCAATGCCCAGTCTCGTCCCTTTGAAGAAGAGCTACAGCGCGCTCGCCTGCCCTATGTAATCGTCGGCGGCATTCGCTTTTACGACCGCCGCGAAATCCGCGATGTGCTGTCCTACTTGCGCCTGTTGGTCAATCCGGCCGACGACATTGCCCTGCGCCGCATCATCAATACGCCCCGTCGCGGCATTGGCGATACCTCCCTCGCCCGCTTGCAGGCTTTTGCCCAAGCCAAGGGCTGGAGCCTCTCCACGGCACTTAAGCACCTCGACGACGTGCCCGACCTCAGCGGCCGCGCGCAAAAAAGCCTCGCTGCCTTCTCTGCCCTGATCGACGAGCTAATGACAGCCACCGATGCACTCTCCCTGCCCGAACTAGGCTTTGCCGTCGTCGAAAAGAGTGGATACCGCGCCATGCTCGCGGCGGAAAATACTCCAGAAGCCGAGGCGCGCTTGCAGAACCTCGACCAGTTACTGGCCGAAATGACCGAATACGCAGACGAGAACCCAGACTCGACGTTAGCGACCTATCTCGAAGAAAAGTCCCTGCTGACCTCGGCGGACGAAAGCGACAACGATGGCAACGCCATTACCTTAATGACCCTGCACAGTGCCAAGGGCTTGGAGTTTCCCTTGGTCTTTGTCTGCGGCCTCGAAGAAAACCTCTTTCCCACGGCGCGAGCCGTCGGCGATCCCCAAGCCATTGAAGAGGAACGCCGGCTCTGCTACGTGGGCATGACCCGGGCGCAAGAGCAACTCAGCCTCACCTATGCCCTGCGCCGCTATGCGTATGGCTCGCTGCTGGCGACCGAACCCTCGCGTTTTTTGGGCGAAGTCCCCGCCGAGCTGACGACCCAAAATTACGAGTTGGACCGCGGATTTGATCGCTCACGGCAGCGCGTCGGCCCTCCGCCCCGCAAAAAGGCTCCCCAAGGCGTCCACTACGAACCGGATTCCGAGCAGTCGCCCGGCTTCGACGAGTTTGTCGCCCAAGACGACTTCCTCGCCGTTGGCCAGTGGGTGCGTCACCCTCAATGGGGACGCGGGCAGATCGTCAGCCGCGAAGGGCACGGCGAAAAGATGAAGCTCTCCATCCGCTTTGGGACGCGGATCAAACGGATCGCCGTCGCGTACGCCCAGCTCGAACCAGCCTGAACCGCCCATTGCCCCAGAGAGGGTCAACCTTTAAATTTTATAGTCTATCTCGTTTTCCTTGACGGACTTATGGGCACTCCAACATCCGCAAATGCAAATGCGCGCGTGGCCCTGCAAAACGTGGGTTGCAAGCTCAATGCCTACGAAGTAGAAGCCCTCGCCCACCGTCTGACCGAGCGCGGCTATTCAGTCGTGCCCTTCGGCGCTGAGGCCGACGTGTACGTGGTCAATACCTGCACGGTCACCGGCGCGGGCGATGCGGACTCGCGCAAGGCCGTGCGCCGCGCCCGGCGGCGCAATCCAAGCGCGGAGATCGTCGCCACCGGCTGCTATGCCCAGCGGCGACCAGCAGACCTCGCAGCAGCCGGTGCCAACTTAGTCGTGGGCAACGGCCAGAAGAACCAACTCGTCGAGTTGCTCGAAGCGCATCTAGCGGGTGCCGAGACCTCTGCGCCCTCGACAACGAGACCGCGCACTGAGCAATTTCTCACCATTGACGGTGCCGTGCCCCAAGGCCGCACGCGCGGCAGCCTGCAAATCCAAGACGGCTGCGACGAACACTGCACCTATTGCATCATCCCGACGGTGCGCGGGCACAGCGCGAGCCGCCCAGCCGCCGAAGTCGTCGCCCAAGCCCAACGCATGGTCGCAACCGGCTACCGCGAGCTTGCCCTGACCGGTGTCCACACGGGCCGCTACGGGTTCGACCAAGGCCAGCCTGAAGCCCTCGTCGAGCTGCTCGCAGCACTCGAGCAAATCGACGGCCTAGAGCGCATTCGCCTCAACTCCATTGAGCCGGGTTACGTCACCGACGAGCTGATTGACCAAGCCGCAGCTTCCTCAGCGATCTGCCGCCACTTCCACGTGCCTTTGCAAAGCGGCGACGACCACATTCTCAAGCGCATGGGGCGGCGCTACACCCGCGCCTATTACGCCGAGCGGATCGAGCAAATCGCCAGTCGCATCCCCGATTGCGCCATTGGTGCCGACGTCATGGTCGGCTTCCCCGGGGAAACCGACGCGCATTTTGCCCAGACTCGCGCCTTGTTGGCCGACCTGCCGCTGACCTATCTCCACGTCTTTTCGTACTCTCAGCGCGCAGGCACCCCGGCTGAGCGGCTGCCCGAACACCAAGACGCCGCGGTCAAAAAGGAACGCAGCCAAGCGCTTATCGCCCTCGGCGCAGCCAAGCGACTCGCCTTCCACCAGCGCTTTGTCGGCCGCACGCTCCAAGTCCTCGCCGAGGGGCGTTCAGACTCAGCCACCGGCTTGCAAGTCGGCTTGAGCGACAACTACGTCAAGGTCCTCTTCACCGGCCCGGCCATACCCAATGAGTTCGTGGACGTGCAGATCGAGCAAGCCCGCGAAGAGCTAACTTTTGGAGCGCGCGGATGAACTTGCCTCTCCTTGAAGCGACCGAATACCAGCCTGTGGCGACGCGCCCCGGTCCGGCGGGCCGCCGCGTGTACATCGAGACCTACGGCTGCCAGATGAACGTGGCCGACAGCGAGCTAGTGGCCAGCATCCTCGCCGACTCCGGGTTCCAGATTACGGAACGCGCCGAGCAGGCCGACATCATCCTGCTCAACACCTGCGCGGTGCGCGAGCACGCTGAGGAGCGAGTCATTGGCCGCGTCAGCCAGCTCAACGGCCTCCGCGCTCACCGCCCCAACCTCACCTTGGGCATCCTCGGCTGCATGGCCCAGCACCTGAGTAAGACCCTGCCGGACCGCGCTCCTTTTGTCGATTTGGTCATGGGGCCGGATTCCTATCGCCGCCTGCCCCAGCTTCTCGCCCAATCCAGCGACGACGCGCTCTTAGACGTGCGGCTCGACCGTTCCGAGAACTACAGCGACGTCCATCCCCAGCGCACAACCGGCACCAATGCTTGGGTGACTATCATCCGCGGGTGCGACAAGTTCTGCACTTTCTGCATTGTGCCCTTTGTACGCGGCCGGGAGCGCAGCGTGGCTGCTGACGACATCGTGCGCCAAGTCCAACGCATTGCCGCCGAGGGTTTTAAGGAAGTCACCTTACTCGGCCAGACCGTTAATTCTTACCGCGCTGGCAACGTGGATTTCGCCGATCTCCTGCGGCAGGTCAGCCAAGTCGAGGGCATTGAGCGAGTGCGCTTCACCTCTCCCTATCCGGTTGACTTTACCGACCGCGTAATCGACGCCATGGCCGAGGTCGGCCCGGTGTGCCCGAGCTTGCACCTGCCGGTCCAGAGCGGCTCGGACGAGCAACTCGCCCGCATGCGTCGCGGGTACACCGTCGATCAATACCGCCAGCTCGTGCACAAGCTGCGCGCCGCCCTGCCCGACCTCGCCCTGACGACCGACATCATCACCGGCTTTTGCGGCGAGACCGACGCGGACTTCCGCCGGACTTGCGATCTAATGGAAGAGATCCGCTACGACTCGGCTTTCATGTTCAAATACTCCGAGCGCGAGGGCACGTACGCCCACAAGAAGCTGCCCGACGATGTCCCCGAATCCGTCAAGGGCGAACGCCTCCAGCACATCATCGCCCTACAAGAGGATATCTCGCGCCAGATCAACCAGCAGCAAGTCGGCCGCACGGTCGAGGTCCTCGTCGAAGGCCCGTCCAAGCGGCCAGCCGCCGATGGCCAGCCCCGCTACTACGGCCGCACCCCACAGGGCAAGACGGCGATTTTCCCACAATCAGCAACGCGCAACACGCTCGTAGCCGTCCGCATCGCCCGCACCACTTCGCATACCCTCTTTGGCGACCGCATTGACGATCGTGCGTGATATAAATGTGCTAATAACCTGTTAGGCAAAAAGTTACAGATACTCGACTATCGGGTTGTAAGATCGCTATCCAGGGCTTGAACCCAATTCATCGCTTGACATTTATTTTTAATTGCACACGTTATGTGTACACTTTAAGGAGGCATTGTGAAAGCATCTATTCTCGACTTAAGACGACGTATGAAAGATGTTTTGCTCGCGCTCGACCGCAACGAATCGGTCACCATTTTTTACCGCGGCAAGGAAAAAGCCATCCTGTCTCCCAGCCGACAGCGAACAAACCAATCGGTAAAAGACCATGAGGCTTTTGGTCTGTGGCGAGACAGAAAAGATATGACCGATGTCGATGCTTACGTCCGCAGTTTGCGCAAAGGCCGCTTGAATGATCTTTGATACCGATGTTGTGATATGGGTTTTCAGAGGCCATGAAGAGGCTGCAAACCTCGTTGACAGCATCGCTGATCGTCATATATCAATTGTTACGTACATGGAATTTATCCAGGGTGCGAGAAATCGGCAGGAATTAAAAAAGATCAAGAATTTTCTCACGGATCACGCCTTTCAGACTGTACCTCTCACTGAAAACATCGGCCACCGAGCGTCTGTATATATGGAAGAATACGCCCTTAAGACAGCACTGTATCTGGCCGACGCCTTGATTGCCGCAACCGCTATTGAACATCATTTAACACTTTGTACAGCCAATAAAAAACACTACCGCGAAATCAACGAACTCAATCTAAAAATCTTTCGGCCCTGACCCCACTGTGTTGACCCTTACCCCACTCTTCCTCTGAAAGGCCCCTATGCTCGCCCGTTACTTCTCGCTTTCTGTGATACTCGTAGCCCTTTGCTCCACCGCCTATGCCGACCCGCAAGCCACCCGCGACGACATCGAAATTAGCCGCATCCTCAACGTCCCCGGAGGCACTCTCCGCATCGCCAAGGATCCACGCAACAGCGAACTCTACACCTTGCGGCAAAACGGCGCGATTGATCTCGCTGATCTAGCGGCAGCCGAGCACACGCCCGCATACTCCAGAGACGATCACGGCATCCGCAGCGGCTTTACGGGCTTTGCCATCGGGCCGGACGGCTCATTTTACCTCGCGTCGAACCGCCGCGGCCCTCGCGACAGTGGCCAATTTGCCCTCGCCCGTGGCATTTTGCTCGACGCCGACACCGGCGAGCGGCAATGGGACCAACTCGACCCAGACAACCTACCCGCCGACGTTCCCATCGACGACATCCTCGCCGCCACCAGCCTCGGCCGCGATCCCACGACCAACACCCGCTACGCGCTCAAGCCCAACGGCGACATCACCCTCGTACCTTCGGGCACGGTGTACACAGTTGTCGATCACGGCTTCAGTCGCGCGAGCGCCCTGTTTATCGACGACGCCGGCACCTTTTACGTCCTCAAGCGCATCGACCTATCCAGCTACAACATCGCTACCATCACCAAGGGCGAAGTCGATCCAAGCAGCGGCGAGCGCACCTGGTTTACACTCGCAGAAACCACACCCTACGAGCGATGCGACTGCATCTTCAACCACGAAGTCAACGGGCTAGTCGTCAGCCCCGACAATCGCTCGCTCTTTATCAACAGCGGCTCGCGCACCGATCACGGAGAGGTGCAAGACGGCAATAGGCAGTTCCCCGACCTGCGCGAAACCGCGCTCACAGCTATCGTCTTGCGCGTCCCAACCGACGCCCGCGACCTCGTGCTACCCAATGACCGCGATGCGCTCCGCGCCGAGGGCTTCCTCTTTGCCGAGGGTCTGCGCAATGCCTACGATCTCGCCTTCGCCCCCAACGGCGACCTATTCGCTACGGAAAACGGACCCGACCGCGACATGGCCGAGGAGCTCAATTGGCTGCGCGAAGGCCATCACTATGGCTTTCCCTGGCGCATGGGTCTCGAAGACACCCCGCAGCAATTTCCCGACTACGAACCAGCCAGCGACTTCCTCCTTCCCGCCCGATTCACGGCCGTGCGCGAAGGCTATTACCACAACGATCCCACGTACCCACCGCCACCGCGTGACTTCACCGAGCCGGTGATCAATCTCGGACCAGACGCCGACGCTTACCGCGATCCAGCCGACGGCCGAATCAAGGATGCCAGCGAAGAGGGCGTGCGCTTCGGTACTTTCACCGCGCATCGCTCCCCCTTGGGGCTGGTCTTCGACGCAGATAATACTCTCGCCGAGCCATTCCAAGGCGACGGCTTTGTGCTTAGCTGGACCGAGGGCGATCCCGACGGCGACGACGTCGCTGGCCCGTTCAACGATCCCAGTGAAGACCTACTGCACCTCGACTTAGCGAAAGTCGGCGACAACTACGAGGCGCGAGTCACTCGCATCGTCGGCGGATTTTCCAACCCCATTGACGCGGAAATCATCGACAATCGCATTTACGTTATCGAGTGGGGCGGCGGACGTGGGCTGTGGGAAATCGTCCTGCCGCAAGCTACAGCCGAAACCGCTGTCGCCGAGGCCATAGACGTTGTACCCGCCGAGTTCGCGCTGGCGCAAAATTTCCCCAATCCCTTTAATGCAAGCACCACCATTACCTTTCAACTCGGCCTTGCGTCCCAAGTCGAACTGGCCATTTACAGCATCAGCGGACAGCGGGTGCGCACCCTCATCAGCGGATCCCTGCCCGCAGGGCATCACCGCCTGCAATGGGACGGCCACAACGAGCGCGGTGAGCCAGTAGCTAGCGGCGCGTATTTATACCAACTATCGGCCAGCGACTTTGTCGCCACCCGGCAACTCCTGCTACTCAAGTGAGTTGCACTAAGGAACTTCATGCTGGTCCGTTGCTTCTCGCTCGCCGCGCTCGCTGCCCTTTGCTCCACCGCGTACGCCGACCCGCAAGCCACCCACGACGACATTGAAATCCGCCGCATCCTCGGCATCTCCCAAGGTACCATCCGCATCGCCAAAGATCCGCGCGATGACGCGCTCTATATCTTGCGGCAGGACGGCGCGATTGAACGCATAGACCTAACAGCAGCTAGGCGCGTCCCAACATACTCCCACAGCGACCACGGCATCCGCAGCGGCTTCACGGGCTTTGCCATCGGACCGGACGGCTCGTTTTACTTGGCGTCCAATCGCCACGGCCCCCGCAACAGCGGCCAATTCGCCCTCGCCCGAGGTATTTTGCTCGACGCCGACACTGGCGAGCGGCAGTGGGAACAGCTCGACCCGGACAACCTACCCGCCGACGTTCCCATCGATGACATCCTCGCCGCCTCCATCTTTGGCCGCGACCCCACGACCGCCAACCGCTACGTCCTCAAGACCAACGGCGATATCACCCTCTTGCCTGAAGGCACGGCGTACACGACTGCCGACCACGGTTTCATCCGCCCAAGCGCCCTGTTTATCGACGCCGACGGCACCTTTTACGTCCTCAAACGCATCGACCTATCCATCTACAACATCGCCACCATCACCAAGGGCGAAGTCGATCCAAGCAGTGGCGAGCGCATCTGGTTTACCCTTGCGGAAACCGAACCCTATGAACGGTGCGACTGCATCTACAACCACGAAGTCAATGCACTAATCGTCAGTCCCGACAATCGCACACTCTTTATCAACAGCGGCTCGCGCACCGATCACGGCGAGATCCAAGACGGCGATGGGCACTTCCCCGGACTGCGCGAAACCGCGCTCACGGCCATAATTTTGCGCGTCCCGACCAATGCTCGCGACCTCGTGCTGCCCAACAGCCGCTATGCCCTCCTCGACCAAGGACTCCTCTTTGCCGAGGGCTTGCGCAATGCCTACGACTTCGCCTTCGCGCCCAACGGCGACCTCTTCACCACGGAAAACGGACCGGGCCGCGATATGCCCGAGGAACTCAATTGGCTGCGTCAAGGGCATCACTACGGTTTTCCCTGGCGCATGGGACTCGACGACACCCCGCAGCAATTTCTCCTCCTCTCTCCCCGCTCCACGGCCGTGCGCGAAGGCTACTACCACAACGATCCCACGTATCCACCACCGCCGCGCGATTTCACCGACCCAGTGATCAATCTCGGTCCAGACGCCGACGCCTACCGCGATCCAGCCGACGGTCGCATCAAGGACGCCAGCGAAGAAGGCGTGCGCTTCGGCACCTTCACCGCACATCGCTCGCCGCTCGGATTGGTGTTCGATGTGGACCATGCCCTCGCCGAGCCGTTCCAAGGCGACGGCTTCACGCTCAGTTGGACCCGGGGCGACCCAAACGGCGACAGCATCAACGGCCCGTTCAACGACCCAAGTCAAGACCTGCTGCATCTCGACTTGGCCAAAGTCGGCGATAACTACGAGGCGCGCGTCACCCGCATCGTCGGCGGATTTTCCAACCCCATTGACGCGGAAATTATCGGCAATCGCCTCTATGTGATCGAATGGAGCGGCAAGCGCGGGCTGTGGGAAATCGTCCTGCCGCCCGCTGAGAAATTCCCGCCCGCGAACTTAGCCGACGCGCAAGTTTTCAGCGACCTAAGCACGCAAACGCCCGCGGACGGTGTGGTGCCGTACGAAGTCAATGCGCCGTTTTGGTCGGACGGAGCCACCAAGACGCGGTTCATTCGCCTTCCGTCCGGCAAGCGCATTGCCTTTGCCAGCAGTGGGCCTTGGGACTTTCCCGACGCGACTCTCCTGATCAAGAACTTTTACCTCGACTTGGTGCGCGGCGATCCAGCCAGCCGACGCATCATCGAAACGCGCTTCCTCATCAAGCGCGTGGATGCTCCGGGCTGGGACGGTTATAGCTACCTGTGGAACGAGGCTGGCACCGACGCCACCTTGCTCGCCGACAGCACGACGGTTACATACGTAATTGACGCCCCTCAAGATCCAGTGGGCTTTCTCTTGCAGGAGTACTACTTTCCCGCGCGCCAAGACTGCGAGGTCTGCCACACCAAAGGCGCGGGCTATGTCCTCGGCGTACACACGGCCCAGCTCCACACAGGCGCGGAGCAAAACCAGTTGCACACCCTCGCCCAACAGGGCCTCTTCACCGAGAAGTTGCCGGCCGACCTGTCTTCCTTGCCCCACCTGCCCAACCCCTTCGACCCCAGCGTCCCGCTCGACCAACGCGCCCGCTCGTACCTCGAAGTCAACTGCGCACCGTGCCACCGGCCCGAGAGCGTCGGCCGCACCATCATCGACCTGCGCTACGACACGCCCTTGACCGAAACCAATACGGTCGGGGCTTTCCCCACCCTCGGCGATATAGGCGAGCCTGAAGCTCTAATCTTCTCCCCCGGAAAACCGCAGCTTTCTACGCTCTACCTGCGGATACTGACGCAGGGCACCTTTCGCATGCCGCCGCTGGCTTCGTCAATCATCGACGAGCGCGGAGCCGACCTCATAGCTACATGGATCGCCAGCATGGGTAGCTCGACGGCGGTAGCCGCGGTCGAAGAAACCACACCGACCGCCTTTGCCCTCGACCAGAACTACCCCAACCCCTTCAATGCGGCCACGATCATCGAATTCCAGCTAGCGGCCCCGGCCACCGTCGAATTGGATATCTACGACGCGATAGGCCAAAAGGTCCGCACCTTGGTCGCACAGCATCTCGCTGCTGGACGCTACCGCGCGCAGTGGGATGGACGAGACGACGCCGACCGTCCTGTCGCCAGCGGGGCCTACTTCTATAGGTTACAGGCCGGGGACTATTTAGCCACCAAACAATTGACCTTACTCAAATAAAAGTCGTCTAATCTTCCGACCTAGACCCTTATGAATCTCTGCGCCATTTTCCTCTTGGCCTTCGCGCTAGCGAGTTGCGCTGCCGATCCCTACCAAGCTCCCGGCACCCAGCGCATGGCCGAGCAACTCGACGCCCTCGCTGCTCAGGCCAACGCCGAGGACAACATCTATTTGAGCCAGCACCGCGTTGACTGGCTGCGCCGTCAGCCCGCACCAGACGACCCCGTGCAACAGCTCAGCCGACAGGTCGAATTGGCCAAAGAGTTGTTGCGCGCCGGCGCATCCGCCGAGGCAGCCACCCTGTTCGAGCAGGTGCGCAAACAAGCTGCTGACCACCGCTTCCGCACTCGACCGAGCCTTGAAGAGATGATAGCCCTCGCCTATTTGCGGTTCGGCGAGCAGCAAAACTGCATCGACGACCACAACCTCGCCTCCTGCCTGCTACCCATCGCGGCCGAGGGAGTTCACAAAGCGCAAGCTGGATCGAGAGCGGCCATCGCCTACTATCGGGCAATTTTAGAAAAGACGCCCTACGACCTGACCTCACGCTGGTTGCTCAACATCGCCTATATGACCGTAGGCGAATATCCGCACCAAGTGCCCGCCGCCCACCTCATTCCCCCAGAGGTCTTCGCCGCGGACGCCGATATCGGTCGCTTTCCCGACCGGGCTCCTGCCCTAGGGTTGAATGTCCTCGGCTTGGCTGGGGGGGGCATTATGGAAGACTTTGACAACGACGGCTTCCTCGACATCGTCGCTACTTCTTGGGGCCTCGATGATCCCCTGCGCTACTTTCGCAACCAAGGCGACGGCACCTTCACCGAGCGCACGGCTGCCGCCGGTTTGACCGGACTAGTCGGCGGCCTCAACGCCGTGCAGACGGACTTTGACAATGACGGCTTCGCCGATGTGCTAGTCCTGCGCGGCGGCTGGTTTGGAGCCGACGGCCGCCATCCCAACTCGCTATTGCGCAACCAAGGCGACGGCACCTTCGCCGACGTAACCGAGGCAGCTGGGCTGCTCACGTTGCACCCAACGCAGACCGCGGCTTGGGCCGACTTCGACAACGACGGTTGGCTCGACCTATTCGTGGGCAACGAATCCTCCGCCCAAGAGCAGCATCCCTGCGAGTTATTCCGCAACCAAGGCGACGGCACCTTCGCCGACGTCGCAGCGGAAGTCGGCTTGGACGTCGAGGGCTTCGTCAAAGGGGTGGCTTGGGGCGACATTGACAACGATCGCCGACCCGACCTTTACATCTCCCGCCTCGGGCAGCCCAATCTCCTCTTCCACAACGATGGTCCAGACGCCGACGGTCGCTGGCGTTTTTCCGACATAACCGCCCGCGCTGGCGTGGGCCAGCCGACATTCAGCTTCCCAGTGTGGTTTTGGGACTACGACAACGACGGCTGGCTGGACCTATTCGTCTCCGGCTATAAGGCCGACGCCGGCGACGTCGCCGCCGACTACATGGGTCTGCCGCACAAGGGCGAGCCACCTCGCCTCTACCGCAACCAAGGCGACGGCACCTTCGCCGACATGGCCCGACAGACCCACAGCGACAAGGTCCTCTATACAATGGGCTGCAACTTCGGCGACCTCGACAACGACGGCTGGCTCGATTTCTACGCTGGCACGGGCGACCCCGACTACCGTTCGCTAATGCCCAACCGCATGTTCCGCAACGCCGCTGGACAGCGCTTCGAGGACGTAACCACTTCCGGCGGCTTCGGCCACCTGCAAAAAGGGCACGGCGTAGCCTTCGGCGATATCGACAACGACGGCGATCAGGACATCTACGCAGTAGTCGGCGGGGCCTATTCGGGAGACGTGTACACCAATGTGCTCTTTGAAAACCCCGGACACGGCAACCACTGGATCACCCTCAAGCTGGAGGGGACTAAATCGAATCGAGCCGGGATCGGGACGCGGATTCAAGCCCGCACGGAGACGCGGACGATCCACATCCTCGTCGGTACGGGCGCGAGTTTTGGGGCATCTACCTTACAACAGGAAATAGGGCTGGGGAAAGCGGAGGTACTCGACGCGCTGACTTTGCACTGGCCGTCGGGCACAGTGCAAACCTTTACCAACGTGCCGGTTGATGAAGTGTATCGGGTCCGCGAAGACGCCACGGCCTTGGAGCGTTTGGCCGTCGATCCCCTCTCGCTAGCCAACGAGGGACAGGGAGCGCATAGCCACTAGCGCAGCACAGCTCATAGCCGGGCCAACAGCCGCGCTGCCGTGGTGTGGTTCGGGTCCACCGCCAAGAGCTGCTGCAACGCCTGCCGCGCTTCGGCGAGGTGGCCCAGCCGCTGGTAGGAAAGCGCCATGCTCAAATAGGCTTTGACGTGGCGTGGCTCCAAGGAGAGTGCCTGAGCAAACGCGGCGACCGCCCGCTCGTTTTCTCCGGCCTTCTGCAAGGCCAACCCCAAGTTGAAGTGGTGTGAAGCGTCGGCCCGGTTGAGCGCGACGGCTTTTTCGTAGGCGGAGATCGCCTGCGAGAAATCTCCCATCTGCAAATAGGCCGTACCGAGGTTGTTGTACGCCGGGGCGTAGTCGAATTCATCAAGGGCCTCGCGGAAGCGTTCTTCTGCCCTGGTGAACTCGCCCCGCTGCAAAAAGACCAACCCCTGCGCATTGAGCGCCTCGACGTAGCGCGGCTTGCGGTCTATCGCCTGCTGGTAGTGAATATGCGCCTTTTTCCAATCGCCCTCCCGCGCGTAGAGTAGGCCGAGATTCTTGTGCGCCTCATAGGCCCCCCCGTCCAGGTCTAGCGCCCGCCGATACTCGCTGGCGGCCCTTTCCCAATCGCCCTGCCGCGCATAGAAGACGCCGAGGTTGTTGTGGGCACCGGCCAAGTCCGGGAACAATTCGACCATCTTCTCCCGTGCCTCGGCCTCGTCGGCCGTCCAGTAAAACTGGAACAGCGAGAACGCCATCACTGGCACCGCAAAATAGGCCAACTGCCTGCCAGTCTCGCGGACGTACGAGACCAAGCCGCTCGGCAATGCCTGCAAGCCAATGCGGTTGGACCCTTCCTCGGCGTTGATCCCCAGATTGGCTTGGTTTTTGCGGTCGCGGATTTTCCAGATGAACCCGTCAAAATAGTAGTGCAAAAGCGTCGAGGTGATGACGAAGATCTCGACCATTTTGATCGCCTGCTCGGACTTGAGGAAGCCCTCCATCATGTTGATGCTGCCGTAAGCAAAGCAGACCAACACGTACGCAACCAATATCGGCAAGGTGCGCGTGGTGAAGAAGGTGCGCAAGAGCTTGGTAGTCCGCTCCTGCCTTTTGACGAGGTTGTTGTTATAGACCCAGACGATGGCGAAGTACTGGATATCGTGGAAAACGGCAAAGGCCGCGTAGCCGATGACGAGGTCGTTGATATGTATCCAGCCGTAGTAGATGATAAACACCGTCGTCGCCATCACTGCGATTTTGGGCAGGCTTATCTTCTGACCAGTGACCGCCCGTTGGACGATATTGGCCAAGTAGGCCGCGAGCACGGCCATCGTAACATAAAACAGCCCCTTTTTGAGCAGGAACGTCAATTCGGCCGACAAGAAGGGCACGCCGACCCGCTGGTTGTGGTCGAGGATGCGGTGGAAGTATTCGGGGCTATAGATGACCACCGTTACAAAGGCGCACAAGGTCAACAGCCAGTCGAGCCGGGAATTGAGCTTGGAGAAGATCTTGTTTTTGGCATCGTAGATCCGCATGATGCCGTAGTGCTGCATAAACAGGTGCCAGATCTCCCACACTAGCACCACTAGGAAAAGCCCGTGCAGAGTATTGAATTGCGCCAGTGCCGTCACGAAGAGCACGACGATGGGCGCGACGAGGAACTTCTCCTTGAAGGTGCTGAATAGCTCTGGATCGCCGTATGCGCGCATAAAGCCGGGCAAATGATGGCCGGTGGCAAACAATGCTAGCGCGTAGAAGGCAATGGTCTGCGAGTCGAACACGGCCCGCAGTGGCAGCATGGTCACCAAGCACAAAAGCGGCGTGCCGATAAAAAAGAACAGGTCGCCAAAGGGCGAGATGATCCACTTCTGATCGCGATATACGGCTGGAGCGACAGTCATGGCATTCCTCAATAGGCTACGGCTAGGGTACGCAATACTTGGCCCTGCCCAGCATCGGCACCCGCGTCGATGCGACACACGTACATGCCGGGCGCAACTCGATTACCCGACCCATCTAGCCCGGCCCAGCTAAACGACTGCAACACACCCGAACCCGACGAAGTAAGAGCCGCCACTTCTCGACCTGCCAAGTCGAAAATGCGCACACTCGGAGTGGCATCTACCGCCTTAAACAGCGCAAAGCGGATCTGCACCTGATCGTTGATCCCATCGCCATTGGGCGAAAAAGCCGACGGCACGATCTGCAAATCGCCAATCAGACGCTCACTGCCGGGCAAATCCGGCAGAAACACCAAGTTGGCTTGCCGCTCAGCCGCTTCGACCGATTGCCACAGGCCGGGACGCGCTTCTTGCCCTAAGTCCGCAGCAAAGACTGTGGCATTGTGCAATACCTTAGTGGTAAATTCCACGGCTATCGAATCCGTCCGCACCGTCTCCGGCAAATCGACGAACAGCAGCGAATCACCTACCACCCGCACCCCACTCGGCTCGCGTTCCGCACCACCGATCCACAACCGCACATCCGCTGCATCCACCGCACTCGGCGTGGAAAAGCGCAGCCGGTCAAAGCCCGAGTCGCTTTCGTCCGCGTTCGTCCACAACGTGTATGTGAACTGCGTTGTCTCGTTGGGCACGGCATGACGCGGCATAACTCGCCCAGCCGCTTGGGCGACCAGCGCGTCCTCATAATCCAGCGCCAGCGCGTGGAGCACCGGCGCGACGGCAGGATCCTCAGTGGAGAGAATCAGTTCTAATTGGATAAAACGGCGCGGCGTCTCCGACTTAAACGCCTCGCCGGAAAACTGATAGAAGTTGCTCCACGCGCCCCAATCGGCTCCCACGACGACCATGGTGTCGATGGGGCCGCGGATGACTTTGGGCAGGCTATTGTAGCGCGTCTCGGTGACCTCCTCGCCCTTTTTGTCGTAGAACGTGTATAGCTCTTGCAGGACGTTGCCCGACCGCGAGCGCACCTGCAACTGCGTCTGCTCCGGCATTGTCGCCTCCCAGCGCAAGCGCTTGATCGCCTTGGCACGGCCATCGCCGGCGAGTTGGCCGAGGTCGATAAAGTCCGAACGCAATACCACCTGCGCGGGATAGCCTGGAGAAAAGATCACGAACTCCATCGGATGTGAAAACCAGCCGCTATCCTCGTGGCCGTGCCAGAAGATGTAGCGCATCTTGCGCGGTTGAAAAAGATAGCGAATGTGGCGGACCTGCCGCGCGGATGCCAACGCCGCGTCAATGGCCATGTCCTCGCGCAACAGAAAGGTCAGGTCCAAATCCCCGCCGGTAGTGAGCCGTCCATCCGAGAACAAGATGTTGTAACCGCGCCCGTGATGTAGCCTTTCAAACAAAAAACTCGACGTGCCCTCACCCCGGGTCTTAAAATATATAAACATCTCGTCGATCCAGAACAATGCACCCAAATCCACCTGCCACCACAGCCCTCCCTCGCGCCAGCCGCCCTTACTCCCCCCCGAGGTGAGGATATTGCCGAAGGTGTCCATGTTGCCGTCGAACATGTTCTGTGGCTCGCGCGCCAGCAAGCCGTGTTCAAAGTGCCCACCTCGCTCCAAAGTCCCCAAACTGACGTTGTCCCCTTGGGAAAGGACCTCTATTTCGGCCAGAGCTGCATTACGGCTCTTTTCATCGGCGACGACGCGGATCAGCCGCACCATCTGGAAATCCTGCTCGGCATTCAAATCAACGTCTCTGTCCGCGTCGAGCACCCGCGTGGTATCCAGCGCACTGCCCAGCAGCGGAATCGCAATACTAGTTTCGGTGTTGGGCTTGGTCGTCTGGAAGATCTTGCGATAGCGGAACACGTCGTCTTGGGCCTGAATCCGGGCACCCTGAGTGATAAAGACGCTAAACTGCCGCAAGGGCCGGGCACCTTCCTCATCGGGAAACGTCAGCTTGATCTCCCGCGCCAGCACCGGCCTTCCCAAATCGATATCGACCGACCAATCGACGAGTTGATCCGCTCTCTCGGGCTGCCAATAGGTCGCTGGATCGCCATCTATGAGCTTGGGCGCGTCCGCCTCATTGCTACCGGCACGCCATATTCCCCCTTGGACCTCGCCGCGCTGCTGGGAAGGATGGGTGAAGAGGTGGGCATCGAGGGTGGCGTTGATCTGCTTGCGGAATTTCTTCAGCTTCAGCGAACCGTCGTCGGCAAACTGGACGATATCGACCGGAAATTCCCAAGTCGCCCACTCGGCCGGGGTGTCGAAGCGGACTTCCTCGGCATGGCTCGAACCGTAGGTAAACAGGACTAAGAGCAAATAGAAAACCCCGCGTTTTATCTGCATCATATCGCTTCAGTCTGTCTCAATAGGCTACGGCTATGGTGCGCACTATTTCCCCCTGCCCTGCATCGGCTCCCGCGTCAATGCGGCACACATACACACCGGGTGCAACCCGCTCACCCAACGCATCCAACCCTCCCCAACTAAACGACTGCAACACATCTCCACCCGACGACACAAGAGCGGCCACTTCTCGGCCCGCCAAGTCAAAGATGCGCACGCTCGGAGACGCATCCACCGCCTTGAATAGCGCAAAGCGAATCTGCACGTGATCATTTATACCGTCGCCGTTGGGCGAAAACACCGACGGCGCAACCTGCAAATCGCCGATCAGCCGCGCACTGCCGGGTAGATCCGGCAAAAATACCAAGTTCGCTTGCCGCTCAGCCGCCTCCACCGACTGCCACAGACCGGGACGCGCTTCTTGCCCTAAGTCCGCAGCAAAGACCGTGGCATTGTGCAATACCTTAGTGGTAAACTCCACGGCGACAGAATCCGTCCGCACCGTCTCTGGCAAATCTACAAACAATAGCGAATCCCCTTCCACGTGTACCCCACTCGCCTCGCGTTCCGCACCGCCGATTCGCAACCGCACGTCCGCTGCATCCACCGCACTCGGCGTGGAAAAGCGCAGCCGGTCAAAGCCCGAGTCGCCCTCGGTAGCGTTCGTCCGCAGCACATACGTAAACTGCGTCACCTCGTTAGGGACGGCGTGGCGCGGTGCAATCTGTCCAGCCGCCTGCGAAACCAGCGCATCCTCAAAATCCAGCGCCAGTGCGTGCAGCACCGGTGCGACGACCGGATCCTCGGTGGAAAGAATCAGTTCCAATTGAATAAAGCGGCGCGGCGTCTCCGACTTAAACGCCTCGCCGGAAAACTGGTAGAAGTTGCTCCATGCGCCCCAATCTTCCCCGACGACGACCATAGTGTCAATGGGGCCGCGGATGACTTTGGGCAGGCTCCCGTAGCGCGTCTCGGTGACTTCCTCGCCTTTTTTATCGTAGAACGTGTAGAACTCTTGCAGGGTATTGCCCGAGCGCGATCGCACCTGCAACCTCGTCTGATCGGGCATGGTCGCCTCCCAGCGCAAGCGCTTGATGGCCTTGGCGCGGCCATCGCCAGCGAATTGGCCGAGGTTGATAAAGTCCGAGAGCAACACCACTTGCGCGGGGTAGCCCGGCGAGAACAGCATCAACTCCATGGGGTGAGAAAACCAGCCTGTATCGGTCAGCGAATGCCAGAATAAGTAGCGAATTTTGCGCGGCGCAAACGCGTAGCGATGGTGGCGCAAGTTCCACTCCGCGCCGACTGGCCTTGGCTCAAAGATCAGCGGCGTGTAGTCGATGTCGCCGGCAATGGTTCGCCGCCCATCGGAAAAGAGGATTTGGTATCCAGAACCAGCCTGCAATCCCTCGAACAGGAAGCTCGACAGGCCTTCGCCTCGATCCTGCCAGTAGATGAATGCCTCGTCGAGCCAGAACAGCGCCCCTAAATCAACCGACCACCACACCCCACTCTCGCGCCAGCCACCCTTAGTCTTAACAGTGAATATATTGCCGTACGTGTCGGTGATGCCGTCGAACATATTCTGTGGCTCGCGCGCCAAAAGTCCGTTGTCGAAGCTGCCTCCGCGCGCCAAGACTCCGAGGCTTATGTTGTCGCCTGCGGAGATCACCTCCACTTCGGCCAAAGCTGCATCCGCGCTTTTTTCGTCGGCGCGCACGCGCACAAAGCGCACCATGCGGAAGGTATTTAGCGCGGTTGGGTCCAGCCCGAGGTTTTCGTCGATGACTCGCGTTACATCGCGCTCGCCGACTAGATCAATATCGACGACCTGCTCTTGGTTGGGCTGGGTTGTCTGAAAGGCTTGGTCGAACCTGAAGACATCATCCGTGGATTGGATGCGCGCACCATTGGCCGTGAAAACGCTGAATTGCCGCCAAGGACGTGCCCCTGCGCGATCAGGAAACACCAAGCGAATGCGCTCGGCTAGCACCGGCCGCCCCAAGTCGATGGTCACCACCCAATCGACCAGATCGTCGGATTGACTAGGCCGCCACACCGTCTCCAGATTGCCGTCCATGATGCGCCGGGCCGCGGTCGAATTGGAGCCGACCTGCCAGATCCCCCCCTGGACCTTGCCACGAGTCTGGGTGGGTTGGGTAAAGAGATGGGCATCGAGAGTGGCGTTGATCTGCTTGCGAAATTTCCTCAGTTCCAGCGAGCCGTCGTCGGCAAACTGGACGATATCGACCGGAACTTCCCAAGTCGCCCACTCGGCCGGAGTGTCGAAGCGGATTTCCTCGGCATGGTTCGCACCGCAGATGAACAGGGCCGTGAGAGCACAGCAAATCCCGTGTTTTCGCCGCATTCTACCGCTCTAACCGGTTAGTAGGCCACCTCGACGACGCGCAGCTCAATGGCATCGCCTGAATCTGCGTTTACGTCTATGCGCCATAGATAGATGCCCGGAGGCACGGTGGCACCGCCCGCATCTTGACCATTCCACGTAAAGCGGCGGGTCGGCCCCTCTGAGACCGGCGTCAATTGGGCCACGGGCCGGCCGACCAAGTCGCGCACCTCGACCATGGGCACCGCATCTTGGGCCTTGAAGACGACAAAGCTCAACTCCACGGCATCGTTGACTCCATCGCCATTGGGCGTGAGCACTCGGCTCGAAAGCTGCAAGTCGCCAATCAAGCGGTCGCTATCGGCCAGTTCGGGCAATAGCACTACGTTGGACCGGCGCTCGGCCGGCTCGACGTCCTGCCACAGGCCGGGCGCGTCGCTCAGGCCTAGATCGGCATCCACGACTGCGGCGTTCCGCACCAGCCGAGTGGTGAAGGCGACCTGCACGGAGTCGCCTTGAACTACCTGCGGCAAGTCGATCAACAGCGAATCCGCGGCAATGTTCATAGCCGTCGGCGCAACCACCTGACCAGCGACTGTCACCTCGACTTCATCGGCCCGTACCAAGTCGGGCACAACCAATCGCAGGCGGTCGAAACCCTTGTTATCCGCGGTCACGGACGGCCACAGCATATAGGTGAAACGGGTATCCTCGTTGGGCTTAGCTTGGCGCGGCAAAATCGACCCGTGCGCCTCGTTGACTAGCGCATCAACGAATTCCAACTCGACCGAGCGCACCGTGGGAGCCACCGCTGGGTCTTCCGTGCTCATAACCAACTCTAACTGCACGAATTTGCGCGGCGAGTCCGACTTAAAAGGCTCGCCCGACAGCTTGTACACGTTGCTCCACTCGCTCCAAGCCTCCCCGACGACGACCGAGGTATCCACTCGGCCCCGCAGTACCTTGGGCGAGCTGTTCCACTTCTCCTCAGTTACTACCTCGCCGATCTTGTTGTGAAAAGTGTACACCTCGCCCATCTCGTTACCCGAACGGGAACGCAATTCGATCTGAGTATTAGGCGGCAGATCAGCGTCGTAATGGAGTGCCTTGATCACCTTGGGCTGCCCATCGCCCGCGAGCGCGCTCAGGTCCAAAAAGCTCGATTGGATCACGACTTCGGCCGGGTGGCCTGGGGAGAACATTTGTAGCTCCATGGGATGGGCGCGCCAGCCCAAGTCGTGCAAGGCCAGCCAGAAGATGTGCCGCACCTTGCGCGGATTGAACAAATACCGGTAGTGCCGCTTGTATTCCTCGCGGGCATTGGTCCACTCCGGTTCAAAAATCCACGTGTCAAAATCGATGTCGCCGGATAAGGTCTTGGTGCCGTCGGAAGAGAAAAAGGTGTACCCCGTGCCGGCGTTATTGGTACCCAAGCGGAAGTCGGCCAGACGCTCACCAGCCTTTTGCCAATAGACGAACGCGTCGTCCACCCAGTAGGTCGCCCCCAGATCTACCTGCCACCACAAGCCCCCTTCCAAGGCCGTGCCGCGCGACTCGGTAAACTGCTGATGCACCTCGATGACCCCGTACGTATTGAGGTTGCCGTCGAGCCAGAAGAAGGGGTCGGTCGCCCGTGAGCCATTGATGTACGTGCCGCCCTTTGCCTCGACCCCAAGGCTGATGTTGTCGCCGGCGGTAATGACCTCGATTTCCGCGAGCGCGCCATCGAGTTGGTGCTCATCGACGAGGAAGCGGATGAACTGTATCATCTGCCACCTCGAGTTAGCGGCCACCCGCGAATCCCCTGTGGCAGCGGCGTTGGCCTTGAATCTGAATAAGTCCACGGTAAAATCGTCGAGACCGCTGACATCGCTCAGTTGCTCCACTGCACGAGTGGTATCCTCCACGGCCGGCTTGAAGCCAAAGCTGACATACGTATCCAGGTTGGGTTTAGTCGTGCGATAGATCGGCGCGAAGCGATATACATCCTCTAAGGCTGCCACGTGGGCACCTGTAGAGGCGAAAACGCTGAACTGACGGAAGGGTTTGGCTCCCTCTTCATCGGGGAAGTGGATGCGGATCTCTTTGGCCAGTACCGCGCGGCCCAAGTCGATTTGCACGATCCACTTGTCTAACGGGTCGCTGTCGGCTGGCTGCCAAAAGGTGGCAGCATCCCCGTCGATGATCTGGGGGGCGTCGTTTGGGTTGCTCAGTGCGGACCAGATACCACCGGCCACATCCCCGCGCTCATTGGTCGGGTGGACGAAGAGATGGGCATCGAGCGCGGCGTTGATGTCCTTGCGGAACTTGATCAGCCCCAAATGCCCCTCCGGCGTGAAGATGTTTAACTGGGGCTTGAGCGACCAGTTGGCCTCCCAAGCCTCTTGGCTGTCAAAGGTGAGAAACTCGGCGTGCGCGTAGCAGGCGAGTATCATCACTAAGGCGATGGCTCGATTGGACATGAGTGCTTTCCTCAGTAAGCGATGTTGATGGGGCGCAGTTGTAGGGCGCTCTTGTCTTCGGCTTCGATGCCGACACCCAAAAGGTACAGGCCCGGGGCGAGCGTCTCACCGCGTTGGTCGCGGCCATCCCAAGACAAGCGCTGAGGCCCGGACCCTTGTTGGCCGCGCTGGACTTGCGCCACCTGACGACCGTCCAGCGAGAACACCTGTAACTGCACCGGCACCGATTGCGGCAGCGCGAAGAGCGAGTAGGAAATGACCAACTCGTCGTTGACCCCGTCGCCGTTGGGGGTGATTACGCCGCTGGAAAACTGCACATCTTGCACTAACTGCGGATTGGCCGCGCTTGCAGCCAAAAC
Source organism: Candidatus Latescibacterota bacterium (assembly GCA_021295675.1). The sequence continues at coordinate 42,337 of JAGWBY010000002.1, read as the reverse complement.
CCGCAGACTATTGGTACCGATCGCATCGCTGACGTCCCCACTTTCGACAGGCTGCGGCAACTCGGTGCCACCGGTGTTGAAAACCTCGCCTTCAAAGGTGCGCGCAAAGTCGAAGACCTCGGCGGCAAAGGTCACCCGCAAACTCGGGTTGTAGGCACCACTTATGCGCTGCGGTAGCTGCACGACAAAGCCGTCGTCCACAACCTCTATCCCGGCCGGGTCGGTTGCGACCCCATCCAATTCCAGATCCTTGAACTCGGTCTGTGAGCTGCCGGTGCTAATCCGCAGGGCGTCAAAACCCACCTCACCAGTTGCAAATTCCGCCTTGATGTCATAGGTGAAATCCGTTCTCTGGCCCAACGGTACCTCGGCCACGCCACGCGCCGGGTTGGGCTGGCCGAGTTGGGCTATCTCAGCCACGACGCGGCTAGCCAATATCGGCGAGGTCTCAATCCACAGGGAATCGAGGCGCACGAACTCGTCGAATCGCTCGCTGTGCAGCACCACCTTGACCTGCAAATACGACCCTCGGTTGAGGTTGAGAGGCCGGTCGGACTCGGTCGTTGGAAAGGACCAGAACGTCCAGTTTTGTTGGTCGTACTCAATGCCGGCGCGGAGCCCCGGCTTGGGCCGCGTGGAAAGGGTCAGAGTACCGCCCAGCCCATCGGCATTCGTAACGGCCGCGCTCTGGTTTTTCAGCTTGCCCTGATAGCGTTGTTGCTCGACGACGACGCGCGTCCCCATATCCGTAAACTCGTAGTAGATATCCGGATTTGAGTCAATCCCAGTGCGCGCTTCGACCTCGATCTGCACGTTGGCGTCGGGAGCTTCCTCGGCCACGCCGTCGACTAGGCGCATGGGCGTGGCTTTCCAAAACAGCCGACCGAAGTTGACGACTGTGCCGAGGTCAAAAATGACCGTCTTGTACGTAGCCCGTTTGGGGATTCCCTCTCCCCAGAGGAAGAACTCGGCCACCGTCCCCTTGCGCGCCGTGCCCGAATGCCCCAACGACTGATTGGTCGCTTCGTCGAGGATTGAATTCTTGCGCTTGTAGCGCACGTAGCGCACGTATTGCAAGGGAAAATCAGCCACGATCTTGGGGTTGACGTTCTCGCGCGCCTCGGCGATGATTTCCCCGATGGGGGGTCCGTAGGGCGTGTGCAGCACGTCGTTGTTGGTGTCTGGAGCTATCGACACCTCAAAGGCCGGGATGGCGTCTTCCTCTAGCGGGGTCCCGTCCGAGCGGAAAAATCCCTTGTCCGGCGTACTCATAGCAAAGCGGAACAACGGCACCGGCACCCCTAAATCAATGGTGTAGTACTCGCTGTTAATGCTGTTGCTCGTCACCGGATTGTACGTCGCGCCGCTGCCGTCGATGAGGTTGAGCGCGTTGTCAACCGTCGAAGAGGTGCCGCAGCAGCCCTTCCAAGCGCGGGGCCGCTCGCCATCGACAAAACCTAGCTCGTCTGGAGCCTTTTTCGGCGACCAATTTTCGAGCAGAGGAAAGACCGTCGTATCCGAACTCACCAGCACTGGCTGAATCGAGTTGTTCGATCCGGTAAAGTCAATCATTACTTGGGCTGAGTCGCTATCGGCCCAGCGAAGGCCGCTGCCGCCGATCTGCCACAAGGAAATGTCCGCCGCCGCGGCCGTAGCTGATGCTGCGGCGAGGAACCAAAGCCAAAAATTCGCTAGACGTTTCATGGTTTTACTCCCGGATATATACTAGATAGATATAGTATAAAAAATTTACGGAAGCGGCGCTGTTTTCTTTTTATAAAGGCTTGGCCAGCGCGTACTTTTCGAGCGCGTCGGCGTTGATGCCCCATGCATCGTGCCATTTGTCGCGCAACTGCAAGTTGAGGGTGCGCAATTCGCGCTGCTGTTTTTCTTGGCGGGCCAAGTAGTGGGCCTTCTGTTGGCTCAATTCGTATTCTTGCACTCGCTTGGGTCGGCGCTGCAAGACCTTGAAGATCGAAAAGGCCCGTTCCAAAGGCTGAGGATCGCGCAGAGAAGTCGGCAAGGGATCGACTAGTTCAATCGGACCTTGTAATTCCCTTTCGGGCGCGGATACAGCCGCGTCCATCAGCTCCTTGTAAACGATCTTTTCAAATGCGCGCAGCGCGTAGAGGCCGCCGTTTTCATCTGCGTCGCGGCGGATGCTGTGCTTGGTTGCCAGCGCGGCCATATCAGACCCGTCGCGAATTTGCTCCAGCAACTCTTGAGCGAGCGACTCGTCGGCGACCATGATTTCTTGGACGATGATTTCCTCCGGTGCCCAGTACATCTCTGGATGCGCCTCGTAGTGGGCGCGCGCTTCCTCTTCGCTCACCTCTAAGGCGTCCTCGAGCAACTCTTCCCACAGTCCTTGCAGCAGCAGTCGCTCCTTTTCGGCTGTCACCTTCTCCCCCACCTCGGGCCGCTCGGCGTATCCTCCGCGCTCAGCCGCCAAGCCCAACAGCAGGTCTGGTGCCCCACGGCGACGCACGCGGTCGTCGAGCACGGCGCTGTCGATTTGGGCGCGGCCCAGCCGCGTATTGTGCAACAAGTTGCTGCCCTGCTGCACGGTGATGACGCCGCCATCGTACTCGTAGAGCGGGGCGGCCCACTCCTCGGGCGCAAGCTGCGGCGCACCAGGCTGTTGGTTCCAAGCCGCGACAAAGCGCCGCACCTGTTCCCCCACTGGGCGCAACCTGCTCTCAGCGACTAGCTTATCGATGTGATCGTTGCGCAAGTTTTCGATCTTTTCGAGAAAAGTCGCCCGCTGGATCACCGAGCGATACTTCTCAAAAGGCACCAACTTCTTATCTACTACCTTGGCGATTTCCCAGCCTTGGGGTGTGCGGAAGGGCTGGCTGACCACGCCTACATCCAACGAGAACACGCGCTCGTACACTCGGTCTGAGACCCGGTCGAAGGCATAGTACGAATCAAACCAGCCCCCCTCGGCCGCAGTCGCCTCGTCCCGCGAGTGCTTGCGCGCCATGTCCTCAAAAGTAGCCCGACCGGCTTCGATCTCCGCGTAGATGGAATCGGCGCGATCTCGGCTGTCGAGCAGAATGTGCGCCCCGCGCACGGCGTGGCGGGCTGGATGCGCGGCAAAATTGGCTCGCAACTCGTCTTCGGAAATCTCGATTTGCAGACCGACTTGCTCGCGCAGATAGGCTTCGATCATGGCCTTGTGCCGGGCGAGTTCCACAGCCTTGATCCATTCGGGGTTTTTGTCCAGTCCTCGTTCGTACGCCTCGCGCACCATGAGCTTGATGTCGATCAAACTCATCAGGTGCTCGCGGTGGTTTTCCACGCCTTGGGCCAAAGAGCGGTGCTGCGATTGGATCCGGGCTTCGTAGCGGCGGAATTCGCGTTCGTTAATTAGATCGTCGCCGACTTGGGCCAAGGCGGTACCAGTCACCACTAAACCACCACCCTCGGCGACCGGGGCCGCTGGCTCTTGGGCACAACAAAAAAGGAATGTGCAGGCGGCAAGCCCCACCCATTTTCTCGCGTTATTGGTCATCTTTTTGCTTTCTAAGCAAGGCGTCGGCCATGCGTTTGTGTTCTTCGCTTTTGGCAATCTGCCCCAGCCGCTTGTAGGCCTCGGCCAAGGCTTGGTGAGCACCGAGCCAGTTTTCGTCGAGCGCGAGGGCGCGGTTGAGCATGGCAATGGCCTCATCCGTGCGCTGCTGATTCAAATAAACCTGTCCGAGGGCCGCAAAGGCGGCCACGTGCTCGGGGTCTTGTTGGATGATCTGCTGATAGGCCGCTGCCGCTTGATCGAAATGTCCGGTGCGCAAGTAGATGTTGCCCATGTTGTTAAGCGCCCGCACGTGGCCGGGATTGATCCGCACGGCTTGGGCGTAGTGCGGCAAAGCCACGCCGGTAAACCCCAAGTGGTTGTACACAAAACCCAAACTGTAATGGGCGTCGGCGTCGTCTGGATCGCTGCGCAGCCGCTCGCGATAGCGCTGGATATCCCCCTCGACCTGCTTGACCTTCTCGTAGGCGGCGAAGGATTTTTCGCCGGCTGTCTCGCGGCCCTGCCGCAGGTGGATCTGGCCCAGCAGACGGAAGGACTCGGCCAGCCCAGGTTCGATTAGGATGGTCCGGCGGAAGCGCTCGGCCGCAGCCGCAAGATCGTTTTGGCCCATCTGGATCCTCCCCAGTTGCAGATGGGCCTCTGCGTATGTGGTGTCGGCTGCTAGTGTGCGCTCAAAGTACTCAACTGCCCCCTTGTCATCGCCCTCTTGGAGCTTGATCTCCCCCATCGCGTAGAGCGCACGCGCGTTTTCCGGCGCTGCCACCAAAACCTGTTGCAGGGCCTCACTGGCGTCTGCATAGCGGCCCAAGCTGGCGTACACCAGCCCAAGGTTAAAGCGGGTGTGGAGATGTTCAGGCCGCAGCGCCAAGGCGCGCTCGTATTCGTGTGCGGCGTCGCCCAACCGCCCCTGCTTGCTGTACACCGCCGCTTTGTTTCGCCGCGCTGGCGCATACGTCGAATCCAAGGCCAAGGCCGCGGCAAACGCGGCGTGGGCTTCGTCGTAGCGGTTCAGCTTCAGATGCACATTGCCCAAGGCGACGAGCCATTCAGGTTGGTCGGATTCGAGGGCCACGGCCATTTCGTAGAATTGGACCGCTTCTTCGGGCTGGCCCAAGGCCAAGTGGATCCGGCCCAGCGTGGCCAGCACCTCGCCCGACTGCGGATGACGCTTCCGAGCTTCCCCATACACCTCAAGTGCGTCTGCGTAGCGCTTCTGTCTCAACAGGGCGCGCCCGATCAGCAGCGGGTCCTCAACCGGAGGCGGCTGCACTATAGGCTGAGCGGGCGGGACTTCCGGCTTGGTCTCGCAGCCGACTATCAGCGCAATGCCCAGCGCGAATGAAACCCATTTAATCACCGATTAGTACCCTCCTCTATGGCCACGTATTGCCGCCCAGGCAGGGTCTCGACAACTTGGATGACGCCGGACGGCCAGCGAATCTCAACCCGCTCGGCGACCTCGGCTTCCCCAAGGCCAAAGAGCACGCGGGGGTCGTTCGACGACAGATAGCTCGCGTTGCGGCGAACCTCGCGCACGAGGGTGCGACCGTTGGTCGTCAGGGCGATCCGCGCCCCAATGGCGTCGCGATTGCTCACCGCGCCTTTCAACCTAAGCCCCAACCATCCGCCGCCATCTGCGTCGTTGCGCAACAGGGCTGGCCGCTCGTTGGAGTTGTTCACCGCAATATCCAAGTCGCCGTCGCCGTCGAGGTCGCCGAACGCAGCTCCGCGACTGACCTGTACCAGCGCGAGACCCGGGCCGTGGTCGCTGCTATCAACAAAGATGCCCTCGCCGACGTTTTCGAGTAGCTGATTGCGCTGCGCGTACGCAGCTGCTCGATCGACCTTTTCCACGTTGTCGTACACGTGGCCATTGGCGACAAATAGGTCGAGATCGCCGTCGTTGTCGCAGTCGAAAAATCCCGTACCAAACCCGAGAAAGGCCATGCTAGCGCGAGTGATGCCCGACGCCACGGTTGCGTCGGCAAAGAATCCCCCACCCAAGTTGCTGTACAGGGTGTTGCTCTCCCACTGGAAGTTGGTCACGAACAAATCCAAATCCCCGTCGCCGTCTGCATCGGCCATGTCAACGCCCATCCCAGCCTCAGCAACCCCCTCTCCGTTGAGGCTGGTGCCGCTGGCAAGACCCCGATTGACAAAGCGTGCGCCGTCGTTGCGATAGAGCATGTTGGGCACGAGGTCGTTGGCCAAGTACAGATCGGGGTCGCCGTCTTGATCGTAGTCGCCAAAGACGACCCCCAACTCCTTGCCGGCCGTGCTGACGAGGCCAAAGGCCGCCGTGCGGTCGGCAAAAGCCCAACCGCTCGCATGGCCCTCATTAATATAGAGGCGGTCAACCTGACCATCGAACTTGCGCGGGTCGCAGTAGAGCCGCTCCTCGCTGTTGCCGATCCGGCACACGAGCGGATCTTCGGTCGGGTAGTCGAGGTAGTTGCCGACGAATAGGTCCAAATCTCCGTCGAGATCCACGTCGGCAAAGGCCGCGCTCGTCCCCCACCCTGGGCAGCCAACGCCGGTTGTGGCCGTAACATCGGCAAAGTGACCCTCTCCTCGATTGAGGAAGAGCACGTTGGGGCCAAAATTAGTGACGTAGAGGTCGGCCCAGCCGTCGTTGTTGTAGTCGCCGACGGTAGCGCCCATACCGTAGCCGCGGTCGCCGACGCCAGCCCGTGCCGTCTGATCTGAGAAGCGACCCACGCCCTCGTTGCGAAAAAGCGCGTTGGCCGCTTCAGGCTCGCTTGATAGCTGAGGTAACCGCCCGGCGTTGACCAAGTAGAGGTCGAGCGCGCCATCGCCATCGAAATCCAAAAACGCGGCCCCAGAGCCATAGGTCTCGGGCAAATAGCGTGCGCCGGCCGCACCGCTATGGTGGACGAAATCGATCCCAGCGGATTGCGCGACATCGACAAAACGCGATTCCGCTGCGGCACTGCAACACAGCAGCAGGGCCATTCCGTAGCGCACCTTCACGGCCCCGGCCTCGGTACTGGACCAAACCCCTCGGCGACGAGGCCCGCGCCGCGCTGGATGGTGATCAGCCGGTTGCCCGCCACTCCGTCAATGCGCTCTTCCACTCCATCGGGCCAGCGCACCACGAGGTGATCGGCCTCGGTCGCCGCTCCCAAGCCGAAATGCAGCCGCAGGTCGTCCTGCGACAGGTAGCTCGTGCCCGCGCGCACCTCCCGCATCTGCACCGCACCACCCACCGACACCGAGACTCGCGCACCAATGGCGTCTGTATTCCCGCCATCGCCGAGCAGCCTTACCATCAGATAGTTGTGGCGATTGCCCCCGTCGTTGCGCAGCAAAGTCGGCGTGTCGTCGATATTGACTACCACAATGTCCAAGTCCCCGTCATTGTCCAAATCGCCAAAGGCCGAACCGCGGCTCGACTTTTCCACCGCTAGGCCCGGACCCGAGGTTGCACCAACCTCGACAAATGCGCCATCGCGATTTTCAAACAGATGGTTGCGCTGGGCGTAGCGAGTCCCCAAGTCGCGGTGGTCAACGGCAGGATACACGTGGCCGTTGGCGACGAACAGGTCGGCGTCGCCGTCGTTGTCGCAATCGAAAAAACCCGTGCCCCACCCTAAAGAGCTAATGCTCGAACGGCCTAGGGTCGAACTGAAACTAGCGTCGGTGAAAAACCCCCGGCCATTGTTGTCGTAGAGCGAGTTGTTGTCGTGCGAGAAATTGGTAACGAAGAGGTCGAAATCGCCATCGCGATCATAATCGCCAGCCGCCAAGCCCATGCCGCCCTGTTCCCGACCATCCTCGCTGTACGCAGTCGCCGACAGAAGCGACACGTCCGCAAACGCACCTCGGTCGTTGCGGTAGAGCACATTCGGCGTCGAATCGTTGGCAATGTAAATGTCCAAGTCGCCGTCCTCGTCCCAGTCGCCAGCCAGCGCAGCAAAACCATAGTACTCGTAGTCGGCAATGCCAACCGCCGCACTCGCCTCGGCAAAGGTCCAACCTGCGCTAGGCCCATCGTTGCGATAGAATTGATCCCGCTCACCCGGCATCCCGCGCGGGCCGCAGAATACGTCTATCCCGCGCCAAGTGCAATAGCTCGGATCAATCGGGCGAAACGCCGGGTCAAAGTCGATGTAATTAGCCAAGTAAAAATCCAAGTCGCCGTCGAGGTCGTAGTCGCCAAAGGCCGCAGACGAGCTCCAGCCGCTAAAGTCCACGCCCCGCTCGGCCGCCACATCGACGAACGTGCCGTCGCCCTCGTTTTCGTACAGGGCATTGGGACCGTAGTTCGCCAAGTACAAATCGGGCCATCCATCGGCGTTGTAGTCAGCCGCCGTGGCCCCCATACCCCAGCCCACGTGCGCGACGCCAGCCTCTCGGCCAACGCCGGTAAAGCGCCAAGCGTCGTCGTTGCGGTACAGCTCAGCGCGGGGTTCGCGGCCCAAGGCGTATCCAGCGATACGCGAGCCGTTGACGATAAAAATATCCACATCGCCATCTAGGTCGTAGTCTAAAAGGGCCGTCCCGCCCGTATTGCATTCGACGATGTGCTCTTTTTGCGGCGTCCCAGATACGGTGCGCAATTGGACCCCTGCTTCAGCAGCCACATCGACAAAACTAGGCCGCGTCTCCTCGCTTCCACACCCCACCAACGCCCAAATAACGGCTAGTACAAACCACATTTACTGTTGCGCCCTCAAGGCTGCGGCCTCGGCGCGAGCGGCGCGTCCCTCGGCCACGCGGCCCTGTTGGATCAGCGCGGTGCCCAAACCCTCAAGGGCCGCAATCATACTCCCATCGAGGGCCAAGGCGCGGCGAAACGCGGTGGCCGCCTCTTCGTACTCGCCGAGTGCCAAGCTGTTGTTGCCTATGTTCTCAAAGGCCAAAGCGTAGTCGGGCTTGTGGCGCACCGCGCGCAGCAAAAAGTGCCGAGCGACCGCGTGTTGCTCTTGTAGCGAATAGATCACTCCGATATTGTGGCTGGCTTCCGCGTACGTGGAATCGAGGGCTAAAGCTGCCGCGAACTGCTCGAGTGCCGCGGCCAGTTCCTTTCTGCGCAAATAAACCAGTCCCAAGTTGAAATGCGTGGCTACTTGCTTATCGACCGCCAGCGGCACGGCTTGGCGATAGAGCAAACGGCGGTAGTGATCCTCGTCCATCGTCGCGCTACTCAACTGCTGGAAAAGCTCGATCATCCGCGCTCCCTCGGCGTCGCGGCCCGTGCGCGCATAGAGCGTGCCCAAGCTATAATAGGCCGAGGTGTAACCCGGATCTGCGGCAATGGTCTGCTCCATGGCCGCCATAGCCTGCGGATCGTCCTGTAAGCGCAAGTACACCAACGCCAAGTAGTAGTGGGCGTGCGCTAAGTCAGGGTCGAGTTCAATAGCCTTCAGCAGCGCGGTTTTGGCGTTTTCATTGTCGCCGCGCGAGCACAGCACAAAGCCCAGCACGAAGTGCCCATAGCCACTCTGCCCGGCCAATTGCAACCCCTCTTCGACCGTTGCAAGCGCCTTTTCGTACCCGTCGCCACGCTCGTTGTGCAGCAGCGCCAAGGCCCAGTACACTTCGACAAAAGCCGGTGATTTTTCAAGCGCGCGCTGAAAGGCAGCGATGGCCTCGCTCTTTTGGTGCTCTTTGGCTAGGGCAACCCCGAGGTAGTAGTGAACATCCGCGTCGTCGGGCGCAATCGCAACCAGTTCGGACAGCACGGCGACAGCACGGCGCGTGCGGTCCTTTTGCAGGTAGAGCCACCCCAAGGCCAACAGCACCTCTGGGTCTGCCGGATCTTGCTCGTAGGCGCGTTGGTAGAATGCAAGAGACTGGGGCGTGGCAGGTTTTTTGAGGACGTGGCGTTCCAGGGAGCCACAGCCGATCCCTCCGAGAAGGCCGACTAGCCCTATCCACATCACAGCAAGGCGCATGTCCATTTATTAGGCAGTAAAGCGCCCGGCATCTCCACTAGAGAACGCCGGGCGCTTTGGATCCACAGAGAAATAGTGCAGCCCCTAGTCCTGGAGGCCTGCGAAAACCCGAATGAATAGCAAAGAGTTGGTTTCGGTCGCCTCGGCAAAGGCCCGGCGCTCCCAGCGAAATCCCGTATTCATGGTCAGCGAATAACCCAGATACGCCGATCTGTTGGAAAGCTGTAAGGCCAACACCGAACCAGTGAAGTCATCGACGTATCCAGGCGGCAAGATCTCCGGGCGCTCTTCGAGGTTGCGGAAGAGATTGAGCTCGACGCCGTATTCGATAAAGGTTCCAGGCAGGATGAAGTACTTCGAGGTCAGCATGTAAAACTGCGACCACTCGGTGATATCGAGGTCGGTGCTAAAAGTTGGGTTGATCTTGCGGTACACGCTCTTGTAGCGCGGCCAGAAAGACAGGTTGTCGGTAATCGGCAGCGGATAATCAACCTTGTTGATCGCGCCAAAAAAGAGGCGATTGTCTTTGACCTCGGCCTGCTCGTCGCGCTGACTAAACCAGTCGTACTTCACCTTGTTGTAGATATTCAGGTTTTTAAGGCGCAGGTAATCGAACGTCAGATAGCCAGTCCAAACGAAGGTGTCTTGGGCGATCAGTGGGTCAATGGTTTCGCGAAATCCATCTGGATCTACCCATTGGATCACATCGTCTTCGATGTCGTCTTGGACCGAGCGAGCGTATTGGAAAGCCCGAGCCTCAATGCCCGGCCATTTCCACTCGCCCGTGACTACCGCATAGCTCATTTGCGCGCTGCGCTTGGAACTGATCTCGTCGGCCGTGGAGTAGCCCACCGTCGCCTTGATGGCTTCGGTCAAGTGAACGCCCCCGTACACGTTGTAGCCATCGCGGTCGTGGCGGTAGGGATAGTCGGCGAACGTATCGTTCTCAAAGCGATCAATGACGTTGTTGTTGTTCATGTCAACGCCAAAGAGGAACTCAGGTGGATCGACGTTGTAGCGCAGGAATGGCTCGGCGAAATCCGGCTGGCTATTGTCGTTTTGGTTAAAGTCCGAGATGAAGTCCGAGTTCTCGTCGTACCCAGGGAAAACCTGTGGGTCGGCTTGGCCACCTGTACCAAAAGGCGATTCGCCAAAGGCGTTGTCGCCGTTTTGCCACAGGCGCTTCCAGTCGGCAAAGCGGTCTTGGTCGTCGTTGTCGTCAACCGCCTCAAAGGAATAGCGCTCCGGGTGTTCGTAGTCGATGAAACCCCGCGCATCCGAGATAAACGCATTGGTCCGGTACTCAGGCTCCAGACGGTAGAATTCTCCGTACGCGAAAAACGGATAAGCGTCCTGCGAAGCCGTGATGTAGTAGGCCATGCCTTCGTCTTGGGCGAGGGTGTGATCTTGGAAGTTCTGGTTGGGAAAGCGGCGAAACGCCCGGCTGAAAGCAAGCTCCGAGCGCATATTGAAGCCCTTGATATCGTCTATATCAAAGTTGAAGCCGATGATATCCTTGCCGGTGGGCAGGCCGTATTCAAAGCGGATGAAGCGCTGGTTTGAGCCATCGCTGACGTTGCCGTGGGCGCGCTCGACCTCTAAGAACACCGGCTCGCCCTGAGCGTTGACTTGGAGATTAGAGGTGGATTCGATCCGGTAGTCGTTGGCGATGACCAACTCAAACTCGATTTCGCTGATCTCCTGAAACGTGGTGATTTCGTCGTCGGGCTGTTGGCGGAAGTCGCGGGCGATGTTGTAGGTCAACTCCAACGTCTCAGCACCATTGGCTTCGATGACGCCGGCGCGCCGCACACCACCGCGCGGTGAGGGGACGATTTCGGGATGATCAACCCCGTTGATGATAATGCGCTCGGCAAAAAGCTGAGCACCGCCTACGCCGTCTTCGGGCGAATCGTCTGAGAGCCGCAGGACGATCGTCTCGACGTTGCCGCCGTTTTGGGCCTCGGTCAACACACCTTTAAGCGAGTTATCGCCCAGCTTGCGACCCGTGGAGAAGTTGGCAATGTTCAGATAGGTAAAGCCCAACTTGGAAAAATCCCCGAGCTGCACTTTGGAGTGCATGCCGAAGAGATTGGTCATGTCGCCCAATATCTGGCCGAGTGAGTTTTCAAACTGTATGGCTGAACCCGGGGAGGCCAAGCGCGACGCCAAGAGGGTCATCTGGTACTTGTCAGCGGCAAAGTCCCACTGCACCCCGTTGAAGGCCGGCTTGGAAAAGGTCAGCGGCGTCAGGGTCGTGCGCAGGGCTTCGCCAATGGTCATTGAGGAATAAAACTGCCCCTTGGACATCGACGAGACGATTAGGCTTTGAAACCACCTACTGTACTTGGGGCCTTTGCGCACTGTACTGCCCGAAGTCACCGGACTGTCCATAGACCAATTGTACACCTCGAAACCACGAGTGATGTAGTTCCCGTAGAGGTCGTAGGTGCGAAAGCCTTCAAGCTCGGTAGATACGTAGCGCTCGTAGTTTTGGCGGGCGTAATTGCTGTATTCCTCGCCGGTCCAACGATAGAAGTGGTATAGGCTTTGCGGATATTGCCACTTTCGCTGTGCCGGCGTCATCGCCATCTCATAGACATCCACACCGCGCGGTTCGCGTCCGGTCAGAAAACCGACCCGTTGGGCAAAAGCGGCATCGCACAGGAGCGCGACGCCGGCTGTGACAACTGCTGCGTAGAGCATGCACCTCACGCTGGAATCCTCCCTTTTGAATTTTTGCCGGTCAAGCACCAGATCCAACTATCAACTAATAGGCCACGCCGACGACGCCGACTCGCCTGAAGTTGCCGATCCCGCTGTCAACTGAGAGCGAGACCACGTAACTACCCGGAGGCACGGCCTCGTCGGCATCGCTCCGCCCATCCCACATCTCAGTATAAATCCCGCCGGGCTGCTCGCGGTCGGCCAGCACGCGCACCAACCGACCTGCCAAATCGTAAATGGCCACCTCGATGGGCTTGGGCTCGGAAATCTGAATTACAGTGTACTTGATGGCGATATGGTCGTTGATACCATCTCCATTCGGCGTGAAGACCGAAGGATTAAACTCTATAGCGCGGACGATTTCTCCCACGGACTGCTGGGTCAAAGCCACGCGCAGCGAGTTGGTGCTGACGTCGAAATTGGCATCGCCTTCGAGCACGGGCTGTCCGAGAATATCGGACTGAGTATCCCAGACCGTGCCAGTGAAAATCGTGCCGAACACCACGGTCGATCCTTCAAAGAGCACGCGCAGCGGCACATTGTTGTCAAAGGTGATCTTGTTGCTGGTGAAAATCACTTCGAGGTTTCTATCGCCCGCACTTACGCGATCTGGCTCCACGGGCTCGAGCGGATCACCCATCTGCAGACCGACAAAGCGCGCTGGTGTCGGCGTGTCGATGCGCAAAGCATCAAAGCCGTTCTGGTTGTCGTTTATTATAGCTCGCACGTCATAGGCGAAGAGCACCTCTTCGCCCCCGTCGATGCTCGGTAGCACAACGGCGTCGTCTTTGTCGATTACGCCGATATCGGCCGGTGGGTTGGGCTCGTCAGCCAAGGAGATCTCGCCGACGACTGCAGCAGCCGGGGGCAGCGAATGCTCAATCCGCAACGAGTCGATGCGCACCGTCTGCGTCACGGATTGGCTCTCCATGATAATCTGTAGCTGAAAATAGGGGCGCGGACTGGGCAGCGGGATCAATTGCCCGGATTCGAGCGGCAACGACCAAGGACTCCAGTTATCAGCGTCATCCTCGATATCACCCTTCTCGCCCGAAGGCAACTTGTTGTAATCCGCTTCCGAGACCACTACTTGGCTCACAGCGCGCGTTTCGTTGTCAACAACCTTTTGGAAGTGAACCAGCGGGCTGTCATCTTGGCCCGTCTTCATGCGCACCGCGACCGAGGTCTGCCCCAGATCCGGCAACTCAATCAACTCACCTTCTACCAACTCCAGCGCCCGCTGGGCCCAAGATATGGTGCCGTAGTTGGAGACCTCGCCCAAGTCGATAACTTGGCTCCGGTACGTGGCTCGTGGCACGAAGCCGTTGCCGTAGAGTTCAAATTCGGCAATCTCAAAGGGACTCCGCGACCCCACGCGCAACTGAATAAAGCGAATGAACTGCTGGGGAAATTTCATGGTGAACACGCTATTGGGGTTCACCGGAACGTCGCGCAGTAAGGCGAAGAGCGGCTGCTCGTTCACGTACGTCAGCCCATCGCTGACGGAAATCCGGTGCTTGCGAACAAAGTCGTCGCTAAAGGGCTTGCCGTTGGCGTACGTCCCCTCTTGCCGGGGGAAGAAGACCAAGCTGTCGGCTGGCACGCGCGAGCCCATATCTAAAAAAAAGGTGCGCCCGTCTTGATCGACGCCAGCGGTTTTAAAAAGGTCTGCGGTGCTTGTAGTGTCGTCGCCATCGACAATCGACAGCGAAATGGAATTCCTAGCCGCCGTATTGTCCCACAGCGCCGCATCGCCCTCGCTGACCAAGTCGTTGGGCTTGCCGTATTTCCAAGAGAGCGTGGTGATAATGTTTTCGTCGGGCGTAAAGCCGCGGATCTGAATCGCGCCGGGGCTACTTTGGTCGTCGATCTGGGCGCGAACCTGGACGAGATCGCCCCACGGCAAGCCACCGCCGCCCCCAAGCACCCATTCGTCCGCAGCAAGCCACTGGGCCCAAGCGCACGAGGCGCACAACAGCACTGCAATACGGGCCGCCCGCCCTCGATTCATTACGGCGTCTCCGCACGGGGATGAAGAGCGTAGTAAACTTCGCGTTGGAACTTAAATGCTAAGTCGATGGTCTCCACCGGTTCGCTCTTGTAGTCGAAACGCACGGCCATGTCCGGCACGTTGATGGTGAAGTTGCTCACGTCTCGGTGCAAAACCGGAAAGACGATGTACCCGACTGACTCTTGACCGGAAAAAACCATGTCGGGCGGATAGATGGTGCGTTTGAGCAGGTCGGTGGTAGCCTCAAACTGCTGCCGCTGGTTGCCGGCATAAGCCCGCAGATACGGGCTGAAGTGATCTTCGAGCTGCCCGCCGTCGAGCGCATGGTACACTCGGTTGTTCGACGTAGTGATCACGAGCGCCTTGGGGTCGATGAAAACCTTGGGATACTCGTAGTTTTTGACCTTCAGCAAGACCACGGTAAAGCGCTCTGGAGTCCATTCTTGGCCCCAGGGCTTCCAATTGCCATACGTGTATGGATTGGTCGATTCAGCGCCCTTCCTTGAATCGGCCGCGAACTGGCGGTTGAGGAATCCGTCATTCAACACCTGTAGCGAGATCTCCAAGCGATCCTTGGCATAGACAATCGTCCCATCATCGAGAACGGTCATGGCCCCGTCTTGTTGCGGAACTGGCTCGGGAAACGTTGCAAAGCGCCGCAGCCCCACCTGTGAGATGCACCCGACAAGCACGAACAGATAAAGAGCCGACAAAAGCCCGCTCGTTGCGATGTTCCGTATCCTCATTGAGAATGCCTTCCTGAAAGCGATGCAAAGGCGATAGATAAAGAGAGATGAAGTCGCCTCCACCTCTCTTTATCTCTTGCGTACAATGTGCGATCTAGCAGAAGATGCTAGGGTGCGCCTTATTGGACCATGTAGCTTTTGATCCGACCCCAGCTATCGGCCTCGACTGCCGTATCCGTCACGCCGCCAGTACCACCCGTAGCGCCTTCGGTCTCCACTGTGATGAAGTCCGAGCCGTTCGAGTTGTCCTGGAACGCGCCATTAACCGGCGTCGTGCCCGGCTGCTTTTCGCGGCCTACCTCGGGATTCTCGGTCTCGTCAAACTGGAAGGTCAGACCGATGATCTGGTCGGAGGCAAAGTTGTGGCGGGCGCTGCCATCGGGACCCGTCTTGTCGTGGAAGGTCCACACAGCCTGCTTGACCTCGTACGTATAGGTCACCGAACTACCAGCGGGCTGCTCCATCGGCCGGGCGTCCGGCGGATCGAGGGTCCACTCATAGACGAACCAAGGACGCTCGGTGGACCACAGGATGCTCTCCTGCGGTACGTTGAAGATCCAAGTGTCCTTCTGACCAGCGGCGGGCAGGACGCGGATACCGTACTGCTGGCCGGAGGTCATCTCGGTCTCGTTGAAGTTCTCACTCGAGTGGTCGGCATCGACGATGATTTCCAGCGAGTCGTCCTTCCAATACTCCTGGGGGTTCTCGACGAAAAGGCCCAGCGAGTCATCGGTAACCCGAGAAAAGTAGTACAGCGAATTGTCGGGAGCCGAACTCCAAGCCACGTAGAGAATGCAGTCCCAGTCGTCTTTGGCCGGAGGCCACTCACTACCGAGAATCTCGTACATGGTGTCGGGGTTGATGGCAAAAGCCGGATCAATCCAGCCCCAGTCGTCGTCGTTGCCGTCGATGACCATGTTGTCGGGGTTGGGAATCTGCGGCATGAAATAGTTAGCTTGGTGCGCGAAAGCAGCCGAAGCAGCCATCACTGCAACCAAGGCGAGAAGGCTTAGTCTCTTCAAGGGAATCCTCCTTTGCAAGGTTGATAGAACGAGAGACGAAGAAGTGGTCAATTTATAACCTGTCCATATACCTGTCAAGCAATTTTATTTACCTATTATTCATACTTTATCATATTTATCGAATCACTATCGGCTACCCTCATTGACAATCTCACATTTTTTTTTACACTTGGCCCTTTCGCCTCGCATCCTCAACGGGTTTTCCCTTGCGCGATCTATCTACAACCATCGCCGTCCTCGCCCTGATCTTGGTCGGTTGGTACGCCCTTAACCGCTGGGGCTTATCCGTCTATCCAGACGACCCGTCTGCGGGCGGCGAGTACACTGTCATCCGCTGGGCCTCCGACCCCAATCCGGCACGCACCGAACAAATGGCCCTCTTCAACCGGCTCTACGAAGACAAAAAAGTGCGCGTCGTCCTCGACCCAAGCGCGGACGTGCAAAAAATTCTCACCCAAGCCGCGGCTGGCTCCGGGCCGGACGTTTTCGATATTTATAGCTATGCGACCTTCGCGCTCTATGCTTCCAAAGGCGTCATGGTCGAACTAAACGACTACATGCGCGAGGCCAAGCTAAGCCTCGACGACTTTTGGCGGCATCGGCGTAACGCCCTCGCCGTACCCGTAGCCGCTGCGCCGACCGGAGCCGACGAATACGAGCGCTTTCGCATCTACGCCGTCCCCAACAACATCACCGTCAGCGTCACCTTTCTCAACCGCTCGCTCTACGACGCAGTCCAGCGTGAGCGCCAAGCTCAGAACTTGGCCATGCCTCCCCTGCCGTGGAACCACTGGACTTGGTGGGACTACGTCCTCTTGTGTCAGGCCCTCACCAAAAAGAGCGCCGATGGCCGGCGCTATGAGACCTTTGGCTCGGGCGGGGCGGGTTTCGGTGGAGGGCTGAACAACTTCATCTATCAGGCCGGTGGCAGCCTCCTCAACGACGACGGCACTGAGATTGCCCTCGACTCCCCAGCCGGCGCCACAGCCGCCCAATATCTGTACGACCTCGTCAACACTTTCCACGTCGTGCCCTCGGCCGAAGATCAATCCGCGCAAACAGGTGGGGGCGGTTGGGGTGGACAATCCATCCTAGGGCTGTATTCGGCGGGCAAATTGGGCACCATCCTCATCGGCCGCTGGGGACTGATCAAGGTGCGCCGCGAGGCCCGCTTTACCACCGAGATTTACCCCATGCCCCGCTACGTGCCCTACGAGGAGTGGGAGCGCTGGATGAGCAATCCCGAGATACGCGCTAATCCGAGCCTGCGCGATGGCCTTTGGGGCGAAATCAGCGAGACCGGCCGCCACCGGGGCAAGGCGGGGGAGATGGGTGGGCGAGTGACTGCCATCCGCAAGGGCACGCAGCACGAGCGGGAGGCCTTTTACTTTCTAGAGTACTTGTCCAGCCCGGATTTCAACAACTTGTTGACCAAGGACGCAGATGCCTTTGGCAGCCGCAAGCAGTTCTCGGAGCGCTATTTCTCGCAGCCCGATCCCGAATTCCCCGATGAGGACCAACACCGCTCGGCCCTGCTCGACGCCATGGAGCACCCAGTTGCAGAGCAGGCCGCGGCCTACGGAGCTGCTTTTGACATTACCCGTTTGCAGGGCGCGCTGGGTACCAATCTGATCAACGCGGCTTACCAGCCTGCCGACTCAACAGCTCGTCAGACCTACCGATTTCTCGGCCGCATGCCCGACCAGAGCGTGGAGAGCAACCCCACGGTCGGCCAAGCGGCCGTCACTGAAATGTCCGTCCGCATGCGCGAATCCTTGGCCAAGTCCAAGCGCAACCGCACGCTCTCCAGCCGCAGCCACGCGCTCGATATCCTCGGGATCGCGGTACTCCTAGTGGCAATCGGCGTCGGCCTCGCGTTTTACGCGCGGCGGCAACGCGCGGAGATGGACGCTTGAAACCCCGCGAAAAGAGAACTCTGCGCTGGGCGTTGCTCTTTCTCGCGCCCAATCTGACCGGGTTTTTGATCTTCACGTCCCTGCCGGTGCTCTTCTCGTTTGGCCTCGCGTTCTTTCAGTGGGACACCTTCTCTCCGCCGCGCTTCATTGGCTTCGACAACTTTATCCGGCTGCTGACCGACCCTAAGCTCTGGTTTTATCTCTACAACACGGTTTTTCTCATGATAGGCTTGCCCCTGTCCATCGGCGGCTCGCTCATCTTGGCCATCGTTCTTTCGCAAAAGCTGCGCGGCATCATCGTCTATCGCACCGTCTTCTACCTCCCCACCGTCACCAATGGGGTCGCGCTGTTCTTGCTCTGGAAGTGGCTTTACAACCCCAAGTACGGCCTCGTCAACTCAGTCCTGCTGCCCATACTCTCGTGGCCTTACTTCTCGCTCGCCGTGCGCGTCGCGATCCTCGTGCTAGTAGGCTTGGCCCTGCAATCGCTAGCGCGCAAGGCTATGTCTGAACGACCGACTCAAATTCTGCTCGCACTCCTTTCAGTAGCCACGCTCTACTGGATCGCCAGCGGCCTCTACGAATACGGCGGCCCCTGGGCTTGGCTGTCGGGGCGCATGGCCCTGCTGTCGGGTCTCAACAGCATCGACGACTTGCCCAACTGGCTTTCTAGCAGCGTCGATTTGGGCTGGCTCTCTTGGCTCGGCCTAGAGCAAGCTGCCTATTGGGCAAAGACGGCCATCATCTTCATGGGCATCTGGGCGTCCATGGGCGGGGGCAACATGATCCTCTATCTCGCGGCCCTCGCCAATGTGCCCGAGGAGCTATACGAAGCCTCGGACATCGACGGAGCCTCTAAATGGCAGCAGTTTTGGCACATCACGTGGCCGATGATCGCCCCTACTACCTTCTTTATCTGCGTCATGTCTATTATCGGCGGGCTGCAAGGGGGCTTTGAGATCGCCTACTTGATGACCAATGGCGGCCCGGGCAAGGACGGGGACAACACGGTCACGCTCGGCTACTACATCTACCGCTCGGCTTTTGAAAACCTAGAGTTCGGATACGCTGCCGCGGTGGCTTGGTTTATGTTTGTCATCATATTTACTATCACGCTGTTCAACTGGCGCTTCGGTCGGGGCGCGGTCAACTGAGAGGAAAGGCGCATGGCCAAAGTTGCGCAAACGACCGCGATCCACTCGCTGAGCCACGGACTACTCGTCCTCTTCGGCTTCACCACGCTCGTGCCTTTCCTGTGGATGGTACTCACCTCGTTCAAGAGCGAAAACGAGGTCTTCCAGAGCCACGTCTGGCCGCAGGAGGTGCGCCTCGGCAACGAAGGCGACCTGCTGAGGACCCGCGATGGCCAACCGCTGCTCAACGCTCAAGGCGAACCGATCCGCATCACCCTCGGCAACCCAGTGATACTCGGTGCTCCCGGCGACCCGATCCGCGATCAGCAGGGCCGCCTAATCTACGACCCAGAAGACCAGCCTATCCCCGGCAAAAACGTCGAAGAGCGCGGTGGCATTGCCGTGTACAAAAACCGCTGGAACCCGGTTCTCGTCGATGGTGCCCCCCTGCTGCTGACCGAAGCCCTACGCGACAAGTGGCAGCAGCGGCTTGTGCAACAGCGCCAGAATTGGCGCACGGCCGAGCAGCTACCGCCGGCCTCGGTCGAGCTTGCCGACGGCACCCCGCTGTTGCGCGCCAACGGCGAGGCTTACACCTATCGCGATATCTCTTGGGATCGCGTCGGGGACCCGGTTTTGGACGTCCAAGCCAAAGAGCCGATTCTCGACGCCGACGGCAACACCATTCCCTTTCGCTCGGCCTTTCCCCTGCTCAGAAGCGACGACGACCCACTGACGGAACAAGTCGGGGGCGACGTCCTCTACGCCCGCTTCCCCGGTGAGGACCAACTGCGCATCGCGTAGCGAGCCGCGCTTCATGTGGTCCAACTACATCCGGGTCTTGCGCGACAAGGACATCAAGTTCTCGCTCTACGGCTGGAATAGCCTCTTTGTCGCCGTCTGCGTGATGGTCGGCCAAGTGGTGACCTCAGCCATGGCTGGCTTTGCCTTTGCCCGCCTCGAATGGCGCTATCGCGATGCCGTCTTTTTGCTCTACTTGGCCACCTTGATGGTCCCCGGGATCGTCACCTTGCTGCCCAATTACGTGATTCTCAAAAGCCTCGGCTGGCTCGACTCGTTCCAAGCGCTCATCATCCCAGCCATGTTCACTGCTTTTGGCACCTTTATGATGCGCCAGTTTATGACCGGGCTGCCCAGAGGGCTTGAAGAGGCCGCTGAAATCGACGGTGCCAATCTCTGGAAGACCTTCTGGACCATCGTCATGCCCCTGTCCAAGCCGGCGTTGATCACCCTCTCGATCTTCTCCTTTATGGGCACTTGGCAATCCTTTACCTGGCCGCTGATCGTCACTCACTCCGAGCACATGCGAGTCCTGCCGGTGGCCCTGCGCTACTTCGATTCTTCGCAGGGGACCAACTACTCGCTGTTGATGACGGGAAGCGTGCTGATGATGCTGCCGATGATCGTACTCTTTGTCTTCGGCCAGCGGTTCTTCGTGCGCGGTATCCAACTCGGCGCACTCAAAGGCTGACCAGCTTCAAAGCTCTGCTTCAGGCATCTGCTCCCACTCCAGCTCGTCCTCGTCGATATCCCAATCGTCGCCCCGCGCCGCTGGCCGGTTGCAATAGGTGTGAAATTGACAGCGCTGGCACTCGCTTTCGTCGTCGGTCTTGGCGTACGCATCTGCGTCTGGGAGGGCTTCGATGGTAGCGATTGCCTCTGACAAAAGCGCACCTGTCCGCTCGTGCTCGGCGGCTGAATAGGTAATCGGCTGCAGGACCTGCGGGTACTGAGCATGCCAATAGACTAACACTACGTCGTCGGGCGCGAGTGCGCGGCCATCGTTCAAGACCGCACCGGCCTCGACCAAGACAAAGCGATAGACCAGCGTTTGCCAGCTTTGGACATAGGCGGCTTGCTCTGGCTTTTTGCGGCCGGTCTTCCAGTCGAATATCCAAGCGCGGCCATCGTCGGCTAGGACCACGCGGTCGAACTTAGCGACGAGACGCCGCCCAGCTAGGGGCACGGAGAGCATGGTTTCCCCGAACACCGCCCCCTCGGGTACAACTGGCGGCTGCTCGCGCCAATTGCGCCACCAAGCGGCCAACAGCGGATCGCGGCTCCGCTGCACCGCGTCCTCCACATCCATGCCCAAGCTCTCCTGCAACACCAACTGGTGGAACGCCCGCCCCCGGTCGGCTGCGGCCTCCCACTCATCGAGCTGGTCGGTCAGCGGCGCTGGCAACAGAAACTGCCGCCGACAGCGCGCAAAGGCCGTCAGGCTGCTCTGGCTGTAATTGAATCCTTGCGGTATCATCGGCTCTGCTGCCCACAATAGAGTTGCAACTGGCGGAATACCTCGGCCATGGGCGCGGGCTGCATCCGCGTCGCGCGCGGAATCTGGCGACTCCAGCTCAGGACTAAATAGCGCCGTGCCCGGGTAATGGCCACGTAGAGCAGCCGCAGCCGCTCGGCGATCACTTCCGCGTGAGAGCGGTCGGTGGCCGACAGCCGGCTCGACCCGATTTCGCCGATCAGGTCCAATAGTTCGGCCTTTGCATCCTCGCAGGGATCGCCGCCTAAGAATTCGTACTCGCCCAAAAAGCGCGCGTCGAGGTCGTGGGGAAACCAATCGCCATCAACCCCCATGACATAAACTAAATCCCACTCCATCCCCTTAGCCTTGTGCATGGTCGTCAGAAAAATCCGCCCAGGCTGAGGTCCCAATGCGTCCTCGGCCTCGGCGAGCGCACCCGCTCGGCCCTGCACGGCCTCGCTCAACTCGCGCACTAACTCGGGCAACTGCCAGTCTGTGTTTTGGTCGGCGCGGATGCGCACATAGATCGCCAGTTGCTGCGCCCGCGCCATATCTACTTCCTCTACTAGCAAATCTTGGGCGACCGTCATCAAAAGCTGATCTACCGGCAGCGCGCCCGCCCGCAGCCAGCGCCGCAGATAACCACACAGGAAATCAATAGCTTCCAAATCCTGCGGCTCGATGTGATCCACCGGTGGCAGAGCCGCTTCTATCCGCTGGCCGGCCTCTGGGTAGAGCAGGGCTTCGGGCCGATAGCAGCTACGCAACAACATGGCCACAGCCTCCTCGTTCCCCGGTCCACTCGGCCCGGGCCAAAAGCCAACCAATGCGCGATAGGATCTTTCTAACCGATTGCGCCCCAAAGGATCCGAAAGAAAATCTAACACTGTGCATAGAGCCTCGCCCACCCGCCGTGCCGAGCGTGGACTTTGCAGGACCTCGTCGAAGTCCGCTCCGGCTTGGCGCAAGCGCTCGGCCATGTCGTAGCCAATGCGGTTGGTCGGCACCAACACCGCTACCGTCAAGTTCGGGTTGCCCTCGGCAAAGCCCTTGGCCCGGCGCGCAATGCTGTCGAATTCATCGTGGCGATTGTTGTATTCGCGGAACCATATGATGCTGTCCGCGTCCGAGGGATTTTGCTGGGGATCGCCGAGGTCGGTGGGCTGCATCTGTTGGGGTCGGAAAGCGCGCTGGCGCACCTCGACCAGTGGGTGTTCGACCGCGGCCCACTCGACCAAAAAGTTGGCCAAATCCATGATTTTGGGGGCGCAGCGACCGGAGATCGTCATCTCCGCGACCGCGACGTCTTCCCGATCCAAGAAGTCGCGCAAATAGCGAGGATCGGCCGCGGTGAAGGTGCTCATAATCGCCTGATTGGGGTCGCCAACCCGAACCCAATTGCCGCCCGGCCCCACCAACAGCGCGATCAGCTCCTCCTGCAAGGGGACGCTGTCTTGCGCCTCGTCTTCCAAGACAAAGGGCCAACGCCGCCGGTAGCGGCTGCACAAATCCGGGTATTGCTGCAACATCTCTACGGCCATCCACACCAAGTCGTCGAAGTCGAGGCCGCCAATGGTCTCGACTTGCTGTTGGTAGAGCCGGTAGATTTCCGCGCCGATCCGCAAAAACTGGTTTCTGTCCTCCTGGCCGCCAATCCTCGCCAAGAGGTCCTCGGCCCGCAGCCGACGGTTCTTAGCCGTGGTGATGACCGTGCGGGCGACTTTCCGCGCAATGTCGCGCCACTCCTGCTCCCACTGCTGATCCACGTACTCCCCAGGCCCCAACCGGCCCCACACCCCTTTGTTGTCGTCGTTCCAAGTCCGCACCGCCTTGTCGAGCAAACTCTCGCTGGCGCGCTCGTCGAGGACCGTAAATTCGGCTGCGGCCCCCACCAGCCCGGGATTGGCCTGGACGATGCCGTAGGCCAAACTGTGCAAAGTTCGCACGTCGTAGCCGACCGGGAGCATGTCCATCTCTTGCAAGCGCTGGCCGATCCGGGCGCGGACATTATCCACGGCCGCGTTCTGATAGGTCACAATCAGCACCTGTCCCCCCTCGGCGCGCCTTTCGGCGATCAGCCGGGTCGCCAAAGCTACAATCGCCTCGGTCTTGCCGCTACCGGGCACGGCTGACACGCCCAGCAGATCGCCTTGGTAAGCCACGATCTCGCGCTGTCCCGCGCGCGGCTCAAACCTCACGCACGCTCCTCCTGCAAGACCTGCTGCACCGCCATCATCAGCGGCCCGTCCTGCGCCGAGCCGTGGCCTTCCGACTCACTGGCGCAGAGGTAAATTCCGTCGCGGCAACGCAAGCACAAGCCCCGCACCAAGCGGTAGAGGTTGCGGTTGCGGATCGAGTAATCCACCGCGTCGGTCCAGCGATCTTCTGAGTTCCAGCGCCGGGTCAGCACGTAGTGATTGGTCAAGGGCTGGTGCAGTGGCTCCCACCAAGTGGCCGAGCCAATGTCCAGCCAGAACTGGTAGCGCGCCACGTGGCCGGAGAGCAAATAGGTATAGACCGGCGCGACGAGGGCAATGGACTCTGGGGCCTCGTTTAGATCGACATCGGTCAGGTATTGGGCGGCGACGACCCCGGCCCCTATCATCTCGACGTAGCGCTGGCCAACCGCCGCGCCCGCTAGCGCCATCGCTGGAGCCACCTCGCGGAACGAGGTAGCCGAGGCGATCAGTTTGCTGTACACCTCGGCGTCTTCAGGCTCCAGCGCAGCATGCGATAGCACCTCTCCGAAGAGCCGGCGCAAAAAGTGGTCCCAAGGGTCGGCCGCGCCGCTGCGATACGCTTCGATCCAAGTGCGCAGTACTTCATAGCGAGTGAGCGCAGCCCGGCCTAGCCGCTCTTCCATCGTAGCATTCAACTCGTTCGCGGGTTTAAGTTGACCTGAACGCGGATCGTACAAGTTCCGCGCCATCAATTCGGCCCGCAGTCGGTCGAGGGGCTTGAGCGCCCGCTCCAACGCCCCGGACAAATCGAAGAGCGACAGTCGCAGCCCCCAATCGGGGTGGGCGAGAATGGCCAGCGCTAGACAGGCTCGCACTACCGGCTCTTCGCGCAATGTCTCGTAACGCCGCACGATTGCAAAGGGAATGTCGGCGGCGCGAAAAGTCTCGGACAAGAGAAAGCGCAATACCCCGTCGGCGTGTGGAACCACGACTGCGATTTCGCCCGGAGCCACGCCTTCGGCGATTTTCTGGACGATCCGCTGGGCCACGGCCTCGATCATTTGCCCCCGGTAGCGGGTCTGCACCACATCCACCACCGCCTGCTGCGGCAATCCTTCCGAGCCTCCGTCGGTTGCTTGTCCTAACTTCGCGCCAAGGCGGTCGGCAAAGGCCACCATATCCTGGCTGGCACATGCCGCTGGCGCTACGGAAATCGTCTCCTTGCATTGCTGCTGTAGCCCGGTGGCCCCAAGCGCATCGACGCCCAAAAAGATGCGGAAGCCAGCTTGCGCGTCCCCACCCAACAGGGCTGAGTCGCACCTCGGCAAGAGTCTCCCCACTAAATCACCGGCTACCGGCACCAGTTCCTCGACCGAGTCAACCAAGAGGTGGCGATAGCGCTCGGTGAAGTAGCGCCAGAATTCCTCCTGCGCGATCAGATGGCGGTTGCAGACCTCAAAGACCAGCGACGCGTCGAGCAACCCATGCTGCAAGCAGTGGCTGCGGTAGCGGTCGATGCACGTCTGCACCTGCTCGTACACGCGCAGCCGCTGCTCTTCCCCAGCCCAAGCGCGACTCAGGCGCGGTGCCACTTCATCGAGCGCAAAATCCGCTACGGCCGCCTTGTTCAAATTGTCGAGCAATTGGGAGAGAATGCGCTGGGGCCGCAGGTACAGCCCCTCGAAGTAGCCCTCGGCGAGCAGCGGCTCCACCACCTGTCCCATCAGGTATTGAGCGGCCTCGTAGTTGAGAAAAACCGGCGGTCGCGCTGGGGCCGCAAAGCCGACCTTGCCAGCCACCAACGGCCAAAACAGCCGCACTAACCGACTCGCCAGCCCGTAGTACGTCTGTAGATCAACGCTGCTGTACGGGCCCAAGTCGAGCCGATCGACCGCCTGGCGAAAGCGCCGCGCGGTCGCTCGGTCGGGCAGCAATACCAAGATCGCGTACCCAGGCACCCCGGCCGCGAGCAAAATCCGCAGCCGCTCGATCAGAGCCTGCCGCTGCCCCGCCACGAGTGGCCCGGCGAGAAAGCACGAGTGCTGCTCGAATAGGGGGGCGTGCACCGCCCTAGTGAATGATGGAACCATGGTTTTGCGCTGCGCTCAGCCTGGGGGAGAATCGCCAGTAAAAATATCGACGATCTCGGCTGCATCAGCGGCTTGCAGCAAGCGCTGGCGCACTTCCTCTTGCTGTAAGCGTTGCGACAGGGCCGCCAGCAGCGCCATGTGCTGTTTTTGGTGTTTGAGGGGCGTGACCAGCAGCGCGATGATGTGGACGGGCTGGCCATCGGGCGCGTCAAAGTCAATACCGGCCTGCGAAATGCCGATGGCCAAGAGTTGGCGCTGGATCCCGTCCTCGTGTGCGTGGGGTACGGCCACGCCCTTGCCAATGCCCGTAGATGCCTGTTGCTCGCGCTGAATCAAGGCCGCGAGCAAGTGCTTTGGGTCGGGCACGACCTCGTCTTGCAATAGCACGGCAGTCAATTCGCGGATGGCGTCGAAGTTGCGCTGCGCCGCGAGGTTTAAAACGACCTTCTTCGGATCGAGTATGCGCTTTAATTTTTCCATAGCAACCCTCAACGGCGTCAAAGGGGGAGCAGCTACAGCTTATATACCCCATCAAGGCACCCGCTGCAACTCGCCTGCTTTTTTGCGCCAGTGCCTCGCCTCGTCATAGCGCCCCTGTTCTCGCTCAATGCGCGCCATAAGGCGATAGGGCATAGGCTGCCAAGGATCGATGGCCGCCGCGGCCGCCGCGTGGTCCATAGCGCGATCCAACTCACCAACTTCAAACAACTTAAGTGCCACGTTAAAACGAGTAGTCCGCGAGTCGAACGCGATGGCTGCGGCCTGCTCATACGCGGCCAGCGCCCCAGCCTGATCCCCAGCCCATAGGCGCTCCTCGCCGGCCATAAAATAATAATTGCTCTGGATCTTTCGCACCCACGAATCGCGGAAAAAGTCCGCGGCCAACGCATTGCCCATCTCGATCTGCGGGGCGGTCCCGGTGCTGTCGTTGGGTGCTTGTAGGCGATAGACCAAGCCCGCAGGCACAAACACCCATCCCGAGATTGGAGCACGGCGCGGGACTAAATAAAAAAGGGGCCGCTCGCCCCGAGCCAATGCAGCTTCGCGCCGCCAGCGCAGTTGCTCCCGCCTTAGCTGCGTCAGCGCGTGCTCGCTCCAAGCGAGTACATCCGTCCCCCGCCCCATGCGGTTGTACAGGGTCACATCCGGGCGCAAGCCCTCTATGCGCAACAGGTAGTCGAGCACAAAGGCCGCATCGTCCCCCTCGGTAATCAGGATCGCGCCCTTGGGCAAGTCGGCGAGAATGTCGCGGCCATAGCGATCGGCGACCCAATTCTCACTGCGGTCGGATGCCTCGTAGTGCGCGGTTAGCACCAAGACAACGACGAGCGCGGCAATCGGCACCGAAACGAGCGGCCGCACCCGACTAGCCAACTCGTCCAACCCCATAGCCAACCACACGGCCAATCCCACTATGCTTAGCAAGTAAAACACTGGCAAGCCATTGGGATCGCGGTGGTAGTTAAGCGCAGCGATCAAATTGCAGGCGATTGCCCCCCCAACCAAGACCAATACACTGCGGTCGCGCCGCCAAGCCGCCCACCCACCCCAAGCAATCAATGGCACTAGTGCGAGATGAAACTCGCCCGCTGCCTGCTCTAGCCAGCGCTGGGCATTGAGCAGCATGCCCTCTAAGGGCAATGAAAAAAACGACGAGCGATACAGCGCGCCGCTCAAGTGCTGCCACAGGGCCGCTAGGTCGTCTAACGGCCCCCAGTGAAACCCCGAACCCCGGCCATTGCGCAGCGGCAGGTACGCCACCAAGCTGTACCCACCCAGCGCTGCGAGCAGCCCCTGCGCCAGCAACAAGGGCCGCCGCCACAGCGCGGGCCAGCGCCAAGCCAGGACCGCAACTATACCCGGCCAAATGAGCACCTGCATCAAGTGAGCCGTGAGCCCCAAGCCCATCAGCCAGCCCAAGAGGAGCACTTGGCGTAAGGGTTTGAGCCAAGACCAAGACCACCAGCAACAAGGCCAAACCATAGACTTCGGCGATGACGGCTTGGGACCAAAAGGTGCGCGAAAACGCCAGCGCCAAGGCCGCGGCCAAGGCCACCACGGGCCGCACCCCGCGCCCATAGAGCACAGCCGCCAAAGCCCCGCAACAGGCAGCGGCAAACAGAGCCGATGCGGCATTGATCGCCATGGCCGGACTAACCCACGGCAGCGCCAGCGCAATTAAGCGGCTGCTGAGGCAAAACAGGGGATACCCGGTCGGATGCGCCGTTCCCAATCTATAGGCCGCGCCGATCAGCTCGCCGCTCCCCTCCACGTACACGGTCGGGCACAGCGTCATCCCATAGACCACGAGCGCCGCAGCCCCTGCGGCCAGCCCGACAATCCCGGCCGTCACGACCCCAACCCCAACCGCAGGCGTTCCAGCCACCCGCTCCACAAAGGCCCCTGCGTGGCTATTGCGTGAATCACGACGATCAAGACGCCCAGCACAGCCCGAACCTTCCACCGCGCCCCGGCATCCGCCGGCATGTTCGCCACCGACGGCAAGATCAGCCGCCGTCCCCCCCAAGCCAGCCCCAACCAGAGCGCAACCGCGGCCACGCTGACCAGCAAGCCATAGCGGAAACTATCCGGCTCGTACGAAAAGACGACCTCTTGCGCCCCGGCCGGGACCACAACGGCGCGGAACACGTGATTGGCGCGCAGGATCGGGCGCTCAACCCCATCGACAAAGGCTCGCCAGCCTGGATAGTACGTATCGCTCAAAACCAAAATTCCCCCGGCCGAATCAGTGAGGGCCACGGCGACTTCCTCGTCCTCGTAGCGGACGATCTCCGCCGCGCCACCCGGCCCAATCGAGGCGACCGGCGCTTCCTCTAATACTACTTCGCGCCGCATGGAAAACCTGCGTGCCATATAAGCCAGCCCAGCCCGCGGACTGGTAGCTAGGTGATATTGACCCACCACGTACGCGCGAGGCAAGGCCGTGGGCAGGCGCTGCACCTCAAAGCCCCCATCTCGGCTGTAGCGCACCGCGTATTCCACGCCAGCCAAGGCGGCAAACGCCGGATAGCCGCGGGCGAATTCCCCGTGGCGATACAGGTGCAGCGGACTCCACCCCGGCACAGCCCTCCCGAATACATCCGCAAGGTCTCGTTATAACGCCGATAGGACTCCAAGTCGTAGGCCCATCCCCCGTGCCAATCAAACGGCGAGTTCCGCTCGCTGACCAAGCTGACGATTCGCGGCGGCGCAACAGCCGTGTGGTCGGCCAAAATCTCGCGGGCCGTCGCCGGGGTCTCGGTGTACGCGGTTGGCTCTATGGTACCGTTAAAATCTGCGCCAAAGCTGTACAGCTCGGCAAAAATGACCACGGGCGCGGCCCACGCTGCGGCTCGCCGCGCGCGCCGACCGAGCAGCCACGCGCCAATTATCAACGCCCCTACGAGCCGCAGACCGTCGCCGCGCAAGTGGTGGATGTAGCGCGTTGGTTCTGAACCGTCGCCAAAGAGCGCGACCCCGCTGGCCCATAGCAGACCCACACTAGCCACGCCGAGTACTACAGCCAACAGCCAACCATTCGCGGGCCGCGGACGCTCGCGACGCAACACTTGGTCGAGTCCGAGACCGCAAAGCACGGAGGCCCCCACGGCAAACCACAACAAAAAGCGCGTTGGGATGCGGAACAGGCTAAACCCAGGAATCTGATAGAAGAAAGAGAAGATGGCCGTGTATTTGCCCAGTGCGAGCACTAGTCCGACAAGGGCGAGCACGGCAAAAAAACCGACTTGGCCATCCCGCCGCTCGCGCAGGGCTGACCAAGCCAAAAACAGGGGTACCACGCCGACGTAGGCGCAGAGTTGGATGAAGAACCCTATCTCTCGGCTCCCGTACGTGCCGTGCGCCGAGTTGCCGAACAAGTTGGGCCACAACAAGGTAGCCAGCCGCTCGGGCGGCAACGACATCGCCACAAAGCTAGCCCACGACAGGCCGGCCCCGCGATTGGATAGCTGCACTAATTCGGCGGTAGGCCCTAGCTGAACCGCGGCGAGGGCCGCACCCAACGCGAATGCGCCAGCCAGCGTCGTCCAAGCGACCCACCCCGCACCCTGAACCCAACTCCGATAGAGCCAGTAGCCCGCAACCGCAACGGCCCCGTACAGAGCGGCTTGGGGATGGCCTGCCAGCAGTTGCAAGCCAATCACTAAGGCGAAGAGCAATACGTAAAAAAAGTGCCTCCGGTTCAGAATGCGATCGACGAGCCAAAACAGCAACGGCAACCAAGCGCATACGTCGATGAAGTTGGGCGACATGGTCCGCACGACCATATATCCGCTTAGGGCATAGCAAAGCCCAGCGCACAGCGCGGCCGGCCGCACCGCGCCAAAAGCGCGCACTAGTGCGTACATACCCGCGCCCGCCAACCACAGATGCAGGACAATGTTCCAGTTGATAGCGGCCCAAGTGGGCAACAGCAACGCCAAAATCACATTGGGCGGATACAGCGGCCCGGCTTGGCCTTCGGCAAACAGGGGAAAGCCGCAGTTGATGGCCGCATTCCACAGCGGCAATTGACCTTCGCGGAGAGCGTGGGCGAAAAAGTCGCGAAATGGATGGTTTTGCACCATCACGTCCTGGACGAAAAACGCCCCCTCTAGCACAGCGGCCGGCCAAAAGAAAATGGCGACCGTCGCCCCAAGCAGTCCCACCGCACCCAGATCCTTGCGCCACTCCACGGGCTAGGGCCTCCCCAGATGCGCGCAGAGCCGCTTGGCCGCCAAGGCGTGGCCAGCCTCATTCCAGTGGCTATCGCGCCAATACAGGGTTTGGGTTTGGGCCTTTTCCCTGAACTCGTCGAGCAAGTCGATCAGCGCGAATCCATGCTGCTTGGCAAAACCGGCTAGCTTGGCATTGGGCTTGCTCAGGTCAAACTCACCGATCAGGCCGTACAGCTCGCGCTTGGCGCGCCAATTATCCTCTTCTACTTGGACGATCGACGGCACGTACACGACGGTCAGGCGCGCGCCGCGTCGCTCGACGCTGCGCTTAAAGGCCGCGAGGATGCGACCCGTCAGCTCCCAAGCCGGGGCAAAGCGCGCATCCGCGCCGTATAGACCCGCATAAAAATCCTGCTGCTGTCCGCGCGGCACCTCCGGCTGCCACGCCTTTTGCACCAGCCGGTACAAGTGCCAACTCTGCGAGAAATAGCGCTCCAACCGCGCCGCAAGGGGCAACGCGTCTGTGGGCTGTCGCCAAAAGCTCGACTCCTTTACCGGGACGCCCGCGAGCGCAAGCTGCCCATTATTCCGCACCCGGAAGTAGGGCTTGAAGCCCCGCTCGGCACCAATGCCTCGGCGCGAAGCATTGTTCCACAGGTCGTTGCCGTAAAAAAAGAGCACCACCTCATCGGCCCCAAAGCGCGGTCCCTGTTGCTCAAAAAACAGCAGCGCTTGGTCAGTGCCGTAGCCAGCCACCCCGAAGTTAGCCACTTCCACTGCGGCCTCTTCCCGCTGGAGACAGGCTTCGAGCTGGCGGCTGACAGCGGCTTCTATGGGAACGCCCCACCCTTCGACAAACGAGTCGCCAAACAGGGCCACGCGGCTGACATCCGCTTCCTTGCTGGCTGCAAACTCGCGATCGCGCAAGCCGATGCTGTTGATCCGCATTTCCACGTCGAATTCCGGCGTGACCAAGCGGCCGACGCCATCTGGGATGTGGCCCCGACGGGGGGCCGGCGGAAGAGCTGCGGATGCAGGAAGCTCAACGCCAGCTCGCACAGCGCGATCCCGATGACTAAGCTGGCCAGTGCAAGGACTATTTTAGGCGCGTAGCGCATTGTCCATTTCATCCGTTCAATATCTATTGTGATCCCTCAAAATCCACACAACAGCGATTTTCTGTCAACCGCGACGCATTTGGCCGGGATTTCGCCCCCTATTTATCTTAGAGCCAACCCATGCGCCACATTCTAGTCACAGGCGGTGCCGGCTTTATCGGCTCGCACACCGTAGATCGCCTCGTCGCCGCGGGCTATCGCGTCCGCATCCTCGACTCCCTCCAGGAGCGGGTCCACCCCGAAGGCTGGCCTGCCTATCTGCCTACAGGCGTAGAAAAGATGCGCGGCGACGTGCGCCAACGCGCCGACTGGCGGGCCGCACTCGACGGCATCGACGGCGTCATTCACCTAGCGGCCTACCAAGATTACATGCCCGACTTTTCCACCTTCCACCACGTCAACACCGTCGGTGCCACCCTGCTCTACGAGCTAATCGTCGCCGAGAAGCTCCCCGTGCAGAAAGTCGTCCTAGCCTCGTCGCAAGCCGTCTATGGCGAGGGCAAGTACCGCTGCGGCGAGCACGGTATCGCCTATCCCGACGCCCGTCCCGACGCGCAGCTAGCCAGAGCCGAATGGGAAGTCCGCTGCCCCCACTGTGCCGCTGAACTCGAACACCTGCCCATTACCGAAGACACCGTCAACCCCCACACCCCCTATGGCATCTCCAAGTACGCAGCAGAGTTGACCTCCTTCAGCCTCGGCCGCAAATACGACATTCCCACGGTCAACATGCGCTACTCCATAGTCCAAGGACCGCGCAACTCCTTTTTCAATGCCTATTCGGGCATCGGCCGCATTTTTGCCGTCTGCTACGAGGACGGCCAATCGCTGCGCGACTACGTCTATGTCGGCGATGTGGCCCGCGCCAATGTCCTCTGTCTCAAAGACGAGCGCGCCGATTTTCGCTCCTTCAATGTCGCCGGGCAGCGCGGCACCACCGTCCTCGAATACGCCGAGCTAGTAACGCGCATTGCCGGGCGGCCCATCGAACCGCTCGTAAGCGGCGAATACCGCTTCGGCGACACGCGCCACACCGTCTCCTCCGGCGCGGCCCTGCAAGCCCTCGGCTGGCAGCCCGAGGTCTCGCTCGAACAAACCATTGGCGAATACATCGAGTGGGTCAAACGGCAACCCAACCTCGCGGACTTCTACGCCGCAGCCCAAGCGAATATGCGAGCCGCCAACGTCCTGCGCAGGGCTAGCGCGTGAAGGCGATGGTCCTAGCCGCCGGGTGCGGCACGCGCCTGCGCCCGCTCACCGACGAGATCCCCAAAGCGATGGTCCCCTTTGCCGACAAACCCCTGCTCGAATACGTCGTGTGCCTGTTGGCACAGCACGGATTCGACGATCTCGTCATCAACCTCCACCACTTGCCCCAAGTCATCACCGACTATTTCGGCGATGGCCGAGCCTGGGGCGTGTCGATTACCTATTCGCTGGAGGACGACCTACTCGGCACCGCTGGCGCTGTGCGGCAAGTCGCCGACTTCTTCGACGGCCCTTTTTTAGTGTACTACGGAGACAACTTGACCAACTTCGACTTAGGCGACTTGTGGCAAACCCACCAGCGCGAGGGCGAAATCGCCAGCATTGGACTCCTGTGGATGGACGATCCAACCACGCGGGGCATCATCGGCCTCGACGCACACAATCGTATCACCCGCTTCATCGAAAAACCACGGCCCGACCAAGTATTCGACAACTACTGGGTCAACGCCGGGATCTACGCCCTACAACCCGAAATCCTCGACCACATTCCCCCAGACACCCCCTGCGACTTCAGCGAGGTCTTCGCCGACTTGCTCGCCGCCGGCCGCCCCTTGCTCGGGCATCCCCTGCTCGGGCAGCTCCTTTCGACCGATACGCCAGAGCGCTACCGCCACGCCCGTCAGTGCGTGGACTCGGGCGCGAGGCTAGTTTGATCATCACCAGAGCGCCCCTGCGCATTCCGCTCGGCGGCGGCGGCACCGACCTAGCCTCCTATTACGCCCGCTATGGAGGCTTTGTGCTCAGTGCTGGCATCGACAAATACGTCTATATCCAGCTCAACGACCTCAAGGTGGAAGACTTCATTCGCGTCAAATACTCGCAGACCGAAAAGGTCGATGCACCCGACCAGATCCAACATCCCCTGCTGCGCGAAGCCCTGATCTACGCCGGGATCGAGCGCGGGATCGAAATAAGCGCGATGTCCGACGTGCCGGGACGCACCGGCCTAGGCTCTTCGGGCGCGTTCACCGTGGCGCTACTAGCCGCGCTCCACGCCTATAAGCGCGAACAACCCTCCCCCCAAGCGCTAGCCGAGGAAGCCCACTATATCGAAGCGGTGCGGGCTGCTCAGCCAGCGGGCAAACACGACCACTACCTGGGCACCTTCGGCGGCCTGACTTGCCTCGACATCGACACCAGCGGTCGCGTCGCCGTCGCGCCCCTGGCAATCTCCGCGCCCACCACCGAGACCCTAGCCGCCAATATGCTGGTCTTTTTCACCGGCATCCGGCGCGAGAGTTCGGACATCCTCTCCCAGCAAAATCAAGACACGCAACAAGGCGACGACCGAGTCATAGACAGCCTGCATCAGACCAAGCAGATCGGCTACCAGATCAAGGAGGCGCTCGAACGAGATGCGCTGGACCGCTTCGGCGAATTGCTCCACGAACACTGGCTGGCCAAAAAGCAGCGGACGCAACAGATATCCAATGCGGATATCGACCACTGGTACGCGGCCGGCCGCGCCGCTGGTGCCCTCGGCGGCAAGCTGCTAGGGGCCGGCGGCGGTGGTTTTCTCATGTTCTATTGCCCGGCTGAACACCACGCCAAGCTGCGCGCGACCATGGCCCAAGAGGGCCTGCGCGAGATGCGCTGCCAATTTGCCACCGAGGGCGTCCAAGTCCTCGTCCACATCTAATGCGCACCCTCGACCTAGGCGACGCAGAGGTCGTACACCTGCCCGGCGGCGACTTTCGCCTCGACGGAGGAACCATGTTCGGCTTGGTGCCCAAGGCCCTGTGGCAGCGCGTCACAACTGCCGACGAGCACAATCGCATCCGCCTGTCGTGCAACTGCTTGCTCCTGAAAATAGGCCGCGAGCTCGTGCTGCTCGACACGGGGTTTGGCGAGCGCTTCTCCCCGCGAGAGCGCACCATGTACGGCATGGACGGCGCGCATACGCTGCGTGGCTCGCTCGCAGCCGCCGATGTGATCCCGGAGGCGATCACCCTAGTCGCACTCACCCACCTGCACTTCGACCACTTCTGCGGCTGCCTCGTCGAGGGGCCTACGGACCTAGCCCCGCTGTTTCCCAACGCCGTCCACGCGGTGCAGCGCGGCGAGTGGGACGATGCCTTGGCCGGCCGCAGCACCATGCGGAGCAGCTATCGGCCCGCAGAACTGCACGCTCTCGCCCGTCAAGTCGAGATGCGCTTCCTCGACGGCGACGGCGAATTGATTCCCGGCCTGATGACTTTTGTCACCGGCGGCCATACTCGCGCCCATCAGGGCTTTCGCCTCGAAGCTGGCGGCCACACCCTCGTCTATCCCGGGGAGCTAATCCCCACGCGCCCCCATTTGCGGCCCTATTGGAACATGGCCTACGACATGTTTCCCTACCAGACCTTGACCCGCAAACAGCAGTTTACCGCAGAAGCCGCCGCCCAGGGGTGGATCGTAGCTTGGGACCACGATCCCGACGCTCCGTGGAGCCGCATCGCCCAAGATGGCGAACACTTCGTCGCCCACGATGGCGAACTTTGACCGCAACTAGGCCGTGCGTTACTTTTAACGCCGCTATGTCCTTGGAAGTCATTGAAATTCCCGCCGAGCACCGCGACCTGCTCAACCGCCTGTCCGAGCTGATTCCCGACCTCGAACCAGACTCGCCGCAGAGCTTGCAGCGGATCTTCGGCTTGGGGCTGATTGCCCTGACCATGCAGGTCACCAATAAGGCGCGCGCCCAAGATCAAGGCGATTTAGTTGCCGAGTTGGGCGACCTCGCCAAGTCCATGGTCGAGGCCGAAGGCTGGGCCTCGCTATGATGATCCCACCCTCCTCGCTCGACCTCTTCAGCCTCAAGGGCCGCACAGCCTTGGTGACGGGCGGCAGCAAGGGTCTCGGCGAAGCTATGGCCTGCGCGCTGTCCGCGGCCGGTGCCGATGTGGCCCTGACCAGCCGCAATGCAGAAGAAGCCCGCGCCGCAGCCGCGCAAATCAGTGCTCACACCAACGGCCGCGTGCTCGCTTTCCAAGCCGATGCAGCCGACCGCGCCCAAGTAGAAGCCTCAGTGCGCCAAACCAACGACGCCTTGGGGCCCATCGACATTCTGGTCAACAACGCTGGCATCAACATCCGCAGCCCCATCGTCGAGTTGCGCGACGAGGATTGGGACGCGGTCATCGCCATCAACCTCACTGGCCCGATGTACTACTGCCGAGCCGTGGGGCCGCAGATGATCGAGCGCGGCTACGGCCGCGTCATCAACCTTGGATCCACCGTGTCTCAGGTCTCAATCGCCGACCGCACGCCGTATGCATCGAGCAAGGGCGGCATCGTCCAACTCACCAAGACCCTCGCCCTCGAATGGGCATCGCACGGGATCACTGTCAACGCCATCTGCCCCGGCCCCTTTATCACCCCGATCAACGCCATCCTGCTGCAAGATCCAGCCAAGGCGCGCGAAATGATCGCCAAAGTCCCCATGGATCGCTGGGGCGACCCGGCCGAACTGGCCACGGCCGTCCTCTAC
Source organism: Candidatus Latescibacterota bacterium (assembly GCA_021295675.1). The sequence goes on along the minus strand of JAGWBY010000002.1, from coordinate 6,243 downwards.
TTCGCCTCGGAAGCATCTGGCTTTACCACCGGGGCGACCCTAGTCGTCGACGGCGGATACACCTCTCAGTAGGGGGCGGTTTCAAACCGCCCCCTACCGCCATTAATGAAATCGACGGCAGACCCTCCGAAAAGCGAACCGCGTCAAGCGAGGCAAGTGCTGGCGCAGCTTGATCAGCAAATGCGCAGCCGCGTCGGGGACGCTCTTGTACTTGCCCGCAGCCACGGCGTCTGCGATGGCCTCGGCCACTTCCTCCGCCGACTTGGCGAACTTTTTCTGTACGGGCAGATGCTTAGAACCAGCCCGCTCGGCAAACTCGGTATGCACCAAGCCCGGCCCTACCAAGTGGACGCCAATGCCCTGGGGTGCCAGCTCGTAGTCGAGGCTTTCGGCCAAGCCATTCAATGCGAATTTCGTCGCGCTGTACACGGCGTGCTTGGGCACGGGGAATTCGCCGGCAATACTCGATATAAAGACCAACCGGCCCCGCCCTTGCGCTAGCATACCCGGCAGAAAGGCCCGGGTGCAGTAGATGGTGCCGAGCAGGTTCGTTTGCACCACGGCCTCGTATTCGCGCACATCCGCGTCGGCAAACGAGCGGTAATGCCCCCGACCTGCGTTGTTGATCAGCACGTCAGCCCCGCCCCATTGCGCCTCCACCTCGGCGTGCAAAGCACTGACTTGGGCCAGATCGCCTACGTCGCACGGCACCACCAACGGCTGGCGACCGCCGCTTGCTTCAATCGCCGCTCCCAGTTCGGCTAGCGCCTCAGCGCGGCGCGCCACCAACACCAAGCGCGCTCCGCGCTCGGCTAGCACAAAAGCCAAGGCGCGACCGATGCCGCTGCTGGCCCCAGTAAGCACAACTCGCTGGTCATCCCAGTCCATTATTCCCTCAATTTTTTCATAATGAGAATTAGAGGTTTCTATTTTCATTTGGAGAAAAAACCACAATATATTATTTTTAATACACTTATATGTATTTTATGCCTTTATTTTTCAGATATATTATCAATATGGGAAAATATCCGTTTACTGCTCTGCGTCAAGATACGGCATAAGTGCTTTATAAACAAAGCACTAGCAAAATTTCCGTCCATTGGCACGAACTTTGCATATAGCATCACGTAGCCATTTTACCCTTAATAAGGAGGAGCCAACATGGCCACTATCAATATTAAGCCCCTCGCCGACCGCGTGTTAGCCAAGCGTCTCGACGAGGCCGAAGAGCAGAAGGTCGGTGGGATCATCATCCCGGACACGGCCAAGGAAAAGCCCCAAGAAGCCGAGATCGTCGCTGTCGGCCCCGGACGCGTTGAAGACGGCGATCGCGTCGGCTTGGAAGTGAGCGTGGGCGACAAGGTCCTCATCGGCAAGTACTCGGGCACCGAGGTCAAGATCGAGGGCGAAGAATATCTGATCATGCGCGAGGACGACATCCTCGCCGTCGTAGCCTAAGGAAGGTACAATACTTATGGCTGCCAAACAGATTGCCTTTAACAAAGACGCCCGCGAGAGCATCCTCTCCGGCGTCCAACAGCTCAGCAAAGCCGTCAAAGTGACGCTCGGGCCTAGGGGCCGCAACGTCGTCTTGGCCAAAAGCTGGGGCTCGCCCACCGTCACCAAAGACGGCGTCACCGTCGCCAAAGAGGTTGAGCTGCCCGACGCCTATGAAAACATGGGCGCACAGATGGTCAAGGAGGTCGCTTCCAAGACCAGCGATGTAGCTGGCGATGGCACCACCACCGCCACCGTCCTCGCCGAAGCCATTTACACGCAGGGCTTGCAAGCCGTTACTTCGGGCTACAACCCCATGGAGATCAAGCGCGGCATCGACCAAGCCGTCGCCGAGGTGGTCAAAAGCCTCGGAGCCCAGAGCAAGACCGTCCAGGATCACTCCGAGGTCGAGCAAATCGGCACCATCTCCGCCAACGGCGATAGCGACATTGGCCAGCTAATTGCCGAAGCCATGGACAAGGTCGGCAAGGACGGCACCATCACCGTCGAGGAGGCCAAGAGCACGGACACGACTCTCGACGTGGTCGAGGGTATGCAGTTCGATCGCGGCTACCTGTCGCCCTATTTCGTCACCGATCAGGAGAACATGGAAGCCTCATTGGAGGACTGCTACCTGCTGATCCACGAAAAGAAAATCTCCAGCCTCAAAGACCTCCTGCCCTTGCTCGAAAAGGTCAGCAAGGCCGGCAAGCCCCTGCTGATCATCGCCGAGGACGTAGAGGGCGAGGCCCTTGCCACGCTGGTGGTCAACAAGATTCGCGGCACCTTGCAGGTAGCCGCGGTTAAGGCTCCCGGCTACGGCGACCGCCGCAATGCCATGCTCCAAGACATCGCCACCCTCACCGGCGGCACCGTGATCACCGAGGACTTGGGCATCACCCTCGAAAGCGTCCAACTGCCTGACCTCGGTCAGGCCAAGCGCATCACCATCGACAAGGACAACACCACCATCGTCGAAGGCGCGGGCAAGGCCGCTGACATTAAGGGCCGGGTTGATCAGATCCGCAATCAGATCGAAGAGACCACTTCGGACTACGACCGCGAGAAGTTGCAGGAACGGCTGGCCAAGCTGGCCGGCGGCGTCGCCGTCATTGCGGTCGGCGCGCCCACTGAGACCGAGATGAAGGAAAAGAAGGCGCGCGTCGAGGACGCACTGCACGCGACGCGCGCTGCGGTCGAGGAAGGCATCGTGCCCGGGGGCGGCGTCGCCCTCGTGCGCTCTATTGCCGCGCTGGATTCGCTCACCGGCGAGACCGAGGGCGAGACCACCGGCGTCCGCATCGTGCGGCGCGCCCTAGAGGAGCCGATGCGCCAGATTGCCGACAACGCCGGGCACGAAGGCGCGGTCGTCGTCGAAATCGTCTCCGAGGGCGAGGGCGCGTACGGATTCAACGCCCAAACCGAAGAATATGGCGACCTCGTGTCCATGGGCGTCATCGACCCGACCAAGGTCGTGCGCACCGCGCTCAGCAATGCCGCTAGCATCGCCACCCTCTTGCTGACTACCGACGCCTTGGTGGCCGAGGAGCCGGAAGAGGAAGAAGAAGCGGCTGCCGGTCACGGCCACGCGCACCCGCACTAAGGGACGCTTGGCGAACATGTAAAAGCGGGCGGGGTGTTTCATCCCGCCCGCTTTCTTTTTATTTAACCTTGCAAAATGAATTGCTGCGTCGGACACGCGACTTCAATCTACTACATTCCTTAAGGACCTACACATGCCCACCCTGTACCAACGCCTAGGCCTGCGCCCCTTCATCAACGCTCGCGGCACCATCACCACGCTCGGCGGCTCCATCATGCCCGCGCCCGTGGTCGAGGCGATGGCCGAAGCGTCGCGCCAATTCGTCCACCTCAACGAACTGCACGAAAAAGCCGGTGCTCGCCTCGCCGCGCTCACTGGTGCTGAAGCGGCTTTTGTGTCTTCGGGCGCGGCCGGCGGCATGCTCTTGGCCGGTGCCGCCTGCCTGACCGGCACCGACACCCGTGCCATTGCCCAGCTTCCCGATGTGGGGGACCGGCCCAACCAGTTCGTCATCAGCTTGGTCGATTCGCATTACTACGTCCATCAGGGCTTCCGCCTCAGCGGCGGCGAACTGGTCAAAGTGGGCACCACAGAGTCTGTGACTATTGACGATTACGTCGCTGGCATCGGCCCCAAAACCGCGGCCGTAGTGTATTTCCTCGGCAGCCAGCCCTTGTCCGAGCTACCCGCGCTCGTCGCCGCAGCCCACGAGCGCAATGTGCCGGTCATCGTCGATGCGGCCGCGCAATTGCCGCCGCGCTCCAATCTGACTGACCTGCCAGCTATGGGATGCGATCTGTCCGTCTTCAGCGGCGGCAAGGGCCTGTTCGGGCCGCAGTCATCGGGCCTGATCTTGGGGCGCAAAGACCTGATTGCGGCGTGTCATCTCAATTCTAACCCGCACTCGGCCATCGGTCGCGGTATGAAGGTCGGCAAAGAGGAAATATGCGGCCTGCTCCGCGCCGTCGAGTTGTTTTTTGAAATGGACGAAGCGGCGGTCGTCGCCGAGTGGGAGCGCCGCTGTCGGATCGTCGCCGAGGCCGTCGAGGGCATCGCCGGCATTGAAGCCCATTTTACCAAAGCCTACGAGAACAAATTTCCGCCGGCCTCACCGCTGGTGCATCTGCACTTCGGCGACGCGGCCCCCCTCTCGGCCGGCGACGTAGTGCGCGCACTCGAACAAGGCGAGCGACACCGCGCTCAGCGTTGGGCCGCAAACCCTCTTAGACGGCGAAGCCGAAATCATCGCCGACCGCCTCCACCGCATCTTAACCTCCTAACCATCTCAACGAGGAGCAATCCGCCATGACCGAAGACAAAACCACCCTCACCGCCGCCGAAGTAGATGCCGAACTGCAAACCCTCGAAGGCTGGAGCCGCGACGGCATCATCATCTCGCGCGACTTCGTCTTTGCCAACTTCAAGGACATCACCTCGTTCCTCAACCACCTCACCCGCACCATCACTGAGCAGAACCACCACCCCGACTTCTCCTTGGACACCGGCAAGCGCACCATCGCCGTCTCGGTGACAACCCACAGCGAAGGGGCCGTCACCCGCTCGGATATCCTCTTCGCCCGCACGCTCAACGAGTGGCAGTCAGGCCCGGCTTGATTGAGGTGTGAGGTGGGTGAATCTACCGTGTCTTTACGTGCGAGTATTGCAGTATTTTTTGATCAACAGTGAGTAGCTCGCAGCCGTACTCGCGGGCGGTTGCAACGATGATTTGATCGGCTGGATCGCGGTGAAATTCGCCGGGTAACTTGGTCGAAGCAATGGCAACCCTCGGGGTCAACTCAATATGTTGAATCCCGGGTAGGGCCAGCGCCTTGTCCATCCATTCCTCGATAGGGCAGGCCAATTTCAGCCTTTCGTACTCCACTAACTTGGCGACTTCCCAGCAAGAGATTGCAGATACCCCAAGGCCGCTCGACCGCTCTTCCTCAATTATATCCCTGTGGTGTTTGGTCAATTGCTCATTTTCATCGGCCAGCCAAATCCACAGGTGAGTATCCAGAATAATCACTTCAGTAGTTCCCAATCCTCTTTAGCTACTGGCTCCGTCGGGTCCAGATATTCAATGACCTTACCGCGCAGCGGTGACGGCGTTCCAAGATGGTGGACGGTTTCGTGCGACAATATAATTACCTCTACCTCATCCCCTTCTTGAAAAGGAAGGGCATTCAGCTTCAGTTCACCGTTTGCGGCGATCTTTTTTTCGACGCGATAGGCTTTCATCATCAGGGCTACTCTAGTCGAAGATAGAGTACATAATCTGGATGGCAATTTCAATTGACCTTGACATAAGTGCACGGGACCGGTGTTTGCGTCCGGTCCCGCGTCGCTTTTACCTATGAAGATGGCAGGAGATTGGCGGTCAGAGTGCACGGAACTCGCTGCTGTTGTGTTTGAAGGAAATTGAGTCGTGCAGACCGGAGATATAGCTAATGCTCTTCGTACGTCATAAAGGGTGCTGGATTCAAAGTACATAGGCGAGACTGATTCCCACGAGGAGGGAAACGATGAGCTTACCGCGATCGTGGCTGTGGAAATGGATCTCTGGCAACAGGTCGCCCAAGGCAATGCACAAGAACACGCCCGCCGCAAAGGACAGCACGTAGCCGATCACTGCCCCTTCTTCCGGGCCAAGCAATTCCACTCCCCCAAAGCTCGCCAGCGTCACTACCGGGCACAGCAGGGCAAAGCCGACATTGGTCAATGTCCGGGCGCGCTGGCTGTGCCCGGCGTACTTCATCATGCTGACAATGGAGTACGAATCGAGCGGCTTGTGCAGCAGAATGACGAGGAATACCCCTAGTCCCGCCAAGGCGACTCCGTCTTCATACGGCGATTCCAACCTCATGCTGGTACCCAACGCGATCCCTTCGGTCAAGGTATGCACCCCTAGGCCGAGGGCAACGCCGAACAAACTCGGCGAATGGACGACACCGTGGCCGTGGTCGTGGTCATCATACAGATCGCTCGCCTCGCGGCTGAAGTCGTGCTGGTGAAAGTGAAACAGATGCTGTAAGAGAATCATCAGCACCATGCCTAACGCCATCCATTCCACGGCTTTTTCTATAGCGCTAGGTCCAGGAATGTGATCGAGGCTATCGGGTAGTAGGTGAAATATGGCGATGCCGAGGATGAAGCCGGCTACGAGACTCATCACGACCTGAGTGCGCGTATGCGTCATGGTGCCC
>JAGWBY010000062.1:53348-65593 GCA_021295675.1 Candidatus Latescibacterota bacterium | reverse complement strand
CAATCCGGTATTCAAGATATTTTCGCGCAGAAAGTCAAACGCCGCGATCCTATAAACCGCTTCCTCCACCCGGCTTGTCCCCGGCAACCAATCGCCCAATATTAGGCTCAATTCCAACAGGGAGTACAACTATGCGCTTGGGCGTGGCATTCTGGAGCGGCGTCAACCCCGACGACATCGACGGGACCTTGCAGCGTCTAGCCCGTATAGGCGTCAAGGGAATCGGCCATATCGCCGCGCACGATTGGCACCTGGAACAGTTGCAGCGGTGCCGAGCCGCGGTCGAAGCGCAGGGTTGCTTTATCGGCGAAGTTACCCTGTACCACTGCGGCTGGCCTCTAGCCAGTCCCGATCCCGATATTCGCCGAGAAGCCAGCGAGTCCCTGTCCCAAGGCTTGCGCACCGCCCGCGCTCTCAAGGCCCACTGCGTTGGCGTCAGCGTTATTGCCAACGGTCCCGAAGAAGGAGACTTGTGGGCCGATGAGGTCTGGCACCGACTGGTACAGGGCATGGCTGAAGTGGTGACCGAAGCCGAAAATCTAGGCGTCGATTTGGGCGTCCACCCCGGCAATCGCGGCCCGCTCGATGCACCCGCACAACTGCGCCGTTTGCTCGACGACGTGGCCTCGCCGCGACTCAAAGTGATCCTCGACCCGGTCAATATGACTACCCACCGGACCTATTACAATACTACGGCCTTTCTCGACTACGCCTTTGATTTGCTCGGCCCGGACATTATCGCAGCCCACGCCAAGGATGTGTCCTTGGATGCTTCCCACTGGGTGACCAAACTCGACGAGGTGCCCCTAGGGATGGGGCAGCTCGACTACGAGACCTATCTGAGACGTCTGGGAGACCTGGACGAGGATGTGCTGCTCACCATAGAGCACTACCGAGATGTCGGCATTTCGGGGACGGTCGCCTCGCCGGTGTACGTCAATTACCCAGACACAGACTGGGAAAACACGCGGGCGCGCAATTACATTCACGAGGTGGCGCAAAAGGTGGGCGTGGATGTCCATTAATGATCCGCAGATAGACGCAGATGGACGCAGAATGGTATTGACAAGATAAGCCGCTTCTCGAATCGTTCAACTCATTCAGGATGGCTATATCTGCCCGCCTTTTTGCAATGAAAAGGATCGCGCCATGAGCCAACCCAAGATCATGTACTACCACGACGGCCGGCATCCCCACATCTACCGCTACGAGCCGCCCATGGCTCCCGAGGAATACATCGCCTTGGTCGATGAATTGGCCGGCACCACGGTCGAAGCCATCGCCTTCTGCTTGGGCGAGGGCCGCACCATGCTGCACGACACTCGGGCCAGCGAGTTGATGGGGCACAATGTCGAGGTCTGGGATCACTACGTCTTTCGCCGCGCTTGGCAAAACGCCAAGTCCCTCATCGACGCTGGGCACGACCCCTTGCGCTTGGTCTGTGACCGGGCTCACGAGTTGGGCATTCAGGTTTATCCCACTCTAATCGTGCAGCGCGGCGGCGTTGACCACGCCGCGACGCGCTGTTCCAATTTCCGCATTGAGAATCAGCACCTCGAAATTGGCGCGGCTGGCGATCTCGACCCGGAGTTCCCTGGCTTGGACGGCCTCGACTTCAAGCACCCGGAGGTCCGCGACGAGGAAGTGATGAGCGAGTATCCGGCCGACGGCTTTGAACTACAGCTCAACCAAATGCCCTATTTCTTCCACCCCGACGAAACCGACGCTGGGCGCTCTCTGATGACCGACTGGATCGGCCGGGTCCACGAAGCAGTCAAACAAAGCGGCACCGACAAAGAGCTGGTGGTGCATATTCCCGACCGCTTGGACGATTGCGCCCGCGCCGGACTCGACCCCGAGGAATGGGTCAAACGGGGTCTGGTCGATGTGATCGTCGCAGAAAATGCAGGCCGACCACGCCGAATTCCTCGGCCTCACCCAAGGGACGCCCTGCCGCCTATTGGCTCCTTTGAACGGCATGGTTTTTTCCGACCGCTTGCTCGACGCGCCCCTGTCTATGCTGCGGGCCGCGGCCTGCAATTTTTGGGATCAAGGCGTTGACGGCCTCTATGTTTCCGAGTGGTTCCACTTGTGGCCGTACGAGGCGTCCTTTTACGAGAAGCTCAGAGAGTTGCCCTACCCCAGCATTATGGCGGCCAAGGACAAATACTACTTCTTGCTCACTAACACCCAAGATGGTCCTGCGGTCAGTCGGCCCAATCCGCTACCGCGTCAATTGGATCTGGACCAACCCGTCGAGTTGGAACTGACCATTGCCGACGATCTGCAAAAATGGGGGGAGGCCGACCGGGTCCACGAAGTTTTGCTGCGCTTCCGCATCCACGGCAATGTCGAGACCGATCGCATTCAGTTTGCGCTCAACGGCCAAATTCTGCCCGACGACCTGCGGCGCAAGATCAATTCGCTCTACAAGATGGACGGCCCGCGCTATCGGGTGATGGGCGGGTATTGGCACATTTTCAAATTGGACGCGGCTCACTGGCCGGTGCGGGGCAAAAACCGCATTGAAGTGACGCTGTTGGAGCGCGACGCGGATTTAGCCGATCCCTACTGCACCCTGACCGATGTCGAGTTGGAGACCAAGTACCTCAAGGGTAGGAATTTCCATCGCGCTTATGTCGATCCGGACTTGGGGCCTGCCGAGCGCAAGGTGTAATGGGTGAGGGAGGGTTTGCAGCTAAGGGCAGCGGGGTTAAAGGGCTTGAAAGAAGTGTGCTCATTGGGCGACGAGTGGGAGTGAACCCGCAATGCCAAGGATCTGTTTCATTGACAATCGGAGCCTCGCACGTGGTTAACGCCGTCAAGCCAAGTCTGGAAGTCTGCATCAAGCGGCGCACAAAGCCCCGTGTCCTCGAACCTAAGTGTCCTCAGTTCCGACAAATCCGTTAGGCGCTGCGGAAGCGGGCCGGTCAATGACGGATTAGAAAAAAGCTCCAGTTCCGTCAAGTTGGCTAGGCGGCCCAATTCGCCCGGGATTTCCCCCGACAGATCATTATCTGAAAGAAACAGTTCCGTCAGATCTGCTAGGTTGCCCAACTCGGCGGGTATCACCCCCGACAGATTATTATCAGCAAGCCACAGCTCCTTCAGGCTGGTCAGGTTGCCCAACTCGGCGGGTATCGCCCCCGACAGACCATTACCAGCAAGCCATAGTCTCCTCAGGTTGACCAGATTGCTCAACTCGTCTGGAATCTCCCCCGACAGATTGTTATCAGAAAGAACCAAGGACACCAAGTTGGCTAGGCGGTCCAACTCAGTGGGAATCATCCCTGACAGATTATTATCAGAAAGCCCTAGATCCGTCAGGTCGGTCAGGTTGCCCAATTCGGCGGGTATCGCCCCCAATAGATTATTATCGGAAAGCCTCAGGAGCCTGAGGTTGGATAGACGGCCCAATTCGGCGGGTATCATCTCCGATAAATTATTACCTTCAAGCCACAGTTCCGTCAGATTGGTCAGGTTGCCCAACTCGGCGGGTATCGCTCCCGACAGTTCATTACCTCCAAGTGACAGCATAGTCAGGTTGGTCAGGTTGCCCAGTTTAGCTGGGATTTCCCCCGATAGATCATTACTTCCAAGCATCAGGCTTCTAAGGTTGGTCAGGTTACCCAATTCGGCTGGAATTTCCCCCGATAGATCATTACGCAAAAGCCACAGCTTCGTCAGGTTGGTCAGGTTTCCTAATTCGGTGGGGATTTCCCCCGATAGATTGTTCTGATGAAGCATCAGAGTTCTAAGGTTGGTCAGGTTTCCCAATTCGGTGGGGATTTCCCCCGACAGATTGTTATAAAAGAGCCTCAGGGACGTTAGGCTGGTCAAGTTTCCCAGTTCGGCGGGGATTTCCCCCGATAGACGATTAGCAGAAAGATGTAGAAGCCTAAGTTTGGATAGGTTGGCCAATTCGGTGGGGACTTCCCCCGACAGACCATTACGACCAAAATTACGATTATAAGTAAGATTCAGGTACGTCAGGTTGGTCAGGTTGCCTAATTCGGCAGGAATTTCCCCCGACAGATTATTACCAGAAAGATCCAATTTCGTCAGGCTGGATAGGCGGCCCAGTTCGGCGGGGATTTCTCCCGACAGACCATTGTAATAAAGCATTAGGTGCGTGACACGACCGTTGGCAACGGTGACGCCATGCCAAGTCGAGAGATCGTTGGAAGTCAACCAGTTTCTCTGGCTCTTCCAGTTGGGACCATCGGCTGCATGGTAGAGTGCCACCAATATCTCTCGGTCGGTCTGCGCTTGTTCCAGCGGCGACGGTCCCGTCCCTTTGTCTCCGCACGAAACTAGCCCCACAGCCAGCAACACTAACAACGCACAGTTAAACATATCCTGCCTCTATAGTGGCTAAGATAGTCGAATCGGATGCGAGACGGTCTTTCAGCCCTCCAACACCGTCCCCTCGTCCACCAACCGCGCCATCATCTGAGCGAATTCAGGCGTGCCGTCGTCATCCCAGTATTCGGTCTCTATGGGCGAGGCGTAGCTGTGGGGCATCCCGCCCCGGGTCCAGTCGGGCCGGACTAGGAAATGGCGCGTCGTCAGGGGGTCGTATCTATTGTACATCCGCGTCCCATTGGCGAATTGCGATTTGACGATCCACGGCTTGATGGGCGGCAATTCCCGGTTCTTTAGCCGTTCCAACTCGTCGCGGTCCAAGGTCAAACCCAAGCCCGGCTTTTCCGGCACTCGAATGAGACCATTGACCGGCTCTAGGCGCTCATTTACCACCTCGTCCTTGAGAATTTCGCTGCTGTCGATAAAGTGAAAGGTGGCGGAGGGAAAGGTCGCCATCATGTGGCAAACCATGGCCCGGGTGATCGTGCCGCCCACGTTTTGCAGCATGAATGGTATATTGCCAGCGGCGAACAGACCGGCAGCGCGGATCGCATCGCCAAATTTCTGATGGCCGCGCATGTACACATCTCCCGCTCCCATCAGTACCTCGTACGTGGCATCCAGCGGCGCTTGATGGCGCACGATGGGCAGGGGAATGCGCCGGCGCAAGTCAATCGACGCCAAGGTGTCGCCAGCGTTGATCGAGTCTTCAAAGCAGCCGGCAATGGGATATTGGGCCAACCTAGCCAGCAGATCCGGCATGTAGTCATTGGTGCCGCCGCCGGTGAAATCGTAGTGGATCTTGAATCCGGGCGGAGCCACGGCCTGCATGGCGTCGGTCTGGTCGAAGACATTTTCAAAGGGCGACAAGTGGAACTTGAGCCAAGTGTAACCTTGGGCGGCGTAGTTCTCCACGGCCTCGGCCATGTGGCTGGGGGCGCTCGACACGGTCCAACTGCCCACCGGCACCCACGAGCGGTACTTCTGGCCGAAAAGCTTGTACACCGGCACGCCCACGGCTTGGCCCATCAAATCGTACATGGCCGTGCCTAACCCGATGGAGACTTCGTCGCCCATCCACTCGAAGGGGTTGCTGCCCAAGTACTGGTCAATTACTTGGCCGATCAGACCAGTATCGGTGTGAGCCACGTACACTGTGCGCCGAGTCACGCCTTGGTAGTGGCTGACCGGATAGGCAATCCAGTCTTGGTACTCTAGGCTGATTTCGTGGACTTCTATCTCAGTGACTTTCACGACGCCTCCTATTGGTTGGTCATTAAAAACCGCAGGTCAGTTTCTGACTGCAAAGAGAATTTTATAGAGCACTGGCACGAACAGCAAGGTGATCACAGTGGCAAACAGCAAGCCCACCATGATGCCCACCGCCATCGGCTCCCACATCAGCCCGCCGCCAAGATAGAGGGGAATAAGCCCCAGCGTCGTCGTGCAGGTGGTCAGCAAGATGGGGCGAAAACGCTGCTGAGCTGCGGCGACGATCGCCTCTATAGGCGCCCGACCGGACCGATCCAGTTCGATTTGTATGCGGTCTATGAGCACGATCGCGTTGTTGATGACGATACCGGCCAGCGAGATCAATCCGAGAAAGGCGAAGAAACCAAAAAACGAGCGGAAGACGAGCAGTCCGGCGATGACTCCGATCAGGCCGAGAGGAATGGTGCTCAGCACGATAAAGGTCTTGCGGAAGGAGTTGAACTGAACGATCAACAGCGCCAGAATGATAAAGCCGGACAGCGGCAGCTTGGCGACGACCGCGCTCATAGCCTCGCTGCTCTGCTCCGACTCGCCGCCCAACTCGTAGCGATAGCCCGGTTTCCAAGATTTGCTGTCTTCTTCGAGCCAAGGGATGAACTCGTCGGTGATATCCTGCGCTGTAAAACCGCTTTTGGCATCGCAGGTCACGGTCAAGGTGCGGTACAGGTCGCGCCGTTTGATCTTGGCGAGTTGCCACTGAGGCACGATCTGCGCCACTTGTCCTAGCGGCACGTTTTTGCCCGAACCTTGGGCGTAGATATTGATGCTCTCCAGTTGGCGCACATCCACGTCCTGACTGCTTTCGTTGCGCAGGACAATGGGGAGACTCTGGTCGCCTTCGCGGAAAGCACCCGTATTGAACCCCGTGAGCGCGGTCTGCAACGAAAGGGCGATATCCTGGTTGGTCAGGCTGGCGTTCCGGGTCTTGGACTGGTCGATGTCAACGACGACTTTTTTGATCTTAGGCCCCCAATCGTCGCCGATATTCTGCGCGCTGGATATTTCGTTGAGCTTTTGCTTGATGCGCTCGGCGAGGCCGAACAGCTCGTTGGGATCCGGCCCTGTTATCCGCACGGCCACGTCACTGCCGCCTCCGCCACCGGCCAACCGCGAAACTCGTATTTCGGCATCGGGAAAGGAGCGGAAGCAAAAGGCATCTAGGCGGTCAATTACCCACTGGTTGTCGTCACCCGAACTGGTATTGAGCAACATATGGGCGTACCCCGAGTTGGCTTCACCCGACTGATAACCCTGGTCGTAGGAGGGCGGCCCCTCGCTGACAAAGGTCGCCCAGTCCGTTACCCCGCGCTGGCGGTTTTTGCTCACCAAGAGGCTATCCGCGATATACGACTCGAGCCGTTCCACCCGGGCTGTCGTCGTCTCGATCTTGGTGCCCAAGGGCAAATTCAGATTTACCGTCAATAGGTTGCGTTCGCTGTCGGGAAAGAAGATGAACGGCAAAAAACCAAAGCCGAAAAGCGACAATACAAACAAACCGGCGATGATCCCCATAAATGAATAGGGGCGACCAAGGGCCTTGAGAAGCAGCTCTTTATACTGGCCGTTGAGGCGATCGATAAAAGTGCTTTTCTCGGACCGGGATGCTTGCTGTTTCACCCGAATGAAAAACACTGCCAACAACGCGACCATGGTCAGGGAGAGTAACCAAGAAGAGAGCAGGGCTATGGAAATCACGCTGAAAAGCGGCCCCATCATCTCGCCCATGATGGACGCGGCCAGAAAGAAGGACAAGAACGCGGCTGAAGTGGTCAGCGAAGAGACCAGAAGCGGCACGGCCAACTCCCGCGCCGATTCGATGGCAGCCTCTTTGGCGTCGGTGCCCTTTTCCATTTTGACCACGATCGCTTCGGAGACCACGATGGCATTGTCCACCAACATGCCCAGCGCCATGATCAACGCCGCCAGCGACACCTGATTGAGACCGATATCGAATGTCCCCATGATGAAAAGGGTCGCGACAATGGTCATGGGAATAAGGCTGGCCACCACTAGACCGGTGCGCAGTCCCAAAAAGAGCAGCATGGACAACAGCACGATAGTGACGCTTTGCAAGAGATTGTTGGTGAAGTTGGCGACCGATTTCTCTACCTCAAAATCTTGGGAGGCTACTCTGTTGAAGGTTATACCCAGAGGTAGCCGCGCTTGATGGTCCTTACCCAACTTGATGATGTTGGCCCCTTCGCTGAGCGCCACCGAGAGCGACAGCCCCGGCTGACCGTTGATTTTGACTAGGCGCTGCTGGGGCGTTTCATAGGCCCGCACAATGCGAGTTATATCGCCGAGGTACACGCTCCCGTCCTTGCCCACCGCTATTAACGTCCTCCCCAGATCTCCTAGGTCGGCGTAACTGCCGGTCGGTTCGAGCACTAGGCGTTCATCCTCTAGGCTGACCTCGCCGCCGGAGAAAACGATGTTGGTACTGGCGATGCTGTTCTTGATCTTTTGCGCCGAAAGGCCCAATTCGGCCAGCCGGGCGTCGTTGAATTGCAGGTAGATCCGCTCCTCTTGGATGCCGCTTATTCTTACTTCGGCAGCGTCGGGCAGCTTGATTAGGTCATCGCGCAGGTCTTTGGCGTAGGTCTCGAGTTCGGCAAAGGTGAAACCATCCCCTGTTAGGCCGATCACAATGCCGTACACCACCCCGACCCCATCGTCCTTGACCTTGGGGCCATAGATGCCCTCGGGCAGGTCCGAGCGGATGGTCTCAATTTTGCGGCGCAATCGGTCCCATACGGCTTGGAGTTCTTCTGGAGGTACTTCCTGTTTGAGTGCTACCGACACTACCGACAGCCCGGTCCGCGACTCGCTAGTGACGGTCTTCAGCTCGGGCAACTCCTGCGCGACTTCTTCGATCTTGCTGGTGATCAGGGCTTCGACTCGCTCGGGACCGGCACCGGGAAAGCTGGTCACCACTGAGGCGACGCGGATGGTGTAGGGAGGCATGCTGTCGCGCGGCATTGTCTGATAACCCGCTAGGCCCAACAGCGCAACGACGAGCAAAACCACGATGGTGACGCGGTTGTTCTCTAGGGCAATCTGGGTGAGGTTCATAGTATAGTTCTATTCAAACCGGGCGCGTCTCACTCTGCCAAAAGGCGAGCGATCTGAGGCCCGCGGTCGCGACCAACTCCCGGTCGGCGAGCCCCTCTTCCACGACAAAGCCGTCTGCTAATAATTTGCCGATGCGGACCGGACGACGGTGGACCGTGCCTAGGCCCTTGGCGACCTCGTCTATGACAAAGACATATTGGCCGTTGGCGTCTTCCCCGACCGCTTTAATGGGTACCACGAGTGGGTCCTCCGATGGCTCGCCGCTGCCAAAGCGAAACTCCACCTCGCCGGCCATACCGGGCCGAATGGACGGGGAAGGGGCGTCGAGTCGCACAATGACCGGATACGTGCTGGAAGCGTCGAGCGCGTATGCTATTTCGCGCACTTGGGCCGCAAAATCCAGTCCGGGCAGGGAGGAGAAACGCACGCGCACCGGTTCTCCGGTTTGGATTTGGGCGATATAGCCCTCGGGCACCCCTACCTCCATTTCGATATCCTCGCCCGCGCTCAGTTCCACCAAGGGCGCGCCAGCTTGGATCACTTCGTTGACCTCGTTGTGGACTGCGGTGACTATGCCGGCGACTGGGGCGTATATCTCATTGTAGCCTAGCTGGCGCTCCTGCAAATCCAAACTCTTCTGGGCCGATTCGTAACTGGATGTGGCCGAGGCAAAGCCGTTTTTGGCCTGTTCGTACTCGGCGAGGGAGACATTGTTGGCTTGGTAGAGCTGGCGCACGCGAATGAGCCTAGACTGGGCATTGGCCTTTTGCACTTGGGCGTTTTCTAGCGCGGCCTTGGCTCGTTGATGCGCGAGGACGGCATCCCGGTTGTCGAGCGCGGCAATGCGCTGACCCGCTTCGACTTGGTTGCCCACCTTTACGCCGATCGATTCGATGAGTCCGCCCGTTCTAAAGCTGAGCCTGGCTTCGATGCCAGCTTTGGCAGTGCCGGCAAAACGCTGGCTCTGGACGGCGCTGGCGGGATGGACTTCGGCGTACTTTACCGGGCGAATGGGTTCGACAACCTGTGGTTCGTCGCCGCAGCCAACCCACAGGCCTATCGCTAAAATATGGACCCCGACAGCTTTGAAATTTCGCTTTGGCATGATACCTCGCTTCACGGTGCATTCTTTCTTTGGAAGAAAAAGGCCGTCAAGCGCCCGACAAAGGCCTCTTGCTCCTCTGAAGTCATGAACATGGTGTAGCCCCCGATGCTGTTTTCCAACTGCAGATAGCTGACTAGGTATTCGTAAACGGCCCCGGCCTCGGCGTTGGGCATCCACCAGTTGGGTGATTGCCAGTTGGCCCTTCTGGTAAGCGTCCTGTACCAGTTCAAAGTTCTTTTGCGCACTTGCAGCGGCCACCTCGGCAAAGTGTATGTTGGTGCGCCTGGACACCAAGTTCGTCATCCGCACCTGGACGGCTTGGGAGAGCTGCTGGCGCAAACTCTCCTCTTGGAGGCGGAGTTGCTGCTGCTGAATCGCGGTTTGGTCGATGGCGATTTTTCGCTGGTTGCCCTGAAAGAGGGGATAGGTGAAGTGGAGGGCCAAGTTCCAAGTGCCGTTGACGCGGCATTCCCTTGCCGGCGCGCCAGAAAGTGTAGTCGGCCTGTCCGCGCAAAGCCACCGTAGGCAGGTAGTACAGCCGGCGGTTCATCTGCTGCTGGCGTTCGGCTGCTTTCATATTGGCCGCTAGCTGTTTGAGCGAAGGCATGTTTTGCAGGGCCTCTGCGACGAGAAAGTCGGTCAGAATCTCCACATCGCCAGCCCGGTCGATCAGAGGACCGATGCGGGTCGGGTCAAAGCGACCGAAGAGTTCGTCGGAAAGCCGGGCATCCTCTACCTCGAACTCCTCGCCGATATTCGTCCGGTTGAGCAAGCGGTTGAGTTGCACTTTGGCTAGGTAGAGGTTGTTGAAAGCCTCAATCGAGGCTTGGGTGGCCTGAGCCACCTCGCTCTCCCAGCGGAATACGTCGGCCACGCCGGCATAGCCCACGGCGTTTCTAGTGCGGGCGATCTTCAGATTGCGGCGCGAGGCTTCGAGACTTTCGTCTTGAATGCGCACTCCAGTCTTGGCCAGCAGGATATTGAAATAGGCCGTCGCCAGATTCAACACCACGTCGAGCGCGACCAGATCGGTGCGATGGCGGGCTGGATCTTGACGTTGGCGAAGACCTGCTCGGAAAACAGCACCTGCTGCACGGTACCCGTGCCCGCGCCGGTGCGCTCGGGCTGTTGACCCAAAGCGCGCTCGGCGACATTTGGGTCCACCTGCAACAGGGTGGTTGAGGTTTCTACAGTGGGCAGGAGGGACGACTTGGCCCGGCGCATGTCTTGACCGGCCAAATCGACGTTGCGCTTTTCAATGCGCAGGTCAAGGTTGCTCTGCAAGCCTTCGGCGATAATCTCCTGTAAGCTCAGACGTCGATCAGTAGTGGGTTCGTCGGCCTTGAGGAAGCGGGCGGAAAACAGCGTTTCAAACGAGAGGTCGAAACCGATACGGCGGATTGTTGCGGCATTCAACACCCATTGTTCGTCGAGATTGTGCCGCACGGGCATCGCCGCTAGCTCCTCTCCCAGCGCGACTCCCTCGACGATCAGGGCCAGCTTGCGGAAAATCTGGTCGATACAGGCCATTATTCCCGCATCCACATAAGACCGGCTCATGGCAAAGGAAGGCAGCTTGCGCTCGGCGAGGGCCTCAGATAGCAGGCCGACCTCCTCGGGTGAGCGCTCGAAGACCACCGCCAGATAGACCGCGTCAACCGCGTCGCTCAGCGCGGGGAGGGGCGTTTCCTTTTCCCAAAAAATCAACTCCACCTCGGCCCCGTAAGGCGCTGCAAGGCGTTCGAAGAAACTCTCGAAATCCAACCTGCCTTTCAGGTTTTCACTGACGACGACGGCCAGATGGGCAAAGGGATGGATGCGATGGAACGCCGCCAAGTCCTTTTGGATTGGGTGGGTACTGAGGACGTAGGTAAAATTGTGCACCCCGGAGACGCTAGGCTCGACTAAGGGCATCTGCTGTAATTCCACGTCCAGTATCCCCACGGCGATCGTCGGTTTGGGCAAGGCACCTTGGGCGGCCAACATCGCGGCACTGGCCGGTCCGGCGGCAATGATTAGATCGACTGCGGGGTCGTTGGCTAGAGATAGATAGTCTGCGTACTCAGCGGAAAAACGCAGATGCTCGGGGAGGAAATGGACCGACTGTGGATTTCCTCCTGTAGGAGGGCTAGGTCTCGCTCTGCATTGGTTGCCTCGGCCTCAAAATCGAGCAATAGACCGATGTAGAGGTCGCTCTTTTCAACTTGGGCGTGCGCCGGCAGTACTAAGCCCATAACTAGAACGGCGGATATAGCTATTCCCAGCATCGAGAGGTCCACTCCACAAAATTTCGGGTACGCCCCGAGCCGGAGCGAAAAGGTGAGGAGTTATGCGGTAAGCCGCTGCTATTGTGGTGCGTTGGTGGGTGCGGGTTTGTGTTCTTGGGTCACTCGAATTAAAAATCGCAGAGCCTCGTTCACTGACTCAGAAT
>JAGWBY010000062.1:48231-53008 GCA_021295675.1 Candidatus Latescibacterota bacterium | reverse complement strand
CATCGCGTACTACTGGCGCTGGCAACTCGATCTCGTCTAACGTCACTTCGATCTGATCGGCAAGCGACCAGTGGGCCATCTCGATTTGCAACTCAGCGGCAGCCAACGGACCCTCGGTCTCGACCTCGTCGGCGACGCGGACGTGGAAGATCGGTCCACTGTCCGTTAAGGAGGGATACAGCGTCACCGGCACTTCGCCGTACAGGCGGTCGTCGCGCTCGGCATCTGCCCGGTTGCCGGTCTTGGGGCCAATGCTGCGGTGCAGGGCGGTGTACACTTTGTCCAAGCCGGCCAGCGTTTCCGCTGATCCCATGGTAGTGAGCAGCGGTCGATGCGTCTGGGCGTGGCCGTGCCAGTTGAAGACGTACACGCCGTCCGCCCCGCGCGCTAGTTGGTCCTGAGCCAAGCCGCGGAACCAATCCACCCTCCACGCCCCGTGGGGCCGCAGCCGTCGCGCCTGTTGCCGCCCGTCCGAGTCGAAGCCAGCGTAGAAGCGCACGCCGTGGGGACGGCACAGCTCGACAAAACGCTCGATCTCGGCCCCTGGATCAGTCCCCGAATTGCCGCCGCTGATAACCACATCGCACAAGTCATCTCGCACCCAAGTCTCGACATCGTAGCCAATGCGGCGACAGGCTTCAAAGGTCGTGGCCACCCGCACGGCCACGCGAAAGGGCCGCCCCCGCTCCTCGGCGATCTGGTCAGTCTGCGCTCGCACGGCCCGCATGAGATCGGACGCATCGTCGGCTGGCAGGTGAAAGGCGTGCCGCTGCCAATCCAATTCGACGCCGTCCCAATCGGCCAAGCGGCAGGCTTCGACGACGCGCTGCAAGATGTACGCCCGCACTTCGGGGATGGCCATGTTCCACGAAGTCGAGGCCCAGCCCGGTGCCTGATCCTCGCCCAGAAGCCACTCGGGGTGCTGCTGCCGCAGCGGCGTCAGATCGGCCCGTTGCAAGCTGCCCAGATCTCTTGGACGCAAATCCCAGAAGTGGTTGTCGTTCATGCGCAGCGACGGTAGCACTGCCATGCCCAGATCGCGCCCGCGCTGCACCAGCGCTCCGTACAAATCGTCCCCCCGCTCGAAAAAGGCGCGAATGTTTTCAGTGTGGCGCATCGTCTGCACGGAATCGTAGCGCCGCTCGGTCGATGCGCCGACCACATCCAATTGCTCTGAGGGCCAAGGCACTTCGTGGACGCCCACGCACCAGCACAAAGCTCCCACCTGAGTATTTGCTAAAGGCGCGTACACTTTGTCGAGGAACTGCGCCAGCGATTGGGGGTACTCGCTGTAGCCGTGGGGCGCACCATCCCAGTTGTACACAATGCCGTAGTTGGGCGCGGCCGTTCGCTCTGTCATAGTTTCCTCCAGCGCGTTAGGTTGGTCCGCCAAGCTGCGCTGCATAGTTTATCAGGGCGATTCACTGGAAACCTAAAGAAGAGAGGGCTATCACACCATGAACTGCTACATCTACGTGCCGATCTCGACGGACAACCAATTGCTCGTCTTTGCCATGAATGCCGATTCGGGCCAGCTCGAACGCAAACACCAGATCACCCTGAGCAAAAGCGGCTTCGCAGTTGCCGCCGACCCCAAGCGCCAATACCTGTTCGTCGGCTTGAGAGACGGCGACGACCACGCCATTGGCAGCTACGCCATCGATCCAGCCACTGGGGTTTTGACGTCTATCGGCGAAGTGCCGGTCGCAGCCATGCCCTGCTATCTATCCACTGACCACACGGGTCGCTTTCTTTTAGCCGCTTATTACGTCGGCGGTATGGCCACGGTCCATGCCATCGGCGACGACGGCGCGTTGCAGGACCCGGCCGTCGATACCTATGAGACCGAGCGCTTTGCCCACTACATTGCCACTGATCCTTCCAACCGCTACGCCTTTGTGCCCCACGTCGAATCAGCCAATTCGATCTACCAATTCCTCTTTGACGCCGATACCGGCAAACTGACCTCCAACCCGGTCGCACCCATTCTGGCTTGCGGACCGGGCGAAGGGCCGCGCCATCTAGCATTCCATCCCAATCTCGACGTGGTGTACGCCGACAACGAGCAAGGCTCCAGCGTCACTGTGTACCGTTTCGACACCAGCCAAGGTACGCTGCAAGCAGTGCAGACCGTATCGACCCTGCCCGACGAAGATTTTCCCGGCCGCGCAACCAACAGCAACGCCCAACTCCACATCCACCCCTCCGGCAAGTCGATCTACGCCTCCAACCGAGGCCACGACAGCATCGCGATGTTCGCCATCGATCCAGACACTGGCCTAATCCGCTCGCTGGGGCAACAGCCCGGCGAGGCCACTCCTCGCCCCTTCGCCATTGAACCTCAAGGCAAGTTCATGTACGGCGGCGGCGACGGCTCCACGCGACTGGTCTCCTACCGCATTGACGAGATCGGTCGTCTCGAACCCTTTGGCGCACCCTACGAACTGGGTGGCAGTACCTGTTGGGTATATCCGTTGCGAGTGGATTAAAGGGTGAGCCGTGCTTGATTGTAACGGTGGATTGAAATATCTTGAGCACCGATTCGTCGGCTGATCTCCTCAACCTCCACTCTGGGGGCCGCGATGAGTTCTTCCCGCTTTAATTCTCCCGCTGCGGATTTCGATCTCGCCGAATTGGTCCGTCGCCTGCGCCGAGGCCTTCTCCTGTCCTTGGCGCTAGCCGTCGGCCTCACCTTGGTCCTCGTCGCTCTCAACCCCTTCCAGCAAGTCGAGATCAAAGCTCCTCGGCCTCTCAGCACCAAATTCATCAAGCGCGAACCTCGCCTGACCAAGCCCCTAGAACTGCGCAAAATCCCCAAACCCAAGCGCCAACTAGCTCGCCGCCAAGTCCACTTGGCCGCTGCCCGCCTAGATCAAGTGCAGGCTACGACCAACTTCAATGTCCGCTCGTTGATTTCCAGCCACGTCGGCAACTCGGGCATTAGCTTGTTCAAGCCGATTACCGATAACGCTGCGAACAGCTTTGTACTTGAGCCCAAGCTCGTCTCCACCTCGGTGACCAGCACGCGGACGCCGGAGCACAAAATCGACATGGCCTTGGAAATGCTCGATATCAACAGCATGGACACCGGCCGCTACCGGGCCATGGTCGTCCAGAACGTCGGCGATCCCCAGGCGATCAAGGGATTCATCAAAATAGCCCATGTGATTTCGGCTCGCGGCGTTACCGATCAAATACAGGGCTACAGCAATTTGAATCTGCGCTCAATCGAGGCCCTGTGTGACGTTATCAATGAATACACCGGGCTCGAAGCCGAGTTTATCGGCACGATTACCTACGACGACAGACGCCTACTCGAATTGCCCATTCTCATCCCCCAAGGGTCCCTCAACGAGGGCGAGATGGAAAACTATGCCCGCTATATGCTGTCTGGGGGCTTCATTATGGGAGGTTACCATCGCGAAGCCTTGGTAAAGTACGGCGGCCTAGTAGATGGGTATGATTTCTGGAAAGAACGCCTGCCCTTGGATCATCCCATTTTCAACGCCTTTTTCACGCTGAAAGGCGGTACTGGGGGCTTGGTTGACTGGCGGGACATTGTCAACGGGTACTTCATCCGCGACCGGATGGTCGGCATCGACAACGTAGGCTGGGGCAGCAACCCGCGCTACAATCAGATGGCGGTCAACGTGGTCGTCTATGCCCTGACCCAAGAAGGCTCCATCACCCAACGCCTCATGCAGGGGGTCAACTGAGGCTGGCTATCCTCAGAAAAAGACTGGTTCTTTTTTAAATCCACCAGAAAAACGCTTCCTTGGAGATATGCCATGGCCATGACCGAAGAAGAACGCTTCCGCTTTGACCTCACCGGCTTTTTGGTACGCCCCGCCATCTTGACGCCCGATGAAGTCGCCGCCATTGTCGATCAGATCGACCGCATCAAACACGACCCCCAATCGCTGCCGCCCGAGCATCGCGACGTGCCCGGCGGCCCGGCCAGTGTGCTAATCGATCATCCCCAAGTGGTCGATGTGATTCGGGAGGTAATTGGTCCTGATATCCGGCTGGAAGGTTGTAGCTGCGTCTGGCGCAAAAAGGGCGAGGAGCACGGCGGGCTACACGGGGGCGGCCCTGGGCAAGCCGATCCCATTTTTGGCTACCGGGTGAAAAACGGGCGCATCCACGCCGGTATGGTACGGGTTATTTTTGAATTGACCGATATCGCGCTAGAAGATCAGAGTACCCATTTCTTAATCGGCAGCCACAAGTCGGAATTCCCCATTCACGAGGACCACCTGTCGCTGGAAGAGGGCAAGCGCAGTCCCTTCCTCACTACGTACGCCTGCCCGGCCGGCAGCGCGGTCTTTTTCACCGAGAACTTGTGCCACGCCGGGCCGGTGTGGCGCCGCGACACCCCGCGCGTCACCGTATTAAACGCCTATTCGCATTTGGCCACCCACTGGCACCGGCTGAAGATCCCCCCGGTGGTGCTGCACAGCCTGCCACGCGAAAAGCAGGCTTATTTTCGCCAGCCTTGGATTGCCGATTTCCGCACTAGCCCGGCGACCCACAATACCACCGAGCGCTTCTCAGACAACGACGAAGCGCCCGTCGACACGGATCATACGCCCTAGGGCGTCCAAGCTGATCGAAGCTGGCAGACGCAATCGAGGGTTATGGATTTTCAACTAGAATCGCGCTGCTGAGAGCGGCCCAGGATCGCGTCCGTCTAGGGCTAGTTCCACCATGCGCTCGGCGGCCAGCAGGCCAATGGAGTTGCCGTAACCGCTAAAACCGAGGGCAAAGACCGCGTCGG
>JAGWBY010000062.1:35033-48160 GCA_021295675.1 Candidatus Latescibacterota bacterium | reverse complement strand
ACCAGTGGCGCAAATAGGCCTCGAGGTGCTGTAGCAGGTTTGGGGTGACGGCGTCCTCGGCGGTGTACTCCTGCTCCTCAAAAAAAGCCCGGGCACCGCCTATCATCAAACGCCCATCTTCGAGCTGGCGGAAGTAATCGTAGTCAGTGATGCCAGCGACTTGAATCAGAGGTTCCACCGGGGTAGTGATGAGAATCTGGCCGCGCACCGGGCGCACGATGCGGCGCAAGTGCGGATGCATATCGCAGCCGTACCCATTGGTGGCGATGTACACCTTGCGGCAGCGGATATGGACGCGACGCCCGCGCACTATCAGGCCCTGGCCCTCCGGTTTGATGCTATAGACCTCATTGTGGTCGTAAAAGGTGGCCCCAGAGGCAGTGGCAATGGCCTCGGTGAGGCGCGCTGGCTGCACCATGAAATCGCCCTCCACCTGTAGGGATGCCGCGTACCCAGCGCCATAGGGATCGCTGTGGGCAAACTCGACCTCAACGCCGTCGGCGGCAAAGGCGCGGGCCCACTCTTCCAGTCCGCGGGCGTCGGCCCGAGTTTCGGCTAGGTGGATAGCACCCTCTTCCCAGGGCACCTCGTACTGCTTGGCCAAGGCGCGCATGCGGGCGACGTTGTCGCGCACCATGTCGAGGATTTGGCGGGCGGCCGGACGGCCCATCTGGGCGATGAGGGTGGGGTACGTTTCGCGCTGTGAGGTCAGCACAAAGCCGGCGTTGCGGCCCGAGGCACCAGAGGCCACAAAGCGGGCGTCAACTAGGGCGACGTCGCGGCCCCGCTGGTGCAGCAGGGTGGCTGCGTACGAGCCGACGATGCCGGCACCAATCACCACATCGTCGTGTTCGGCCTGCTGTGGCTCGGATACTTCTTGCCATTTGGATACGGTCATAGGGCCTCCCGTGGTTCCACAGCACCCAGAAGCGGGGGCTTTATCTTTCTAGACGCTACTCGTACTCTCGCCCAATTGCTGAGCGACGTATTCAGCCCGCTCTTCAAGTAGCATTAGCTGCTCTGGCTTGGGTACCACGCCATGATTGTGCTGTTCGATGTGGGCTGAAAAGTTGAAAACCAATGCTTCGACGACCGAGCGCCTGTTTTCTATCTTGCCGCCGGAATGGTAAAAGTGATCGCGGGTTACGACATTGAATCGGTTCCAATGGCGCTCTAGCATTTCGTTTTTTCTATAGTCGTTGTGATGCCACGTAGAGAGAATAAACCGCGCCGGAGTCGCCGAAAGCAGTTGATAGAGACGTGCTTCGTCAGCCTCCGTCCAGCCGTTGTAGTAATCTACGTACCGACCGGTGTAGGGCGGATCGCAGTAGATGAGGTCATCACCAGTCGCCTGCACAATCACGTCCTCGAATGGGGCGGTTTCAA
This sequence comes from Candidatus Latescibacterota bacterium, assembly GCA_021295675.1. The sequence continues at coordinate 46,774 of JAGWBY010000062.1, read as the reverse complement.
ACGTCCATCCCTGTTGAATTAGGCAGGCCACATCGCGGACTTGGTTCACTATTTTGGTGATGTAGGAACGACTGAAGCGCTCCGGCTTTTTGCAGAAGGGGATGTTCCATTCGCCTTTCTTATTGAATCTCATCATCCCATTGAATCCAGCTCTGGAGAGAAATAAGAAGTCGAGTGGATCGTGGTCCCGATTGAAGCGATCCCTTATGTAGGTGAAGTGGTCGTATCCGTTGCGACCGGCCTGTTGTAGATGTAACCCTTCCTTTTCGAGATAGGCGCGAACGTGCAAGGGATGGATGACACCCTGTTGAATCTGCTGATAGAAGCGGATGATGTGGGGGTTGGTATCACCGAGCAGGGTCTGCTTGAATCCCGCGTTAAAGGCGACGACGCCTGTACCCAAAAATGGCTCTATCCATCGTCCCTTGACTTTGGGCGCAAGGGCCTGTATCCACGGCACCAGTTTGGTCTTGATTCCCTGGCTTTTTAGCGGTGGAGTGACAACGCGCCTCACTTTCTCTTCTCCTTTCTCTTCTTTTTTACGGGAACAATCATGTCCTTATCGCCGCCTTTGAAGGCGACGAAGTCTTCCAGCCTCTTGATAGGTATCGTTTTCCTACCCTTTTTCATTTTTGTAACGCCGTAGTTCATCCAGTACTCGTCAAACCAATCCTCTCCCAGCTTCGCAAAAATTCCATTCCCCTGCAAAATATCATCGATAGCAGTAATTGATCCAATGTTAGCCGTATTCCCAGAACCTTGTCGATCGCTGGCTAGTTGCCATTTCTCGCAGACGAAAAATTGAAAATCTTTAATCACCGACGCAATGGAGCAGAGATTTTCTACTGTTGTTACAGTGCGTTGCTCTGGGCGATGAAGAGATTCTTCGTCCTCGTTGAGCTCGTGAACGTTGATGACTTCAGTCTCGTTGATATCTTTGGCGTCAGCTCGGGTGTAGATTATGCCGAAACAGAAGTGTCCCGAATAGTCGTTATATGGAAACTGGATATTTTTTGTTGATGTCCGATCTCTAAAGTACGCGCCGTGACTACCGAGCGTGAATCCGTTGACATGTCCAGGAAATTCAAGGTCTCGATACGTTGTCTTCAAATCAACCGCGAACTTGAGGTTTGGATCCTCTTGGCTGACGAAACTTAGGTCGGGGTACCAATTCTGTTTCTCAGCCAGTATGATCGAGTAGTCGTGTTCCTGTGCAAACTTAAAAATCTGGGGATATAGATGGATTTCGAGGATCTTCGAGATAATTTTTGTGTCTGGACTGATGGTATAGATATTACGGTAGATGTCGATGAAGCCCTTAACGGTCCATTCTCCGTCCTCTGTGCTAACATGCTCACTCATTCTCTGGACAAAGCTCTGCAATGCACTCGAGAATGAGGCTTTTGCTTGGAGTCGGGCGGCTTTATTCAAATTAGACATGTCCTCTTTTAGTACGGTACTCCTACCGGTGTATCCTTCGGTGGATCACCCTCACCCCTCCCGCTTTTCCATATCGCCGCCACTCGCCACCATGCGCTCGGGAGCGCCATTCGCATCGGCTGCCAACGCTGCGCACGGCGTGTCGAACTCGGGGCGGGCAAAGGGCAGATGGGTCCGCCCTCGCGCCAGAATATGCTTGTAGTTGGCCGCCGGTCCCTCATAGGCCGCCCCGTGGTTCCACGGCACCCAGGAGCGGGCATTGCAATAGTGGCTGACAAAGGCCCGACGCCAGCGATCGGGAGACTGATTGGGATGGGAGCGGTGCAGGAGATGCGGATGGAAGAACACCACGTCGCCGGCCTCCACCACTACCGGCACTGCGTCTCCGTAGCGCCGCGCCACCCCAGACAGCGTATTGACCTCGTCGTCGAGATGGCTAATGCCTTCTACAGTCTCAATCTCGTCAAAGGCCCCTTCGGCGTGGACTAGGTGCCCCCGGCCTTCATCTGGGTAAATAGGCTCGTGGTTCGAGCCGGGCGCGACCCACAGACAGCCGTTTTCCTCGTCGGCCCGCTCCAAGGCCAACCAAGCGCCGATGAGGGTGTCTGGGTAGGTCGTGATATAGTAGGAATCTTGGTGCCAACCCTGTCCGCCCATGCCCGGCGCATTGAAAAACTGCATGGTCTGCAAAGCCAGCACATCCGGCCCGATGAGCGCCTCCAAAACGTCCAAGATGCGCGGGTGCAGTAAAAAGCGCTCGCAAGTGGCGTCCCAGCGGTGCAGTTGATGCACTCGCGTGAAGCGCTGCACTAACTCTGCATCCGTCGCCTCCGGGGCCGGATGCTCCTGGCCGGGCACGTCGATTTGGCCCTTGAGCATGGCCATGACGTGCGCTTTGAGTTCTTCCACTTCGTCCAAATCGACCAAGCGCTCGACGACTAGGAACCCCTGTTTCTGGTACTGGGCGTATTCGGCCGTGGAGACTTTGTAGCGATCGGGCCGCTGGTCGGCTACTGGTTTATAGCTCATTTTTCCCTCCGCGTTGGCAATTCTCTCACAGCTTCTCTCGCACGGCTCTCACCCCAGCGACCATGTTCTCCAGCTTCTGCTTTGCCGCCCAGCGCGCCGTTTGGCTCAGCCCGCAATCGGGCGCAAAGGAGAGCTTGTCGGCTGGGGCATACTCCAAGCACGCCTCCACCCGCGCCGCGATGTCCTCTGCGGTTTCAATATAGTAGCTCTTCACATCGACGATCCCCACGGCCACATCCATCTTTGCGGCGATCTGGCCGATGATCTCCAGTTCGGCGAACTCGCGGCTGGCCATTTCGACGTGCATCTCATCGACTTGCATGCCCAAGAAGGCCGGGAACATGGGCGCGTAGCGGCGCAGCCCCACGGCGCGGCCCTTGAAGTTGCCAAAGCACAGATGGGTCGAGAGCCGACATTTTCCCGCGACGGATTCGACCGTGCGGTTGAAGATATCGACGAAGCGCGCTGGGTCTTCGCGGTGGGCATAGCAACTCATCGACGGCTCATCAACGGTCAGCTCCGTGCAACCCGCCGCATAGAGCGCCTCCAACTCGCTCCGCACTATCGGCAGCAGCGCCTCGGTTACGGCCCAGCGGTCCGAGTACTGGTCGTTGGGCACCAGTCGGCCGCTCAATGTATAAGGCCCCGGCACGCTGGCCTTGAGCGTCGGCCCTGCTGGTGCCAGCCGCTTGAGCCGCGCAAACTCCTCCACTGCGCCCAAGCCCTGCGGCGCTTGTAGCGGTCCAGTGATTGCGTGGCGTCCGCGCTGGTCGTGGGCAGGCGGGCCGAAGTGTCTGGGTGGTGCGGACTCTAGGTCGATGCCTTTGAGATAGCCGTAAAAGGAGAGGTTGAAGTCAAAGCGGGTCTGCTCGCCGTCGGTGACGGCGTCCAACCCGGCGCGCACTTGGTCGCCGAGCGCGGCAACGACCGCGTCGTCCTGCATCTCGGCGATATCGTCCGGTCCGAAGGCGTCGAGGTGCTCAGCCGCGTGTTCGAGCCAGCTCGGGAAGGGGTAGGAACCGATAACGGTGGTGCGCAGGGGTTGTCCTTTCACGGCTGGCCTCCATCGACTTTTTCCCAAGCGATTGCCGCGGTCCCCAAAACGCCAGCGTGGTCGCGGAGCTTGGACAGCACGACCGGCACGCCGGCACCCGCGGGATGGCGGAATAAATGTTCGTTTACTTGCTTTTGCAGCGGTGCGAGAAAGTGCTCGGCCGCATTGGTCGCCCCGCCGCTGAGGATGATCCGTTGGGGGGCGTACACGTGTACCGCGCTCACCAGCAGCCAGCCCAAGTTGCGGGTCCAGTGCTCCAGTTCGTCCATGCAGAGCCGGTCTTGGCGCTTGACGCCGCGGATTATGGCCTTGAAATCAATCGAACTGGGATCCTTGAAGTACTGGTCGCTCAAGACCGAGGGAATGCCGCGCGCCAGCCCGTCCCGCACCTGCTGTGTCAGCGCCGTGGCCGAGCACATCATCTCGGCCGTGCCCCGCGCATTAGTCAGGCACAGCCGCCCGCCGAGGGCCTGCATGACGATGTGGCTCATCTGCGTCCCGAACTGGAGATGCGGGTCGCGCAGGATTTTGCCGTCGAGCAAGGCTCCGGAACCGACGCCTGTGCCGATGGTGATGGCGCTAGGCCGTAGTGCCGCTCGGCGTAGATGGAGACGCGGCCGTCGTTGTCGGCGACGACTGGAATCCCCGTGGCCTTGGCCAGCCGTTTGACAATGGGATAGCCTTCCAGCCCCTTGATCTTCCCCGGCATATACACCACGCCGACTTCGGGATCCACGGCCCCGGGAAAGCCCAAGCCAATGGCCCGCGGCTTACCGCCTAGCCGCTTGGCAATCCGCGCGCATTCTCCTTGCAGCGTCTTGAGCAAATTGCCCATGCCCAGCGCAAAACCCGACGGGTTGATGCCCGGTGCCAGCATCCGCCCGCCCCGCGTCACCGCGCCGCTTTTGGCTCGGGTGCCGCCCACGTCAAAGCCAATGACGTATTCTTTCATGCGTCCTCCTTGGTTAGCTCACGCACCAACCTGCATCTACGGTCACCACAGTTCCGGTAATCGCCCGCGCTCGATCCCCCAGCAAAAAGACCGCCATCCCCGCCACATCCGCCGCGCTCATCATTGCCCCGAGCGGCTGCTTGTCGCGCATAAAAGCCATGATCTCTGCATTTTCTCCGGCTCGCTTGCTCATGGGCGTCTCCACCAGTGCTGGCGCAATGGCGTTGACCCGAATCCCGTGCGGCGCGTAGTAGCTGGCCATAGCCTTGCTCAGCGACACAATGGCCCCCTTGCTGGCCGCATAGGCGTGCGAGGCAAAAAACTTTCGCTCCGGCGCAAAGGCCAACACACTGGCCATGTTGAGAATCGCCCCCAGCGCGCTGTCCTCGGACAATTCTTGGGTCAACATTTGTTGCAGCACAGCGCGGCACACCAAAAACATGCTCTTGGCGTTGGCGTCCAGCGTCGCGTCCCACCCCTCCTCAGTACACTCGTGTAGTGGCCCATCGCCAAAGCGCCGCCCGCTGATCCCCGCCACATTGAACAACCCGTCGATCTGTCCCCACTGCTCCACGCAGGTCCGTACGACTTCGGCGACCTGTTCCTGCTGCGTCAGGTTAGCTGCCCGATAAGATCCCTGTTTTCCCAGCTTCTCGGCCAAGGCCCGACAGTTTGCTTCCGTGCGCGAGGTGACGAATACATTGGCCCCCTCCTCGGCTGCGTGCAGAGCCGTGGCCTCGGCGATGCCAGTAGAGCCGGTAATTAGACAAACCTTGTTGTCGAGAGTGCCCACGGTTTAGTGGTTAGTGGCCAGTGGTTAGACCCCGCCCCGGGTTGGGGTCACAGGGCACATAGAGAAAAAAGCCGAAACATTTATAATGGAGGGTTAAGGGGAATGTTGGGACTGGTCACTGGCCACTGACCACCGGCCACTAACTATACAAATGCTTGAGGCTCTTGCGGTAGCCCTCGTAAAACCGCTCTAGCTGCTCTTCCGCGCTTGTGTTTCCCACAAACTGATGGCTCGGCAATAGCTCCGGCTTGACCCCCCGCGCCAACAACCGCTCGGCCACTTCGCAGCGCAGCATATTCATCATCATCGCGCCGGTCACCGTCGATACCGGCCCGGTCCGCCACTCCAACCCCTCTAGCTCGATCACGCAGTCCCCCGGCGGACACTGATTGTCGAGGACGACGTCGGCTAGATCCATCAGCTTCTGGCCCGACGAGTGCGCGGGCGGCGACTGGTCGCCGTGTGGCTTCGACAGCATGGCGATCACCGGCAAGCCCCGCGCCTTAGCACCCATGGCCATCTCGACGATTAGGGGCCGAATGCCGCTGGTCGAAATCAAGATAAAAGCATCGTGCGGCCCGAACTCGAACCCTTGGAGAATCTCCTCGGCGTAGCCTTCGTACTTCTCCAGAAAGAGCGGCCCGCGCAATCCATTGGTGCCGACGATCGACGCATGGGTCGATACCGCTAGCTCGACCAACGCAAAAAAGCCCACGAAACATCCTTGGCGCGGCGTCATCTCCTCGCACATCATGCGCGAGTGCCCGGCACCAAAAAGAAAGACCAACCCGCCGTTGGCAATGCTCTCAGTGCAGATTGCGGCGGCTTGGTCGATGGAGTCCAGTTGCGTATCGCGCAGACGCTGCAACAGCCCCATCGTCTGCGCGTAATAATCTTCTGCAGCTCCCATGCCCCTCCTTTGATGGTAATCGAGTTATAGGGTTCGGCGGGCGGAAAGTACGGAACACCCCCAAGGGGCGTCAAACCTAGAATCCCGCTGCGACAAAAGCGGCGATTGTTTCGTCGGAGACGACCGCCATGGCCGCTGCGACGTTTTTTTCTAGCTGCTCGACGTTCAGCGAGCCGATGGGGTTGCCGTGAATGCGTTCCTCGCGTAGGCAAAATTGCAACGTCAGCTCCAGCATGTCGATGCCCTGTTCGCTGCACCACAAGCGCATGGCCTCGGCCCGGTGCTGGTCTTCGCCCCACTTGTCGCGCGGTATAAAGCGCTCCACGGGCACGCCCGTCAGCCAGCCGCGCATGATCGACCAGCCGTTGAGTACGCCGAGGTCGGCGGCTGCGGCCGCTGGGAGGATGGCGTCGGCAGCGCCCTGCCGGAGCAGGTTGTAGTCGCTAAAGCACAGCATCGCGTCGGTGCGGCCCGAAGCAATGTGCGCGAGGTGAAAGTCGTGGGGGTTCATGCCATAACCGATGAAATCTACGGCACCCCGCTGGCGCACCTGTTCCAGCCCTTCGAGCGCGCCGCCCGCCTCAAGGGTCGGTTCGATTTCGGGCGGGTCGTGGAGGAAGAGCACGTCGAATTTCTCGATACCTAAAATGTCGAGTTGGTCTTCGGCATCGGCCAAGACCCGCGCCGCCGAGTAGTCGGGCCGCCCCTCGCCGTAACCGCCCCATTCAGCCGCGCTGTGGCAGCATACGCGGCCGCTGATGATGATCTCGCTGCGGGCGATGACGCCTTCCTTGATCGGAGTCGCCGTAGCAGCGGGCGCAGTCGAAGTGATTGACGCCCAAATCGACGGCCCGGCGCATCAGGGCCATGGCCTCTTGGTCGTCAACCGGTCCGAAGTGGCCGCCAAAGCCTTGCGTCCCGAAGGGGACTACTGGTATGGAGAGTTCGGTTTTGCCCCAGCGGCGGCGGGGACAGCAGTTTTTTTCTAGGTCCATGACGCCTCCTTTACAGGGCGTTTAGTGGAAACGCCTTTTTCGCGCTGTGGCCGAGGACGTCCGCCGAGCAGACGACCCCATCCTCCTCTCGGTCAGCAAGGTATGCGACCGACAGCGCGACGGTTATATGTTTTTTCGTTGGAGACGGCAGCGAAGGCAGGCCCACGAGGTAGATGGGCTGTCGCTAGCGGCGAGCTTTAGACCTCGTCTAAGTCCGCACTCTCTTCCAGCAAGAGGGCGATGCGTCCCTCGGCAAAGTCCAACATGGCACTGGCCGACGAATTGGGCAACTCTTCCTTATAAAGTTCGCCTTCAGCTTCTCTCTGTTTGCGCTCTGTATTAATGACTCGCGCACGCTGCGACAGACTGCGACAGGCTTGAAAGGGATTGATTTCGCCTTCCAGCTTGACGGCGACTTCCCGAGAAAACATCGACTTGGCCATTGTAGCTCCCGAGGATGAAAGGTGAATGGGGGCAGATATAATGTTACAAAACCATAAAAATTATGCGATTTTGCCGAAACGGGCAAGTTTTGCGGAAGGCTGAGCGGCTCGACAGTAGGGCGTTCTAGATCGCCCAATACTTCCACAAATCCTCCGGCACATCATAGCGCATGGCTTCGCGCTCGGCGTAGTGCCAGCGGGCGAAAAGCCCCAGCCGCGGCTTGGAGCGGATGTTGGCCGAGCCGGTGTGACACAGAAAACAATGCCAGAAAATCACATCCCCGGCCCGCGCCACAAATTGCTCCGGCCCCTGAGGCGAGCGGTCTGAAAACAACCCCCATTGGCGCGGCTCCCAATCGTCGCGGTCGCGGAAACTGCCGTCGATGTGGGCGGGATGCTCGCGGAAGTACGCGTAGGTCGGCAGATGGCTCTGCGGCCAGTAAACAAAGGCCCCGCCGTTTGCTTCCACATCGTCTAAGTAGGCCGTCGCCCCCAGCATAAAACCACCGCTCCAGCCCCCCGGCCCGTAACCGTCGATATGCCCTTGGCCCGGCCAGTCCCACGCCTCCCCCGAGCTCGGCCACTGCACCAGCATGGACCCGCCGCCGCCGCTAAACTGTCCGCCGCCCAGCGCCTCGATTACTTCTTGCATCTGCGGAAGCTGCCCAAAGGCCGGTTCAACCGCAAACCCGTCGATCACATAGCTAGCGGGCCAACTCTCCGGGTCTTGTGGATCGGCCCCTACGTGATTCCAGAACTGACTGCGCCAGACGGCTAGCTGCTCCGGCGCGATGAAGTTTTCCAGAATCAAATACCCCTGCTGCTTAAAAAACGCGATCTGTTGCTCGCTCAGTGCCATGCGGTCCCTCTCACAGTGATTTTCATCGCGCTCCTCCTCGCGCTTGCTGCACGGTTAGTTTCACCTTGTCTGGCTTGATGCTTTTGATCTCCAACCCGGTTGCATGGCGCACGGATTGGGCGGATACCTCGAAAGTCCGCCGCCCCAGCCTGACGAGATTGGCGTCAATGACGACTTGGAAATCCGCATTGCTTGCCAAAAACATGGCCCGTCGCGGTCCGGCCACCGCGATCTCCACTTCTGGGGGGTTGGCCTCCTTTAGCGCATATCCTTCGGGCATATTCTCCACGGCTACGGGAACTTGGAGCACCGCTTCCTCGAGCGTCGCGCCCGGTACGAAGGCTAGCCACGCGCCCAAGGCCAAGGCGAAGGACAAAAGACCTTCCACTAGACGCCGCCCCCACCGACGCCACTCGACCCGGCGTGCGTTCACCTGGGTCCCCGTATGCTGCAAGTAGCTTCTGATCCTGTCCGCCAGTTTGCCCGCGTCCGGATTGTCCAAAATCTCGAGTTGTCCCCGCGCGGCGATCCCGATGGTGCCGCGCTCCTCTGAGACCACCAGACACAGGGCATCGCTGCGTTCGGCTAGGCCCAGCGCGGCCGCGTGCCGCGTACCACCTCCCTTCAGTTCATCCCTATTCTCGGAAAGCGGCAAATGCACTCCAAACTCCTTGACCCTATTATTCTGCATCACCAGCGCGCCGTCGTGTCCAGCCGAACCGGGGTCGAAAAGGCTGTCGAGGAGTTCTTCGCTGATCTCCGCGTCCAAAGGGACCCCATGCTGCAAGAAGTGCCGCTCTATCGGTTCGCGGCCCGGCAGGACTACCAAGGCCCCGCGTCTTTTCGCGGCCAACTGGTACAATCCCCTAGTCAGCATTCCCAAGCTGGAGGGATCCGGGCGAGGAGCCTTGCGGCGCAGACTGAGCCTAGCGAACTGCTCAAAGAGCCGGCGCAAATCATCTTGGAACACCACCACTACCACCACCACTAGTGCCGCGAAAAAGCCTTGGAGGATCCAAGTCGTTAGCTGCAACTTGAATTGCTGCGCTATCAGGTGGTAGAAGACGCCCAAAAAAGCCAAACCGAGCAGGGCCATTCGCGCTCGGCGGGTCCAAACCACTAGACCCCAAAGCAGCAAACCGACGACTGCAATATCTACCAGATCAGTGGGTGCGATTTCCAACAGGGGTGTGTACAAAGTGGTATCTCTCCCCTAAAGGAAGGGAATGGGTCAAGCTCCGGGGAACGCCGCTAAATACACCTTGGTGCGCTCGTTCAAAACTCCGTAAAAAGCCCGCGTCTCTGCATCCTCGCTGTCCCGCCAAAACGCCGCCGGAATACTCGAATCGTTCGCCAGCGGTGCCCGGTTGCGATGCCCGTAGTAAATCTGCACGGTCCGCCGCTCTGCTTGCGTGGGCCGCGTTGTAGGCGTGTGCAGCACGGCCACGTTAAACAGCGCACAGGTCCCGGCCGGACCGTGCAAGTGGTACTCGCCGCCCCGCTTGAGTTGCTCTTCCCTATCTTCGAGCACTGGCTGGCTTACTGCTTCTGGGGACAGCGAAAAACAATGCGTCCCCTCATCGACATCGGACAGATAGACCATGAGTTGGATGTAGTCCATGCGGAACGGATGCTCGTCCCAATGCGGTCGGTCGCGGTGCCAACCCTGGTGCAATGGGCCGTCGTAGGCCCGCATCATCCGCAGCCCGATCTCGCCAAAGCAGAGCGGCCCGCCCATCAGTTCCTCGATCGTCGGGTATATTTTAGGGTGACGAATCAACTCGTCGAACTGCGGCGAGGTGATCAATGCCTCGTAGTTGGCGTGCTGGTGGTGGCCGTAGCGGTGCCAGAAGTAGGGATACTTTTCCATATCCCCATCGAACATGGCGCGGAAGTATTGCACGTCGTCGTTGTCGAGCACCTGCCCTAAATTGAGATAGCCGTTTGCGGCAAAGAAATCGCGGTCGGCTTGGTCCATTGCCCGGTCTCCTAATTTTGTTAGCGATATGGAATCTGCTCGCCGTGCCAAGGCAAGCGAAAGCTGGGCTGCTGGTTGTAACGCCGCATGGCGAGCGACAATTCAATTTGGCTGGCCGGAGCCAGTTCAACTTGGAAATAAGTGCCATCCACGTCGAGGGCCTCGTCGCCAGCTCGCACCCGGCCAAAGCAGTGCTCGCCAAAGCTGCCAGCGCCGACGATTACGTGCCGCGTGCGGCTCGAGCTCAAGTTGACCAACGTCAGCTCCGCACCTTCGCCGCTGAGACCGGTCACCAAGGCTGCTACATCTGGGGGCAAACCCGGTCGCTGTTGCTCGCCGTCAAAATAGCGCACCCGCCCTTGCGCCAACCCTCCCCAGTAGATGGTTTGCGGCGCGCCGGTCGTTAGCTGCACTAAGGCTTCGGTGACCACCGGATTAACTTGCTGCCACCAGTGTACGTCGAGTTGAGTCAGGTCTTGTTCGTCGTCTATGACCTTGGCGATGCGGTCACAGACCTCGCGGTAGTTGGCCTGCAAGATGCGCTCGGGGTAATCCGGAGACTCGCCGTCGAGAAAGCGGGTCCAAGCGCGGTCGTCGAGCGAGCGCGGTCCGCGCTGCCCCACCTGCCTCCACTCGCCTTCGGCTCCCCGGCGTAGGATTTCCAGCCGCTGCCAGTCGCGCTCCTCCATGGATGCGGCCCACAAGTGGACCGGCGCATTGGGATTGATGGGATTGAAGTCGGTCCAACCTTCGTCCGTGTGCTTGTAGGGCACCAGCAACCGCCCCCCTCCCTCGCGACCGTGCGCGACCAGTGCATCCATGTGCATGCGGAGCAGGTCCAAATAGCGGCTCTCGCCCGTGACTAGCAGCGCGGCTTCTACCGCCGCGGTGATCGAGTGAGCCATCATGTTGTGTCCATAGCGCCCGGTCCAGCCATATAGCCCGCCCCACCACTGTCCTTGGCGCATCTCACCGACAATGCCGTTGGGCCCGATGTTGTCCGGGACGATGCCGCCGTTGGCTTCGGTGCGCTCTATCCAGGCCCCCACATATTCCTCTATCCACTCCCGATACCGCGCATCGCCGGTGTGGAGAAATGCCGTCGCCACCAGCACCACGACGCCCAAGTTGACGGTCACGTCGCCCTGCATGACCACTTGGTCAAATTGCTCCTCAACGCGGCGTTTGGTCGCGGGATCCTCCCACCAGTTGGCGGGCAAAGCAAAGCCCGGCCCCAGCGTGGCGTGGTCGTGGGTGAGGTCGTAGTGGATTTCGCCGCGCCGCATTT
>JAGWBY010000062.1:33222-34922 GCA_021295675.1 Candidatus Latescibacterota bacterium | reverse complement strand
TCGGGTCGGCCATCCCCAAGTGATAGAAGTAGATGTAGTTTTCGGCGTTGTGGAACCAGTCGTCGTCGTTGATAAACTCGCGGGTGACGCGGCCGTAGTCGTGCTCTAGCTGCCGAGTGATGGCGTTCCACTCCTCTAGGGCCTTGACGCCCGTGTACTCGCTGCCGCCTAGGGCATAGTAGTGAGGCCAATTGAAGAATGCCTCGTACAAGTCGTCGGCCCAGACCCCATCCCCAGGGTATTCGTCCTTCCAAATCAGGCTGCCGCCGGGGCGGGTGTACTTGTCGAGGAAAATCGGTGTCGCTTCGTCAATCGCGTCGATCAGTCGCCGCTCTAAGACAGCCCACGGCGGCGGCGCAGTGCGCGTTCGGCTTTTTAGCGTTTGCACGGTTCCTTCCTCTCGCAAAGGGCTTCTATAATAGATACGCACTCGCGCCGCTGGCAAGTTTGACAATGTGGACGCATCTTGTCGTATTCCTAACGCAGCTTTCGTCCCCGACTTCCCATCCCTGTATCCTTTCGCTACACTCCAGCACCTCCTATCCCCCGCCCCCCCTCTGAACCGCCGCCTTGGCACGATTCTTGCCCGTTGCGGATACGACCCTACCCACCCGCAACCCAAGGCATGGCGCATGGCCGAATTTGATGTCATCTCCAAGCATCTCATCCACTCCTACCCCCACGACTTCGCCCGCTTCGCCCTCCAACACGACGACATAGAAGTCCTCGGCGTCGTGGACACCGAGCAACCCACCGTCAGATCCCACCGCACCGACAGTCTCATCCGCGTCCGTATCGACGGACAGGAGGCGTTGGTCCATCACGAGTTTCAAACCACCGACAGCAACCCCCCCATGCCGCAGCGCATGGCCGCCTATATCGGGTGGCTCATCCAACAGTACGGCCTGCCGATCTATTCTACCGTCATCTATCTGCGCCCCGACGCTGGTCGCACCGATCTGGGGCATTATCTCCAAGAGCGGCACGGCTTCCGCGTGCTGGTGCAATACCGCGTGCTTCGGCTGATTGACCTAGACGGCCAACGCATTCTCAACGCGGGGCCTTCAGGCTTGATCCCTTTCGCGCCGTTGATGCAGCAACCAGCGGGGATGGAGGCGGAAGCATGGTTGCGCCAGTGTATAAGCCGGGCGCAAGCCGTGCCGATGGACGAGACCCTCAAGGCCAATTACCTAGTCGATCTTGCCATTTTGAGCGGGTTGGTGTATAACTTAGAAACGATTATGACCATCATCTCGGAGGAAACCATGTACGAATCGTCGGTAGTGCAGTATTTCACGGAAAAGGGCATTGAGCAGGGAGGTCGAGAACGCGCCATTAGAGATCTGCTCGACGTGCTGGCGATTCGCTTTGGGCTGGCCGCGTCGGATCCATTAGCCGCTCGCGTTGGAGCGATTGAAGATGTGCAGCGCCTCAATCAGTTGTTTCGGGCGGCCATACAGGTGCCCAGCCTCGAAGACTTTAGACGCCTGTTAGACGCCCACGAGTAGAGGCACTGCGTAACGTCAGTTCTATAAGACAGACGCGCCATACAAAGAAAGCGAGCCATGCTATGACCGCTGCCACGACAGCTCCTTTAGGGGAAACGGCGCAGATTCTCGGGGTGCGCCATAGGCTGCACAATGGCTTCGACCTAATTGAAATGAGCAATCGAGGCATTGCGCGGTCGGAGTTGGTAAAAC
>JAGWBY010000062.1:25860-33149 GCA_021295675.1 Candidatus Latescibacterota bacterium | reverse complement strand
CGTCTCCGAGCAGGTTATCCAGATCGCTAGCGTCGCTGCCAGAGGGGTAGCTGTCTTTGAGGACCGCGATCATTTCCTGGATTGGCTCAAACAACCCTGTGTGGCATTGGGCAACAAAGTGCCGCTCGAATTGCTCAACTCGCGTTTCGGCGCAGATATCGTTTTGGCTGAGCTGGGCCGGATAGAGCACGGGGTATTCGCCTGATGCGGCTTTTCCGCATCGCCAAGACCCGCTACATAAACGATCTATCGGGAGCCGGCGCCCGCACCAACGGCGGTCGATGGAATCGCGTCGGAGTGGGTTTGCTTTACACCTCGCCTAGTTGGGCATTGGCCACGGTGGAATACCTAGTGCATGTGCCATTGGCGCGGGTACCGAAAAATCTGAGCATCGCGACTATTGCAGTGCCCGATGATGCGCCCGCAGAGACTATTACCGAGGAGATGTTGCCGAACAACTGGCGACGACATCCGGCCCCTGTTGAACTAGAGGAGGTCGGCACTCGTTGGATTGAGGAGAAGAGGTCCTTGTTGCTGCGCGTACCCTCAGCAGTAGTCAAAGGCGACTACAATGTGCTGATCAATCCAGTGCATTCAGAGATGAAAGAGGTGGAAATCGCGGCGGTTGAACCGTACTTGCTTGACGAACGGCTGGTGAGATAGCCGCGAAATTTGACGGGAATCAAGTTAGTCAGCGGGCGACTTCAGGCGGTAGCAGATATAAGCCGCCGGAATTGCAATCAGCAGAATGCGCCCCAAGTGACAGAAGATGTACGCCGGAACGACAATCAGCAGAACGAGTATCGAGACGATGTCGAAGAGGCGCTTTATTTCCGGAGATGTCACGGCGGTCTATCTCTTTTTAGCTTGCACTGGTTAATAAAAATGGTGCCGGAGGTGGGACTCGAACCCACACACCCTTGCGGATACAGGATTTTGAATCCAGCGCGTCTACCAGTTCCGCCACTCCGGCTATACCATTTACCACTCCTCTCGTTCGCCTTTCGGCTTGCCGAGGATTTCCATATAGACGATCGCGTCGCGTGCCGTCTGAGGGGTGAGAAACCAACGGTGCTGGGTGCGCCGAGGTCGCCGCTCCTCGCCTGAGTCCTGAGGCTTAGTCTCCGTCAGCCGCGCCATGGCCTGCTGCTCGGCCGCCACAGTGCGCCGCTCGGCCTCTAGAGCCTGCCGTTCGGCTTCTAGTGCCTCTCGCTCGGCCTCGGCTGGATCGACCTCGGCTGGATCGACCTCGGCGGGAACCGACTCCTCAAAAGGATCGCCGTCAAAAGGCCACCCAAAGGACGGCTCTTCTTCCTTCTTCTCCTCGGCGACAACGGGCGTGGCCGGATTGACCTCGGCGTGCTGTTGTTCGATCTCGGCGCGCTGTTGTTGTGCCTCTTCAACCTGTTTGCGGCGCTTGCGACGCTCCATCAGCGCCGAAAACACGGCGAACAGTATGGCGAGGAGAAAGAGTAGGAGTTCCATGGACTAGCTGTTATCGCGGTCCTCGCCGCCTTCGGAAATCGAGTCGCGCATCTCCGTGTCAGCTTGGATGTTGCGCATGCGGTAGTAATCCATAATGCCCAAGTTGCCCGCGCGGAAGGCCTCGGCCATTGCGCGCGGCACTTCGGCTTCGGCTTCCTTGACTCGCGATTCCATTTCCACGACTTGGGCGGTCATCTCCTGCTCGCGCGCTTGGGCCATGGCCCGGCGTTCCTCGGCCTTGGCTTGGGCGATTTTGAGATCGGCATCCGCCTGATCGGTCTGCAACTTGGCACCGATGTTTTCGCCTACGTCAACATCGGCGATAGCCGTACCCGAATCCAGCCCCTTTTCCAGCACCGTCCTCGAAATGAGATCGGGATTCTCCAGCACCTCTTTGTGCGTCCCCGACGAGCCGATGGTGGTAACTATGCCCTCGCCGACGCGCGCGATGATCGTCTCCTCACCGGCACCGCCAACTAGCCGGTCGATATTGGCGCGCACCGTCACCCGGCACAGGGCCTTGACTTGGATGCCGTCTTTGGCGACCGCCGCGACCAAGGGCGTGTTGATCACTTTGGGATTGACGCTCAACTTGACCGCTTCGAGCACGTCGCGACCGGCCAAGTCGATCGCAGTAGCCCGCTCAAAGCTCAGATCAATATTGGCCTTGTCGGCCGAGATCAGCGCTAGGATCACTAGGTTGACATTGCCGCCGGCCAGAAAGTGAGCTTCCATGCGATCCAAGCCCACGTCGAGACCAGCTTTGGTCGCGCTAATTTTGGGGCCGACGATCTGACGGGGCGGTACCTTGCGCAGCCGCATACCCACCAAGTCTCTGAAGATCGCCACCTTGACCCCAGCGAAATAAGCCGTGATCCACAGGCCAATCGGGACGAAATACGTAAAGAGCGACAAAAAGATGATGATACCAAAAAGTATCAAGACCAAAAACAGGACTTCCATTATAGGCTCCTTGAAGGGAGTGAGCTAACGCTTGGAAGGGACTAACTGCACAACTACTCTGTTGCCAGCCACTTTCAATACCTCGATCTGTTCACCACGCTCAATATAGCCACCTTCGCTGACTACGTCGACTACTCGTTCGCCGAACTGCGCCCGCCCCGCTGGTCTCAGCGTCGTCAGCACCTCGCCAGTCTGCCCGAGCAAATCCTCGCGGGGCTTTGCGCGTCATGTCCTCGTTGAGCACCAAGCGGTTCCAAGCGCGGACCTTGAGCATCAGTCTCACCAAGATGGCGATGCCCACAAGCCCCACGCCCGCCACGACGCCAGCCGCCAAGCCGCCCATATTCATATAGGCATAGCCAATGCCAGCGACCGCGGTCAGCAAACCAACGACGCCGAAGATATTGATCCCCGGAATTACGAAAATTTCCAACAGCACCAGCGCAAAGCCGAGCAATAGCAAGGCCAGCGAATAAACCCATTCCAACACCTCCCCCCCCAGAAAGCTCATAGTGGCTTCACCACCACTCGACTGCCGCGGGCTTCTACTACTTTAATGGGCCGCTGCGCCTCGATGAATTCGCCCTCGGCGATCACGGTGAGCCGCAGGGCCGCAGGTAGCTGACCGTGACCCCCTCCTTGCCCAACAGGTCCTCGTCGGTCTTGCGCGAGGAGGAAGTGTACCCGTCGGTGGCCTTGATTTCGTTGTGGAGTACGAGGCGGTTGAAGGCGGCGAACTTGGGCAGAGAGCGCAAAACGATGAGCGAGAGTATAAACGCGCCGATCATCGAGCCGGCGAGACGCCCGATCACCGAGACGATTTCCTCGAAACTCCACAATTGAAAATCGCCCAGCTGGGTAATCACCACGCTCGCAATCATCGCCGCGATACCCAACATACCCACAATGCCAAAGCCCGGAATGGCCACCAGCTCGACGACCAAAAGCGCTACGCCGACAGCAAAGAGCGCCAACTCCTGCCACTCGGCCAAGTGGACGATCAAATGGCTGCCGAAGAAAAGCCCCAGTGCCACCAGTGCGAGCGTGCCGCCCAATCCCCAGCCAGGGGTGCGCACTTCGGCGATCAAGCCGAACATGGCCACCGCTAGCAAAATCGACGTGACGACCGGGTGGGTCAACATGCGCAAGATGTGTTCGGTCCAGTTGAGCTCGACTTCGACGATTTCGGCCTCGCCTAGATCGTAGATGCGCAACAGCTCAATCAGCGTCTCGGCCGTCTCGTCGGCCATCTGGTAGTTGAGCGCCTGCTCGGTGGTCAGGGTGGCCGGCCTGCCCGCTTCGGCACTCAGACCCGGCACATCGACGCGCTCATCGACCATGGCCTCGGCGATCTTGACGTCGCGGCCGGTGCGCTCGGCCGTGGCGCGCATTTCGGCGCGCATATAGGAGGTCACTTTGTCGCTGGCCTTGGTACCCGTGGCATCGACCGGGGTGGTCGCGCCCATGGTCGAGGCTTGCGTCATGACGATCTTGTCGCAGGCCAGCGAAATTAGCGCCCCGGCAGAAATCGCCCGCTTATTGATAAAGGCGATGGTTAGAGTTTCGGCGTCGAGGATGGCGTCGCGGATCACAGTGGCCGCATCGACGCGCCCGCCAAAGGTGTCGATCTCAAAGACGATCGCGTCGGCTGCGGCCTCGTCGGCGTCGGCGATCACGCGCTCGACAAAGGCCGCCACGCCCGGGTCGATCATGCCCTCTAGCTTGAGATGGACGCGATAGACGGTCTGCGCTTGGGCGCTGCCGGCCGACAAAATTAGAAGTGTGTAGATAAGGTTTCGCATTTACTATTGAATATACGCTATAATCCGATAATTGTACTCTAAGTATCTGACCATTGTCAACAATCTCATTTGACCCTGTTTTTGGCCCAGCCTACTTTTTGATTCTCACTACAACATCCGAAACGAAAAACCATGCCCCGCAAGCTCGAAATGCTGCTCAAAGGCGGCCACGTAATTGACCCTGCAAACGGTATCGACGGCGTCGCCGATGTCGGCGTTCTCGACGGTCGCATCGCCCGCGTTGAAGAGAACATTTCCCCGGCAGACGCCCATCGCGTCATAGACGTGGGCAACCTAGTCGTCGTGCCGGGCCTGCTCGACATCCACGTCCATACGTACCATACCCGCGCCCGCCAATCCGGCGGGATGGTGGGCAGTCTCCACGCCGACGCCCACTTCCTCAAAGAGGGTGTAACTACCTGCGTCGATACGGGCACGGCCGGGGCCGAGGAGTTTGAGCACTTCCGCACAACGGTGATCGACCACTCCAAGATCCGCATGTTCGCCTATGTCAACATCGCCGCTCCAGGCATGGGCCCTCCCGAACAAGTAGTTGCCAATCTCGATCCGCAGCGGGCGGCCCAGATGGCCGCGGCCCACGACGATGTATGCGTCGGCATCAAGACCGCCCACTATTGGACCTCCAAGCCCTTTGACGACGAGCATCCGCCTTGGGCCTCGGTTGACGCGGCCGTCGAGGCCGGCGAGCGCTGTAAAATGCCGGTGATGGTTGACTTTTGGCCGCGCCCGCCCGAGCGCTCCTATCCCGATCTCCTCCTCAAACACCTGCGCCCCGGTGACATCCACACCCACGTCTTTGCCCGCCAGTTCCCCGTCGTCGATGAAAACGGCGCGGTGTACGACTACATGCGCGAGGCGCGCGAGCGGGGCATCCACTTCGACCTCGGCCACGGAGCGGCCAGCTTCTGGTACCGCGCTGCCATGCCGGCTATTGCCGACGGCTTCCCGCCCGATTCGATCAGCACCGACCGCCACGTTCACTCCATGCTCGACACCATGTCCAAGTGCTTGGCCATGAACATGTCCTTACAGGAAGTGATCTACCGCTCTACCGTCACGCCCGCCAGCGCTATCCGCCGGCCCGAGTTGGGGACTTTGACGCCCGGCTCTGAGGCCGATGTCGCCGTGCTGGGCGTCTTGGAGGGCAACTTCTACTTTCGCGACTGCGGCTGGGCGTGCATCGAAGCCCGGCACCGCCTCGAATGTGCGCTAACCTTGCGCGCGGGTGAGGTGGTGTGGGATCGCCACGGCATGACCTGTCCGCACTTACAGGAAATCCCGCCAGAGGCCGAATACTGGCACCTGCCCGAGCGCCAAGCCACCAGCCCCGTGCCGCGCCTCTGGCGCACGGACGGCTGAATGGCTGGCAAGTAATCTTTGAGCGAAACGCCTACCAAACCCCACCCCATCGCTGCGCTTAAAACCCTCCTGCCTAAGTGCATGCTAGAGGATCGGGTGCGCATCGAAGGGCGGCTGAATCGCCGCCGCCTCAAGCCCGAAGAAGTCGAACGTCTCTTGGGTCAAGCTCGCAACTCTTCTCGTTTGCGCGAGCGGCGACGCAAAAACCGCCCGATCCCCACCTACCCAGCCGCCCTGCCCATCAGTGATCGCAGGGAAGAAATCCTCGCGGCGATCAAGGCGCACCCCGTCGTTGTCGTCGCTGGCGAGACCGGTTCGGGCAAGAGTACGCAATTGCCCAAAATCTGCTTGGAGGCTGGCCGGGGCGAGGCCGGCCGCATTGCCGTCACGCAGCCGCGCCGCGTCGCCGCGCTCTCCATTGCTCAGCGCGTGGCCGAAGAACTCAAGGTGACCTACGGCCGCGATGTCGGCTGCAAAATCCGCTTCCGCGACCAGACCGCGCCCGAGACCTGCATCAAGGTCATGACCGACGGCATCCTGCTGGCCGAGACCCAAGGCGATCCCGACTTGCTCGAATACGACACCATCATCGTCGATGAGGCCCACGAGCGCAGCCTCAATATCGACTTCTTGCTCGGCTACCTGCGGCTTTTGCGCCGCAAGCGGCCCGATCTCAAGATCGTCATCACCTCGGCTACCATCGATACCGAAGCCTTCTCTAAGGCGTTCGACGACGCTCCGGTCATCGAGGTCTCGGGCCGGATGTTCCCGGTCGAG
Organism: Candidatus Latescibacterota bacterium; assembly: GCA_021295675.1. The sequence goes on along the minus strand of JAGWBY010000062.1, from coordinate 26,742 downwards.
GTCCGCTACTGGCCACTCGACGAGATCCTGCAGGACCGCGGCGACTACACGTATTTGGATGCGGCCGCCAGTGCGGTGGACGAGATTTTACGCATGTCGCGGGAGGGTGACCTGTTGGTTTTTCTGCCGTCCGAGCGCGATATCCGCGAAACCCGCGAGCGGCTCGAAGGGCGCAAGCTGCGCGGCGTCGAGATCTTGCCGCTGTTTGGCCGCCTAACCGCCGGGGAGCAGCAGCGCGTATTCGCCCCGGGGGACCGCCGCCGCGTAGTGTTGGCCACCAATATCGCCGAGACTTCGCTGACCATTCCCCGCATCCGCTACGTCGTAGATACGGGTTTGGCGCGCCTGTCGCGCTACAACCCCCGCACGCACACCCAGCGCCTGCCGATCGAACCGATCTCGCAGAGCAGTGCCCGCCAACGGGAAGGGCGCTGTGGGCGAGTCACGGACGGGGTGTGCATTCGCCTCTACTCAGAGCAGGACTTTCTCTCGCGGCCCGAATACACCCAGCCCGAGATCCAGCGCGCCAATCTCGCCGAGGCAAGCTAGGGGACATTGAAGCTTTTCCCTTTATCGACCCCCCGGCAAAAGCCGCTATCACCGGTGGTTTCCAGCTCCTGAGCCAACTCAACGCCCTCGACGAAAACCGCGCACTCACGCCCCTTGGCCGCGATATGGCGCGCCTGCCCATCGACCCCACGGTCTCGCGGATGCTGCTCCAGGCCCGCGAGGAGCAAGCCCTGTCCGAAGTGCTCGTCATTGCCGCGGCCATCAGCATTCAAGATCCGCGTGAGCGGCCCTTGGAAGAGCAGGATGCGGCCGACCAAATGCACCGCCAGTTCCACGACAAAAATTCCGATTTCCTAGCCTATCTCAACATCT